>DVJL01000087.1 GCA_018716805.1 Candidatus Faecivicinus avistercoris | reverse complement strand
CCGTCGGCGCGGCCGTCGGTTCCGGTACGACTTCGGACTCGAGCGCGACGTGGCCGGCGTACATATAGGCATAAACGGAGCCGTTGCGCACCATGGCCCAGTCGCCGTTGACGGCGACCAGCTCGATCCGCATCCCCTGCGGCACGCTCAGGCGCGCGCTGCTCAGGCTCGGAGACTGAAAGACGTAGGTGTCCGCCGTGATGACGGCAGCCTGCGGCGCCTCGGACTCGGCGTTCTCCGTCAAGTGCGCCGCGTTCGTATAGCCATATACGCCGGCGTTTTCGATCATCGCCCAGCCGTTATAGGTTGCAACCAAGTTGACCTGCATCCCTTCGGGGAGCGCCACATATTGGGAAGACAGGTCGGGGCTTCGATAGACGCGGCTGTCGGTGTTGACGGTGTGCGTGGCCGCCATCGCGCCCATCGAACAGATGACCATCAACAGCGCCGCAAGCACGGCCGCGCGAAAGCCATACCGTCGCACGTTCATCCATTTCTGCGAGATCATTCGAGCGTGTTTCATCATCAGCCATCCTTTGTGACAAAAGTATTTCAAAATATAGGTGAAGTATATCACAAGCGAAATAATTTGTCAATATCAGCCACGAAAATAACACACAATTCGACAGCAAAAAGCGCCGCACCTCTCTGATCGAGGTGCGGCGCAAGGCGGTCAAGCGCTTTCAGGGCGCTTTGCGGGCGTTGATCTCATAGGCGATGATGATTTCCTCGGCGGTCTGTGTCATTCGGCAGCGATTGCGCATGCTGCGCTGCTGCAAGAGCGAGTGCGCCTGCGGCTCGGTCATGCCGCGCGCCATGAGAACCTCCTTCGCATGGTTGATCAATGCCACTTCCTCCGGCGTGCGCTGCGGCGGCACAGGACGGGAAGCTGGGGGCTCCTTCTGATGAAACAGCTCATCCAGCGCCTCCTGCAGCGCGGCGCGGGAAAATGGCGCGGCGAGGCGCAGGATCTCGGAATTCTCCACATGTTCGAGGTTGATTGGAGAAGCGATCACCAGCATCCGCGCCGATCCATCGAGACGGCGGGCAAGCTCGTCGGCGGTCATGTCGGAGAGCTTGTATCCGCAAATCACCGCGCCGCCCGACTGGCGCACCGCGCGCAGAACCTCCGCCCCGCTGCGGCAGCTTCCGTGCAGCTCATGTCCGCACAGCTCGACGAAGCGGCCGATCTTCTCCCGCGTCGCATTGTGCGGAAATGCAATGATGACCCGGCCCATTCGCGCCGCCTCCCTTCTATATAAATATATCGACGCTGCGATCAGTACAGGATGACGTACTTGCCGATTTCCCAATCGGTGACGGCCATGCGGAACGCATCCCATTCCTTGCGCTTGCCGGCGACATAGTTCTTCAGCACATGGTCGCCCAGCGTGCCGGCGATCAGCTCGTCGGCCTCGAGCGCGTCGACGGCGTCGGACAGCGAGCCGGGCAGGCTGTCGATGCCGCGGGCGGCGCGGGTGGCGGCGTCCATGGCGAAGATGTTGTCGTTGATCTCCGCGGGCGGGGTCATGTCCTTCTCGATGCCGTCCAGACCCGCAGCGAGGCACACGGCCAGCGCCAGATAGGGGTTGCAGGACGGATCCGGACAGCGCAGCTCCACGCGGGTGGCCTGGCCGCGCGCGGCCGGGATGCGGATCAGCGCAGAGCGGTTCCTGGCCGACCACGCGATGTAGCACGGCGCCTCATAGCCGGGCACGAGCCGCTTGTAGGAGTTGACCAGCGGGTTCGTGATGGCGACCATGCCCTTGACGTGGTGCAGCAGGCCGGCGATGAAGTTGTAGGCCGTCTTGGACAGCTTCAGCGGATCGCTCTCGTCATAGAACGCATTCCTGCCGTCCTTGAACAGCGACATGTTCGTGTGCATGCCGGAGCCGTTGATGCCGAACACCGGCTTGGGCATGAATGTGGCGTGCAGGCCGTTCTTCTGAGCGATGGACTTCACCGCGAGCTTGAACGTCATGATGTCGTCCGCGGCGGTCAGCGCGTCGGCATAGCGGAAGTCGATCTCATGCTGGCCGGCGGCGACTTCGTGATGCGAAGCCTCGATCTCAAAGCCCATCTGCTCCAGCGCCATGCAAATTTCGCGGCGCGTGCTCTCGCCGTGGTCGAGCGGGCCCAAGTCGAAATAGCCCGCCTCGTCGCCGGTCTTGGTCGTCGGCTTGCCGTCGTCGTCCGTCTCAAACAGGAAGAACTCGCACTCCGGGCCGACGTTGAAGCTGTAGCCCATTTCGGCCGCCTTCGCCAGCACGCGCTTGAGCACGCCGCGCGGATCGCCGACGAACGGCGTTCCATCCGGGTTGTAGACGTCGCAGATCAGCCGCGCGACCTTGCCGTGCTGGGGCCGCCACGGGAGAATGGTAAAGCTGTCCAGGTCGGGGCGCAGGTACTGGTCGGACTCCTGAATGCGGACGAAGCCCTCGATGGAGCTGCCGTCGATCATGATCTCGTTGTTGACGGCCTTCTCGACCTGCGAGGCGGTGATTGCGACGTTCTTGAGCTGGCCAAAGATGTCGGTGAACTGCATGCGGATAAACTCGACATCCTGCTCCCGCACCATGCGGACGATATCCTCGCGAGTGTACTTGCTCATGACTTGAACCTCCTGATTCGTTGGCGATTGAAAAAACAAAAAAGAGCGAGGCGGGTTCCCCATCCGGGGAAAGGCGCCTTTGCTCTTTCCAATACGGGTATTATACGGTTCCGAGGGCCGATTGTCAAATTAAGATCTTGAAAAATATTAGACGCGTCCCGAAAGCCATACCACCATTTGGGTGAGGAATTTCATTATACGGCCTACAATTCTGCATGTTTCCCCGCTCAT
>DVJL01000086.1 GCA_018716805.1 Candidatus Faecivicinus avistercoris | reverse complement strand
CTTCTGCCCGCCGGACAGCGTGACGCCGCGCTCGCCGACCAAGGTGTCGTAGCCCGCGTCGAACTCGGCGATAAAGCCGTCCGACGCCGTCTCGCGCGCGACCGCGTCGATCTCCGCCTGCGGCGCGTCCGGCCGCGCGATGGCGATGTTGCCGCGGATCGTGCGCGAATAGAGAAACGGTTCCTGCAGCACATAGCCGACCCGCTCGCGCAGGCAGGACTTGGCGATCGTCGCAATGTCGCGCCCGCCGATGCGGATCTGGCCGGAAGTCGGCTCGTAGAGGCGCTGCAGCAGGTTCATCATCGTCGTCTTTCCGCTCCCGGTCGCCCCGAGGATGGCCACGGTCTGCCCGGCCCGAACGGAAAAGGAGACGTCGCGCAGCACGGGCTGCCCGCCGTCGTAGGCAAAGCCGACCCGGTCGAACTCGATGTCCGCCCACAAGGGCGCGTCCGACGCGCCCGGCGTGTCTTGCTCGGCCGGCGCGTCGAGGATCTCGTAGAGGCGCTTGAGCGAGACGGCCGCCTTGCCAAAGTCGGACAGGATCTGCCCCAGCTCGCGAATCGGCCAGATCAGCATCGAGACGTAGCTGACGAACACCATCACATCGCCGGTCGAAATCTCTCCGCGGAGCGCAAACCAGACGCCAAACAGCAGCGTCAGCCCTGCCTGCACCGTACTCAACAGGGTGGAACCCGACCAATAGAGGGCAAACACGACGGACAGCCGGGCCGACTTGTCGTGCACGTCGCCCGCGCGAACGGCAAAGCGGTCGCTCTCGTGCTTCTGCCGACCGAAGGCGCGCACCACGCGCACGCCGGTCAGGCTCTCCTGAAGCATCGCGCTGAGCTTGCCGTCGGCCTCGTCGGCCTCGGCAAACAGCTTCCGCACCCAGCGGAAGAACCAGAACGCCAGCACGAACTGCGGCGGCACGAGGATCAGCGAAACCCACCTCAGCCCCGCGTGGATGCGCGACATGAGAATCAGCGCCAGCACGACCATGACCACCGTCCGGAAGATCTCGACCAGCTGGTTGGCGAGGAAGCGGCGAACCGTCTCGACATCCTGCGTGCAGCGCTGGATCAGGTCGCCGGTCTCGGCTTTGGCGTGATAGGCGTAGCTCATCTCCTGAAGGTGCGAGTACAGCCGCAGCCGCAGCCGTTCGGCAATGTCCTCGCTCGCCTCCGCCGACCAGCGGCCGCGCAGGTATTGAAACGCGCCGCCCAGCAGGCTCAGCGCAAGCAAAAGCGCCGCCATCTCCCAGACGTTCGCCGCTAGATACGCCACGCCGCCGCGCGCCTCGAACCACCCTGCCAAGAATCCCGGCAGGTTGACCGGCGCGTTCCCATTGCCCTGCACGGCGTCCGTGATCGCGTCCACCGTGCCGCCGACGAGCATCGGCGTCAGAAACGACACCGCGGCCGTCACCGTCACGGCCAGCATGCCGCCGACGTACTTGCGCGCGCTCCCGCGCATGAATTCGTAAAACCGCCCGAACAGGCGCAGCGCGCCGCCCTGCCGGGAAGACCGGTCGTTTTGCATGTATCCCTCCGTCAAACCCCGCCGCCGGCGCGCAGCGGCACAAAAAGCCGCCGGATGCGCGCACCCGACGGCTGAATTCTCCCACAGGGGCACAACGCCCTATGGATTTTCCTCGTTGGGACGGCAAACTGTGCGAATACAACGGCCCATGGCGATGCGATGGTTCACACTTTCCGCCTCCCTTCACTACCTTCCCCTTCAGTATAGGAAACCCGCCGCCGGTTGTCAACCAGTCGCCGCGGAATCAACAGAAATTTCACGCACCGTTCGGAGAAACGCCTCGACCTCCTCAAACGTGTTCGCCGCCGAGACGCTGGCCCGCACCGCGCCGCGCAGCAGCGTCCCGAGAAAGCGATGGGCGCCCGGCGCGCAGTGCAGGCCGCCGCGCACAGCAATTCCCGCGCGCGCGAGGGCGTCGGCGGCTTCTGAAGAGCTCAGATCCCCCACGTTAAAGCAGACGATCCCCGTGCAGGCGGCCTCCTCGGCGGGCGAATAGATCTCCACGCCCTCGATTTTGGAAAGTCCCTCTCGAATCGCGCCGGTCAGTTCGCGCTCGTGGCTGACGATCTGCGAAAGCCGTCCGGCGACGTGCGCGCAGCCGGCGCCGAGCCCCGCAATGCCCGGCAGGTTGAGCGTGCCGGATTCGTAGCGGTCCGGCAGCTCCTTCGGCTGAAGCATGCTGTCGGACGCGCTGCCCGTGCCGCCCTCGCGCAGCGTGAACAGCTCGACGCCCGGCCGGATGTACAGCCCGCCGGTGCCCTGCGGCCCGAGCAGCGATTTGTGCCCGGGAAAGGCGTACAGGTCGCAGCGCAGCGCGCGGACGTTCACCGGAAGCGCCCCCAGCGCCTGCGCGCCGTCGATCAGGTAGCGGACGCCGCGCTCGCGCGCAATCTGCCCCACGGCGGCGACCGGCTGAATCGCGCCGGTGACGTTGCTCGCGTGCGGCATGACGATCAGCCGCGTGTTCGCGCGGACGGCCGCGGCGACGTCGGCGGGATCGACGAACCCGTCCGGCCGGGGATCGATCAGCGTCAGCCCGATCCTCCCCCGAGCGGCCAGCTCGCTCAGCGGGCGGAGCACGGAATTGTGGTCGAGCCGCGTGGCGATCGCGTGGTCGCCGAAGCGCAGCGTGCCCTTGATGGCCAGATTGAGCGCGTCGGTGCAGTTGAACGCGAAGATCACGCACGACGGATCTTCCGCGCCGATCAGCGCCTGAAGCCGCTCGCGTGCGTCGAGCACGATCCGCCCGGCCTCGATCGCGGCGCGATGCCCCGATCGGCCGGGATTGGCATTGAAGCGCGTCAGCGCCTGCACGACGGCTTCCACCACCTCCGGAGGCTTGGGAGAACTGGTGGCTGCGTTGTCAAAGTAGATGGACACGGATACCCCTCCTTCACGCGCCGCCGCATGCGGGCGTACAATATACTACGCGCACGGCCGGCTTTCAGAACCACCGGCGCGCGAAGAAGCCGGGGCGCGCCCGCGGCGGCGAGCCGTCCGCGCCCCATTTCGAGGGAGGGAAACAACCATGCAGGAGGTGTACGGCGTGGCCGCGTTCCGGTCGCGCCAGCAGGTGCTCTTGCTCGAGGCCGCGCTGCGGCGCGAGGGCATTCCCTCGCGCATCGTCTCCACGCCGAGGGAAGTTTCAATGGGATGCGGGCTGTCCGTCCGCTTCCGTCTGGAGGACACTTCGGCCGTGATCCGCGCGCTTCGTTTTGTGAACACAGGCAATCTGATCGGGCTGTACCGCGTCGAGTACGGCGGAAGCGGACGCCCGTCCCTAAGCGCGATCCCCATCCGCTGAGTCCGGCCGCATTGCCTGAGACGGGAATTTTGCGCCGGAGCCGCCATCCGGACGCGCTTTCGACTTCAGCCAAAGCGGCGCGGCGAAGCCCGAAAAGGCCCCAGCGTCGGACGATCCGCGGCTGTGCAGACGGCATTCCGGAATATCCCGCTCCGTCCCAATTCGCAAAGCCAATGTTGCATTCTGTTGAAGAATGGGACGTTTTGCTTGACCCGGAGCGCGGCAAAATAGTATAATGTAGGGAGTTCAATGGCCGTTCGCCCAGCGGCGAAGGATTACAAAGGCGATGGGAGGAATGACGATGGATGCGGCGCGCGCGGCGGAGGTCATGCGCAGGCTGGAAGAACTGTATCCACAGGCCCGGCCGGAGCTGAATTTTTCCAATCCGTTTGAGACGCTGGTGGCGACGATCCTGTCCGCCCAGTGCACCGACAGGCGGGTCAATCAGGTCACGGCGCGGCTGTTCCCGCTGTATCCGGACGCGTTCGCCATGGCAAAGCTCGAGCCAGAACAGCTCGAACCGCTGATCCGCGAGTGCGGCCTGTACCACAACAAGGCGAAGAACATCGTCGCCGCGTCGCGCGCCATCGTCGAAAAGTACGCGGGACAAGTGCCCAGCACGCGCGAGGAGCTGATGAAACTGCCCGGCGTCGGCCAGAAGACCGCCGGCGTGGTGCTGCTGGCCGCGTTTGGCGACGCGCAGATCCCCGTGGACACGCATGTGTTCCGCGTCTCGCGCCGCATCGGGCTGGCCGACGCGACCACGCCCGAGCGCGTGGAGAAGCAGCTGCGCGAGATTCTGCCGAGGGACATCTGGTCGTTTGCGCACCACCTGCTGATCTGGCACGGCCGCCGCGTCTGCGCGGCGCGCAAGCCGGCATGCGAATCGTGCCCGCTGGCGGACGGCCTCTGCGAAAAACACATGGAGACCGCGGCGAAGCCGCAGGATGCGGCGCGCGACGCCGGATAGGAGTTTTGAGAATATGGCGCTATTTGTAGACGTTGTCAACATCACGGTCAAGGCGGGCGACGGCGGCAACGGCTGCGTATCGTTCCACCGGGAGAAATTCGTTCAGGCGGGCGGCCCCGACGGCGGCGACGGCGGCCGCGGCGGCGACGTCGTCTTTCTGGCGACGGACCGGATGCACACGCTGATGGACTTCCGCTACCGCCGCAAGTTCACCGCCGGAAACGGCGAGGACGGCTCCAGCGGCCGGCGTTCGGGCCGCTCCGGCGCGGACGTCGTCATCGAGGTGCCGCCGGGGACGGTCGTGCGCGAGCGCGCGACGGGCAAACTGCTGCTCGACTTGAACGAACCGGGCGTCCGGCGCACGCTCATCCGCGGCGGGCGCGGCGGCTTTGGCAACCAGCACTTCGCCACGCCGACGCGGCAGGCGCCGCAGTTCGCCAAGCCCGGCGAAAAGCGCGAGGTCGTCGAGGTCACGCTGGAACTGAAGTCCATCGCCGACGTGGGGCTGGTGGGCTTCCCGAACGTCGGCAAATCGACGATCCTGTCCGTCGTCACGGCGGCGCGGCCGAAGATCGCGAATTACCACTTTACGACGCTGCAGCCGAATCTCGGCATCGTCAAGATCGGCGAGTCGAGCTTCGTGATGGCGGACATCCCCGGACTGGTTGAAGGCGCGTCGCAGGGCGTCGGTCTGGGTCATGCGTTCCTGCGCCACGTCGAGCGCACGCGGATGCTTCTGCACGTGCTCGACATCTCCGGCAGCGAATCGCGCGATCCGCTCGAGGACTTCGACGCCATCATGCGCGAATTGGAGGCCTATGGCGATCTGGCAAAGCGGCCGATGATCGTGGTCGCCAACAAGATGGACCTGCCCGGCGCGGAGGAAAACCTTGCGCGGCTGAAGGACAAGCTGGCCGGCACCGGGCTTCAGATCTTCGCCGTCTCGGCGGCGACCCGGCCGGATTTCCGCGAGCTGATGTTCGCCGTGGCGGAGATGCTCGAACACTGCCCGCCCGCGGAACCGTTTGCGGAGGAACCGCTGGGCGAGCTGACCGATTTGGACGGCGAACCGTTCTCCATCGCGAAGGAGGACGGCGCGTTCGTCGTGACCGGCCGCGCGATGGACCGGCTGGTCGATTCGGTCAACTTCGACAACGAGGAATCGCTCAACTACTTCCACCGCTCGCTGCGCCGCATGGGCGTGATCGACGCGCTGCGCGAACAGGGCGCGCAGGAGGGCGATTCGGTGGTCGTCGGCGGCATGGAATTTGACTTTGTGGAATAACGGAGGATCGATCAAATGACGACAAAACAGCGCGCGGCCCTTCGAGCCATGTGCAACGCGATGGAGCCGGTGCTCCAGATCGGCAAGGACGGCATCACGGACAATCTGGTCAAGCAGTGCTGGGACGCGCTCGAAGCGCGCGAACTCATCAAGGTCAACGTGCAGAAAAACGCGCCGTTCGGCAGCGCCCGCGAGGCGTGCGAGGCGCTCTGCGCGCGCGTGCACGCCGAGCCGGTGCAGACGATCGGCAGCCGGTTCTCGATCTACCGGCAGGCGCGGGAGAACTCGAAGATCCGTCTGGAGGACCTCTGAGGCGAAACGGTTCGCGCAAGAATCGTCCGACAATGGCCGAGCGCTTCCTGCCCGCCCCATGCGATGCGGGAAAAGGCCGGCGTTTGCCTACGCGGCATGCGCAGACCTGCCGATGGCGGCGCGAGGCTTGATTCTTAGAGGGTTTTCTGGTAAAATAATGGAGAAACATGCGCGCAGGCAATGCGCCGCATCGTTTGGAGGGGTTGGATGGCGGAATACATCATCGCGCTGGACGCCATGGGCGGCGACAATGCGCCGGACGCGATTGTCAAAGGCGCGATCGCCGCGCTTCGGAAATACGGCGATGTGAAGATCCTGCTGGCCGGGCCGTCGCAGCGGCTCAAGCCGCTGATCGATTCGGCGGAGGACGTGCGGGCGCGGATGGAGCTCATCGAAGCCGACGAGGTCATCGGCATGGATGAATCGCCGATGCTGGCGGTTCGCAAAAAGGTCAATTCGTCGATGGTCCAGGCGGTTCTGGCCGTGCGCGAGCATCGCGCGGGCGCGGTGGTCTCCGCCGGATCGACGGGCGCGCTGCTGGCCTGCGGCATGCTCCGGCTCGGGCGCATCCCGGGCGTCGAGCGGCCCGCGCTGGCCTCGGCGTTCCCGGGGTTGAAGAAGCCATGGCTGCTGATCGACCTCGGCGCGAACGTCGACTGCCAGCCGAAGTATCTGGCGCAGTTCGGCTTGATGGGCAGCGTCTACATGCACAGCGTGATGGGCGTCGCCGATCCCCAGGTCGGCCTGGCCAACATCGGCGTCGAGGCGGAAAAGGGCAACAAGACCGTGCGCGAGGCGTATGCGCTGATGACCGCACAAAAGAGCTATCGCTTCTGCGGAAACTGCGAGGCGCGCGTGGCGCCGATGGGCGAATTCGACGTCGTCGTCGCCGACGGCTTCGCGGGCAACATCATCCTCAAGTACACCGAGGGCATGGCCGAGGCAATGATGGCGATGCTCAAGGAGAGCCTAATGTCGTCGTTTGCGACGAAGATCGGCGCGGCGCTGAGCAAGCCCGCCTTCCGGGCGTTCAAACGGCGGCTGGACTACAACGCCTATGGCGGCGCGCCGCTGCTGGGCGTGGAGGGCGCCGTCGTCAAGGCGCACGGAAGTTCCGGCGAAGAAGCCATCTGCAATGCCGTCCGCCAGGCGCGGACGATGCTCGAAGGCGGCGTCGTGGAGCGCATCCGCGAGGGACTTGCCGGTCTGGAATCCGTCTGAAATTTCCCGCAGCCGCGGCTTCCCCCTTCTGACAGGGTTGGAAGGCGACGCGGCCAGACAAATCAACATTGAAGGGATGGTTACAATGGATCGGACGAAGGTTTTTGAAACGGTGAAGAAGTACATTCTGGCACAGCTGCCCATCAGCGAGGACCGCGTGGTGGAAAACGCCGCGCTGATCGACGATCTCGGCGCGGACAGCGCGAACCTGATGATGCTGGTGATGGACCTCGAGGCGGAGTTCAACATGACCGTCGAGGACGACGCCATCAGCGCGATCCGCACGGTAGGCGACATCGTGGATTACATCGTGAAGAAGGCCTGAGCGGCGTGCGGGAACTGTGTGAAAAGCTCGGCTATGCGTTTCGCAATCCCAAGCTGCTCGAGACGGCGCTGACGCATCCCTCCTTCGGGGGGGATCATCATGTGCCGCACTATCAGCGGCTGGAGTTTTTGGGCGACGCGGTGCTCGAGCTCGCCGTGAGCGACTACCTCTATCGCGAACTGCCGGACGTGGACGAGGGCAAGCTGACGCGCATCCGCGCCGCGCTGGTGCGCGAGGAGACGCTCTGCAGCGCCGCGCGGCGCATCGGGCTGGGGCGGTTCATCCGCCTCTCGGTCGGCGAGGAGCGCTCCGGCGGACGGGACAAGCCGTCGATCCTCTCGGATGTCATGGAGGCCGTCTTTGCCGCCGTCTATCTGGACGGCGGGTTTGGTTGTGCCGTCGAGGTGGTCTCGCGCGTGCTGGGAAGCGAGCTTCGCCCCCAGTCGCTTGCCGATCATCTGGACAGCAAATCGCGCCTGCAGGAGATCATGCAGCGGGACGGCGAAATGCCCGAGTATGAATTCATCTCGATGGAGGGGCCGCCGCACGCGCCAAAGTTTTCCTACCGCGTGCGCGCAGGCGTTCGCGCGCTGGGCGAAGGCAGCGGATCGAGCAAGCAGAGCGCCCAGCAGGCCGCCGCGAGGGATGCACTGAAGAGAATGGGAGCGTTGTCCTGAATTGCGACTGAAAAAACTCATCATCCACGGGTTCAAATCGTTCGCGGATCGCGTGGAGATTTCATTTGACGGCGGCATCACCGGCGTCGTCGGCCCGAACGGCTGCGGCAAGTCGAACATCGCCGACGCCGTCCGCTGGGTGCTCGGCGAGCAGAGCGCCAAGACGCTGCGCGGCGCGAAGATGGAGGACGTCATCTTCAACGGCACCGAGAAGCGCCGCCGCCTCGCGTTCTGCGAGGTGACGCTCGTGTTCGACAATTCGGACAAGTCGCTGCCGATCGACTTCGCCGAGGTCGCCGTCACGCGGCGCGTCTACCGCAGCGGCGAGGGCGAATACAAGATCAACGGCACCGCCTGCCGCCTGCGCGACATCGTCGACCTCTTCCGGGATACCGGCGTCGGCAAGGACGGCTATTCCCTGATCGGACAGGGGCGAATCGACGAAATCCTTTCGCAGAAGTCCGAGGATCGCCGGCAGGTCTTTGAGGAGGCCGCCGGCATCGTCAAGTACAAGGCGCGCAAGCTCGAGGCGCAGCGCCGCATGGAGCACACGCGCGACAACCTCTCCCGCGTCGAGGACATCCTCTCGGAGCTGGAATCGCGCGTCGAGCCGCTTCGCGAACAGAGCGAGGCGGCGCGCGAGTATCTGGCGCTGCGCGACGAGCTGAAGCTGCTCGACTTAAACGTCTTTCTGCTGCGCACCGAGCGCTATGAGGCGCGCATCCGGGAGCTGAAGGATGCGGTGCAGGCGCTGGGCGAATCGATCCTGCAGGCGAACGAGCAGCTCGAAAAGTCCGGCGCGGCGCGCGACGCGGTTCAGGAACAGCTCGCGGCGCTCGAAGCGGAGGCGGCGGAAAAGCGCGAGGCCGTGCAGCGGCTGATCCGCGAGGTCGAGGCCGGCGAAGGCGCCGTGCGCGTCGCGCAGGAGCGCATCCTGTCCGCCACGCGCGAGCGCGACCGCATCACCGCCGAGCGCACTGCGGCGGCCGAAGGGCGCGAAGGCATCCAGAACCGGCTGGTCAAGATGCGCGCGTTCATCGACGGCGAAACGCAGGAGGTGCGCGCCGAAGAGGATCGCCAGACCGTCCGGGAAGCGGAGCTTTCGCAATCGGAGAAGCGCCTTTCCGATCTGGAAGCGCGCGCCGAGAGCGAAAAGCAACAGATCATCCAGGCCATGAACCGCCTGGGAGACGTGCGCAGCCAGCGCGCGCGGCTCGGCGCCATGCAATCCGCGCTCGAGGAGCGGCTGGGCAGCATGGAGGGCGAGCGGGCGCGCGAGCAGGCGGGCGTCGATTCGCTGGGCGAGCAGGTGCGCGAGGCGCAGGACCGGCTCAATGTCGAACAGTCCGGACAAAAAGAAATCTCCGCCCGGCTGAGCGAACTGTCCGGCGCGCTTCAGCGGCTCGGCGAACAGGCGTCCGGGCTGTCGGAGCAAATCGGCACCATGCAGTCCGAGCGGCAGCAGCGCGATTCCCGGCTCAAGCTGCTTCGCGAGATGCAGCGCGATTACGAGGGATACAACAATTCCGTCAAACAGGTGCTCATGCAGGCGCGCCGCTTAAGCGGCAGCGGCGTGCACGGCGTCGTCGCCGACCTGATCCACGTGCCCGAAAAGCTCGAGCGCGCCATCGACATGGTGCTGGGCGGCGCGCTGCAGAACATCGTCGTCGACCGGGACGAGGACGCCAAGCGCATGATCGAGTACCTGCGCAAGAACCGCTTTGGCCGCGCGACGTTTCTGCCGATTTCGTCCGTGCGCGGGCGCACGCTCTCCGCACAGGAGCGGCAGGTGCTCGCGATGCCGGGCTGCGTCGGCCTCGCATCGGAACTGATTTCCTATGACGAAAAGTATCGCGGCGTCGTGGACAACCTGCTCGGGCGCACCGTCGTCGCCGAGGATCTGACGGCCGGCATCGCCATCCAGCGCGCTGGGCGGTATCAGTTCCGGTTGGTGACGCTCGAGGGCGACGTGATGCACTCCGGCGGTTCGATGACCGGCGGCAGCGTGCAATCGCGCATGACGAGCCTGCTCTCGCGCTCGCGCGAGATCGAGCAGACCGAGCAGGCGCTTCAGCGCATCGACGGCGAGCTGGAAAAAATCCGGGCGGAATACGCCGAATCCGAGCAAAAGCGCGCCCGGATGAAGCAGGAGCGGGGCGAGCTGTACGATTCGCTCCGCCATCAGGAGGCCGCAGTCGCGCGCGCCGAGGCGCAGCTCAAGGCCGCGCTGGACGAGCAGGCCGGCAACAGCGCCCGCGTGGAGCGCGTGGAACAGGAGCGCGAGCGGCTCCGGGCGCAGCTGAAGGAGATCCAGTCCTCGCTTGAGGGGCTGGACACCCGCCAGCAGGACGCCGAGGAGTCGACCGGCGCGCGCCAGGAGGAAGTCCGCAAGCTGCAGGAGGAGATCTACGCGCTGCGCACGGAGGTCGAAAAGAAGCGCGCGGAGGCGGGCGACGCGAAGGTCGCGCTGGTCTCGCGCAAGCGCGGGTTGGAGGCGCGCATCGCCGAGCGCGACCGTTTCGCCGCCGAGGCGGAGGACGCCGAGCGAATGCTCGCCGAGAGTGCCGAGACCCTGAAGCGCTGCACGGCGGAGCTCGAGGAAAACACCGCGGCGCTTGCGCGCGACTCGGCGGCGCTCGAAAGGGGCAAGGCCGAGTTGGACGCCGCGCGGGCGACGTTCAATTCCGCCGACGCCGAGCGAACCGGCGCGCAGAAGCGGTTGCAGGCGCTGGGCGAGGAGATCGACGCGCTGCGCGGCCAGCTGGACGAATTCAGCGACCGCCATCACCGCGCCGAACTGCAGCTGGCGCGCGTCGAGGCGGAGTTCAAGCAGATTCAGGATCGCATCTGGGAGGACTACGAGCTGACCTACGCCGGCGCCGAGCCGTTCCGCCAGGCGGACTTCAAGCTGTCCGAATCGGAAAAGCGCATCGCCGCCATCCGCCAGCGGATCAGGGCGATGGGCACGGTCAACGTCGCCGCCGTGGACGAGTACCGGCAGACGTGCGCACGCGTCGAGGAGATGACCTCGCAGCGCGACGACCTCATCAAGGCCGAGGCGGATCTGCAGCGCATCGTCGAGGAGCTGGAGCAGAAGATGGAGGTGCAGTTCCGGACGCAGTTCGCGCTGATGAACGAAAACTTCCAGCGCACGTTCGTGAAGCTGTTCGGCGGCGGCAAGGCTGAGCTGCGCCTGACGGATCCCAAGGACGCGCTGAACTGCGGCATCGACGTCGTGGCTCAGCCGCCGGGCAAGAAGCTGCAGATGCTCTCGCTGCTCTCGGGCGGCGAGCGCGCGCTGACGGCCATCGCGATCCTGTTTGCGATCCTCGACCTGAAGCCGACGCCGTTTTGCATCCTCGACGAGATCGAGGCGGCGCTCGACGATGCGAACATCGACACCTACGCCGATTATCTCAAGGCCTACTCGCAGAACACGCAGTTCATCGTCATCACCCACCGAAAGGGCACGATGGAGCGGTGCGATTCGCTCTACGGCGTGGTGATGGAGGAAAAGGGCATCTCCAAGACCGTCTCGGTGATGCTCAACGAGGCCAGCTAGCGGGGGTTGAATCGGAAAGAATCCGCAATGCCGAGAGTTTTCTAAAAGGGTCAAGCCAAACGAGGAAGGAGAAGGTTCCCCATGGGATTGTTTGACAGGATCAAGGCCGGCATGAAGCGCACGCGCGAGGCGTTTTCCGGCCGAATGGACGAGCTCGTCGAGAACTACAAGGAGCTCGACGATGAATTCTACGAGGATCTGACCGACATCCTCATCATGGCCGACGTCGGCATGGCGACGACCGAGCTGGCGGTTGGGCGGCTGCGCGAGAAGTGCACCTCGGAAAAGATCGGCGACCCGGCGAAGGCGCGCGAGGCGCTGAAGGAAATCCTCACCGACATCCTGCGCGCCGAACCCATGCAGCTGACCAGCCCGATGGTGCTGCTCATCATCGGCGTCAACGGCGTCGGCAAGACGACGTCGATCGGCAAGCTGGCCTCGCGCATGAAGGTCATGGGGCGCCGCGTGGTCATCTGCGCGGGCGATACCTTCCGCGCCGCCGCGGCCGAACAGCTGACCATCTGGGCAGAGCGCGCCGACGTGCCGATCGTCAAGCAGCACGAGGGCGCCGACCCGGCGGCGGTCGTCTACGACGGCATTCAGGCCGCAAAGGGCCGCCACGCCGACGTGCTGATCGTCGATACCGCGGGGCGGCTGCACAACAAATCCCACCTGATGGAGGAGCTGCGCAAGATCAGCCGCGTCGTCGAGCGCGAATATCCCGAGGCGGCGCTGAGCGCGCTGCTGGTCATCGACGCGACGACGGGCCAGAACGGCCTCGCGCAGGCCAAGGTGTTCGGCGAGGTTGCCAACCTCGACGGCATCATCCTGACCAAGCTCGACGGCACGGCCAAGGGCGGCATCGCCATCGCCATCCGCAACGAGCTGGGCCTGCCGGTGCGCTACATCGGCCTCGGCGAAAAGCTCGACGACATGCAGCCCTTCGACGCCCGCGCGTTTGTGGACGCGCTGTTTGGATAACCAAACCGGCATTGCAAAAGAAAGCCCGCAGGCGGAAACGCGCCTGCGGGCTTCTTCTGTCATTCCCACACTGCCCGGCCGTTGCAGGCACGGCTTTCGCCATCCGCTCGCAACTCCTGCGAGACGGCGATCACCCGCCGGCTCTACGGCTGCCGGTCTATGCCATCTGTTCGGGGTGGAACACCTCGTCGAACTTCTCCGGCGTCAGATAGCCGAGCGCGACGCAGGCTTCCTTGAGCGAGATGCCCTCCGCGTAGGCTTTTTTCGCCGTGCGCGCGGCATTGTCGTAGCCGATGTAGGGATTGAGCGCCGTGACCAGCATCAGCGAATTGTGCAGGTTGCTGCGCATCTTCTCGCGGTCGGCGACGATGCCGGACACACAGTGGTCGTTGAACGACGCGATGCCGTCGCTGAGCAGCCGCACCGATTGCAGGAAGTTGTAGATGCACACCGGCATGAACACATTCAGCTCAAAGTTGCCCTGTGAGGCAGCCATGCCCACGGCGACGTCGTTCGCCATGACCTGCACGGCGACCATCGTCAGCGATTCGCACTGCGTCGGATTGACCTTGCCCGGCATGATCGACGAGCCCGGCTCGTTCTCCGGGATCCGGATCTCTCCCAGCCCGCAGCGCGGGCCGGACGCCAGCCAGCGCACGTCGTTGGCGATCTTCATCAGATTCGCCGCCAGCGCCTTGAGCGCGCCGTGCGCAAAGACTAGCTCGTCCTTGGAGGTCAGGGCGTGGAACTTGTTCGGCGCGGTGGTGAACGGCTTGCCCGTCAGCTCGGAGACCGCGCGCGCCACGGCGGTATCAAAGCCCTTCGGGCAGTTGAGACCCGTGCCCACCGCCGTGCCGCCCAGCGCGAGCCGCCTCAGCCCCGGCAGCGCCGCTTCCAGCATTCCGAGCGATACCTCGACCATGCCGCGCCAGCCGGAGATCTCCTGTGAAAACCGGATCGGCGTGGCGTCCTGAAGGTGCGTGCGGCCGGACTTGACGACGCCTTCGTTCTCCGCCTCCAGCCGCCGGAACGTCTCAATCAGCCTGCGCATCTGCGGCATCAGCCGGTCCTCGATGCCGAGCACCGCCGCGATGTGCATGGCCGTCGGAAAGGTGTCGTTTGAGCTCTGCGACATGTTCACGTCGTCGTTCGGATGCAATAGCTTCCCACCGGCCAGCTCGTTGCCGCGGTTGGCGATGACCTCGTTTGCGTTCATGTTCGACTGCGTGCCGCTGCCCGTCTGCCAGACGACCAGCGGAAAGTGCTCGTCGAGCGCGCCGGAGACGACCTCGTCGCACGCCTGTGCGATGGCGGCGAGCTTCTCCGCCGTCATGCGCTCCGGGCGCAGTTCGTGGTTCGCGATCGCCGCCGCCTTTTTGAGGATGCCAAACGCGCGCACGATCTCCACCGGCATTCGCTCGACGCCGATTGCAAAGTTCTGATAGCTGCGCTGCGTCTGCGCGCCCCAATAGCGGTCGGCGGGCACGCGCACCTCCCCCATCGAATCGCGCTCCATGCGGTATTCCATGCTCGTTCTCCTCCCTGAAATGTGCCTCTCATGCGCTCCGGGCAGGCGTCATTCTTCCTGACCATCCCCGCTTTCGGCCGAAAAGAGTTCCATGTACAGCGCCTTCGCGAGCGGCCACTGATCGAAGCGCACATAGAATCTGCGCAGCTCGCCCGCCAGGCCGGCGCGCATGGTCATGGCCGCGCCCATGAGGTTCTTCGCGTAGAAATCGACGCCGTTTTGCCGGAACACGTCCTCCAGCACCGCCGCCCAGAGCGCATCCTTGTCGCAAAAATAAGCCAGATCGTCCTCGCGCACTTCGCGAATCCGGCGGCTCCCGCACTGCGGACAGCGCCGGCCGCTCTCCTCAAAGACCGTCTGGCAATTCTCGCAGAACCATTTTTCCTGCATCGCCGCTTCCTCCCAAATGACCTTCGCCCGGCGGCCAAACCGCTTTTGCAGGCCCTCGCGCCTGCGCAGATGGAAATTGAAGATTTCCCAAGATGCAATTTCGACGCCGCTCAGCCCGGAGAGCGCCTGAGATTTCCGGCGCCGCTTCCGCCATTTGGCCGCTGCGAATGCCCGATGCGGCGCTGCGCGGCGAAGCCCGCGAATTCTCCGCGAAAGCGGACGGAAATCTCGCTCGGGAAGCAATTTCTCCCTTTCAAACGCCCTAGCTTAGCATGACCTGTCCGCCGGTCACCGGAATGGCCTGACCGGTCTCGTACTGCTGCTCGACGCAATAGAAGATCGCGCGCGCGACGTCTTTCGGAAAGCACCCGCGGTTCATCGGCACCTTGGCCATGTACCAGCGCCGCACGTCTTCGACCGTCTTTGCCCCCGGCACCTTGCCGGCATTCAGATACTGCACGAACAGCCCGCGCTCCGGATCCGACCACAGCGGGCCGTCCAGATAGTTGCCCGGGCAGATGGCGTTGACCTTGATGTTGTACGGGCACAGCTCCAGCGCGAACGACTGCGTCAGCCCGATGCCGCCGAACTTGGAGCCGGCGTAGGCGAAGTTGTTCTTGCTGCCCTCCAGCCCGGACTTGGAGTTAATCTCGACGATGTCGAAAAACATCTCCGGGTCGGCCTCGTGCTGCGCCATCATGATCGCGGAGGCGTACTTCGCGCACAGAAAGTAGCCGGCGTAGTTGATGCCCGTCACAAAGTCAAACGTCTGCTTTTCCATCTGCATCAGATTGCCCGCCTTGGCGACGCCGGCGTTCGAGACCAGCAGGTCGACGCCGCCGAACGCCTCGACCGTCCGCCCGACCATTGCGGCGACGCTCTCCTCGTCGGTGACGTTCACCTCGACGGCCAAAGCCCGGCTGCCCAGCGCGGCGGCGACCGCCTGCGCCCCCGGCAGGTTCAAGTCCGCGATGACGACCGCCGCGCCCTCGGCATACAATTCCTCGGCGATGCCCTTGCCAAAGCCCTGCGCCGCCCCGGTCACAATCGCGGCCTTGCCCGCCAGCCGTCCCTCGCCCGCGGGGCGGTTGTGGATGTTCTCACGGGCGATCTGCTGCCATTTGCTCATGTCCACCATGGATACCGACCTCCATTCTGCTCAATTTCATTTTCGTTTCCCCGCTTGAGGGGTTTGAATGGAGAAAGCGCAATTTCGGGCAAACTTTCCGTCCGCTTTGCAGAAATTCGCCGGCTTCGCGGCGCGAAGTCAGGAATTCGCAGCGCAAAGCGGGCGGAAAGGCGCCGATCCTGCCTTTCAGAGAATTTTCAGACGCCCTCCGCTTCCTCCGCGATCTGGCGGCCCATCAGCACGCCCATCGCGCTGGCCATCATCAGCCCGCGCGTCCATCCGCTGGAATCGCCCAGACAGTGCAGCCCGCGAATGGAGGTGTTGAACGCGGCGTCCATCTTCACGCGGTTGGAATAAAACTTCAATTCCGGCGAATACAGAAGCGTCTCATACGACGCAAAGCCCGGAACGACGTGGTCCATCGCCTGAATGAAGTTGATGATGTTCGTCATCGCCCGATACGGCATCGCGGCGGTGATGTCGCCGGCGACGGCGTCGGGCAGCGTCGGCCGGACGTTCGACTGCGCCAGCTCCTTCGCCCATGTGCGCTTGCCATCCAGAATGTCGCCAAAGCGCTGCACGAGGATGTGCCCCGCGCCCAGCATGTTCGTCAGCTCGCCGACCTTCTGCGCATAGGCGATCGGCTGGTTGAACGGCACGGAGAAGTTGTGCGAGCACAGGATCGAAAGGTTGGTGTTGTCCGACTTCAGGTCCTTGTAGGAATGGCCGTTGACGACGGCCAGGTTATTGTCGTAATTCTCCTGGCTGACGAACCCGCCCGGGTTCTGGCAGAACGTGCGCACCTTGTTCTTGAACGGCTTGGGATATCCGATCAGCTTCGATTCGTAGAGCACCTCATTGACGCGCTCCATGATCTCGTTCCGGCACTCCACGCGCACGCCGATGTCCACCGTGCCCGGCTGGTGCGCGATGTTGTGCTCGGCGCAGAGGCTCTCCAGCCAGTCCGCGCCGCGGCGGCCCGTCGCCACGACGGTATGTCCGGCGAAGATCTCGGTTTCGACGCCGCCTTCGGCCACCAGCACGCCCTCGCAGACGCCATCCTTCAGGATCAAATCCCGGCATTCGCATCCAAACCGCAGTTCCACGCCGTGCTCGATCAGGTACTGCTCGATGGCATAGTAGATTTCCTGCGCCTTTTCCGTGCCGAGGTGGCGGATCGGGCAGTCCACGAGCTTCAATCCCGCCTGAATCGCGCGGGCGCGGATGCGCTTGACCTCCTCGGGATTGCCCACCCCCTCGACGTGCGGATCGGCGCCGAATTCGAGGTAGATGCCGTCGGCGTAGTCGATCGTCTCCTGCGCGACGTCCTCGCCGATCAGCGAAGGCAGGTCGCCGCCGACCTCACACGACAGCGACAGCTTTCCATCCGAAAATGCGCCCGCGCCGGAAAAGCCGGTCGTAATGTGGCAGTAGGGCTTGCAGTTTACGCATTTCTTCGTCTTGACCTTCGGGCACCGGCGGTTCTCGATGGCCGCGCCCTTTTCGCAGATGACGATCTTCTTGCCGCTTCCCTTGCGGATCATCTCAAGCGCCGTAAAGATGCCGGCCGGACCTGCTCCGACGATGACGACATCGGTTCTCATAGTCTTCACCTCTCACATATGTGCACAACAATTTGGCCGCATTCCTCGAAGGGCGGCCGTGCGCACTTCTATTTTACAGGATTTTGCCGCGCAAGTCAACGCATCCGGCCAGTCAAACGGATCTGATCGCCGGGCGCCGCCGCTGCTCCTTCAAAGGGCCGCAAACTCTGCACAGGCACTGGCGACGCAATGCGCCCGCCGCGCGTACCTGCGCGGCGGGCGCGGCGGATCACTCCCGGACGATGCAGTGCTTGCCGGGCTTGAGGAGGATGACGCCGCCTTCCACCTTGGCGGGCGAGCCGTCGACCTGCCAGCGTCCCTCGCCGTCGGCGGCAAACTCCGCTTCGCAGTCGAACGGAACGCAAACGTCGTACACCACGCGGCCGTCTTCGCGCCGCCAGCCGCACTCATACAGCCCCGCGGCGGAATCGTAAGACGCCTTGACCCAGTCGAAGCGGCCGTCGATGCTCGGCGCGATGCGCGCGCGCTTGAAGCCGGGCGCGCTCTCGACGGGATTCAGGCCGCACATGCAGCGGTACATCCACTCGACCACCGAGCCGTAGGCGTAGTGGTTCATGCTGTTCATGCCCTCGGTGTCGCTGACCAGGCCACTCGGCAGCACGGAATTCCAGCGCTCCCAGACGGTCGTCGCGCCCATGTTGACCTCGTACAGCCAGCTCGGATAGTCCTCGTTGAGCAGAAGCGTGTAGGCGACATCGCCCATGCCGTTGTCGGTCAGCGTCCGGCACAGGTAATACGTGCCGAGGAAGCCGGTGTCCAGATGGTCGTCCCGATCGGCGATCTTCCTGCGCAGGTCGTCCCGGACGCGCTGGCGGTGCTCCTCGGGCACGAGATCCATGCACAGCGCCATGACCATGGCCGTCTGCGTCCGCTCGGCGACGCGCCCGGTCGGCGTGAAGAATTCCTTCCGGAACGCCTCGCGCACCTCTTCGGCGAGTTTGGCGTACTCCGCGGCCTCCTCGTCCCGGCCGAGCACTTTGGCGGCGCGCGAGGTCGTGCGGGCAGCATTGTAATAGTACGCGGAGGCGATGTAATACGGATCCGTGCCGCCGAACGCAGAATCCTGCACGGGATTGTCCAGCGCCAGCCAGTCGGCATAGTGGAAGCCGCACGTCCACAGCCGGCGGCCGCCGCAGTGCGCTTCATCCTGCTCGCGAATCCAGTCCGTCCACATCTTCATGTTTTCATACTGGCGCGCGAGCATCTCCCGGTCGCCGTAGAACGTGTACATCGTCCACGGAATGCCGATGGCCGCGTCGCCCCAGCCGCAGGAGCCATAGGACGTCGGGTTCGGATTGCCGCGCTTTGCGCGCTCGATCTGGTCGATCACGTCGGGCACGACGTGCGGCACCGATCCGCCCAGCTCGCGCTGTTCCAGCCGCATGTCATAGAGGTACTTCTCGAAAAACGCCGGCGTGTACATGTTGAAGCTGGCGGTCGGCGCGAACACATGGGCGTCGCCCGTCCAGCCCATGCGCTCGTCGCGCTGCGGGCAGTCGGTCGGCACGTCGAGGAAATTGCCGATCTGCCCCCAGAAGGCGTTGTGGAACAGCTGGTTGACCTTCGGGTTGGAAGTTTCGATCTTGCCGGTCACCGCGAGGTCGGAGTGGATGACCTGCCCGACGAAGTCCTCCGGACGGACGTCGGCCATCCCGGTCACGCGCGCATACCGGAATCCATAGAAGGTGAAGTGCGGCCGCACATGCGCCGGCTTTCCGCCCGAGATATAGGTAAAGCGCGCCTTCGCGGATCGCAGGTTTGTGCGGTAGAAGTTGCCGCGCTGCAGCAGCTCGCCGAACTCGAGCGTGACCGACGCGCCCTCCGGCAGATCGCAGTCGAACTCGACCCATCCGGTCATCTCCTGGCCAAAGTCGAGCACCAGCTCGCCCGCCGGCGTGTGCACGAGTTCCTTCGTCGGCACGCGGTCGCAGCGGCGCAGCGGCGGCGACAGGCGGTCGGACAGCGGGCCGGCCGGCGGCTGCGCCTCCACGGCGGGCACACTTTCAGTCAGTCCCTCCAGCCGGGCGTCGTAGACCTCGCCGTCGTAGATGTTGCTTTCGACGACCGGCGAGCGGCGGCAGCGCCAGTCCTCATCGCTGCCGATGACGATCTCCGTGCCGTCGGGCATTTCAGCGCGCAGCTCGAGCAGCAGCTGCATATGGTCGCCATAGATGCACTCCGTCTTTTCGCCAAATCCGAACCGGCCGCGATACCAGCCGTTGCCGAGCCAGGCGTCGAGACGGTTTGAACCCGCCTGCAAAAGTTCGGTGACGTCGTAGGTCTGAATCTGAACCCAGAGGTTGTAGTCGTTGTAAAACGGCGCGAGCACCTCGTCTCCCACAGCGGCTCCATTGAGCGAAAGCTCGTAGACGCCGAGGCCGACGGCGTAGATGCGGGCGCGCACCGGCTTGCCGGGCAGATCAAAGCCGCGCTCGAGGATCGGATGGACGTCGGCGTCAAACGGCGCACGGATCCACTTTGCCGACCACGCCTCGCCGCGCTTGCCGGTTTCAAACCATGCGGGCTCGCTGAGCGCGCGGTCGCCGTCGTCCGCGACGACCTCTACCCGCCACCAGTAGCGCGTCCGCGACGCCAGTTCCATTTCGGGCACAAACCCGAGCGACGAGATGTCACCGCGCAGTCCGCTGTCGTAGACGCAGCCGGCAAACGACTCGTCCATGGCGATCTGCACGCGCGCGGCGCGCTGGCAGGCGCCCGTGGAGTCCTCCGCCGTCCACGTCAACAGGGGTTTTTCCATGCTGTAGCCAAGGGGGTTTTCCAGATGATTCGTTCTTAAATTGCGAATTTTCATAGCGATATACTCCTCAAATCAGTTTCGCTGTTTAGATTATATCGAATTTACCGCAAAAGTCAATAGAAATCCGGCATCGTATTCGACAATCAGCCAGCCGATTGATGTTTTTTCGACGAATCGTTTCTTGACACCCGTCAGACGCGCTGATATAATGGAGTTGTCCACGGTGACCCATTTGCTGAAACGCGCCGAACATACTCGCAGCAGGTTCCGCGGCGCGCTGAACGCGGCCGAAAGGACTTCGGCAGATCCCCGGCAAGTTTTGACGCATATTTGACGCACATTTGGCGCCCATCGCGCTCTATCCGCTTGTTTCCCCATCGCAGATGCGATAGAATACTCTCAAATCCAAAGGAAAGGCGGTAAGACCCATGCTCAAACGGTTCCTGATTCTTTCGCTCGCGCTGATGATGGCGCTCAGCGGCCTTGCGCTCGCCGAAGAGGCGGACGCCGCGGCATCGAACGGCGTCGTCATCCTCTATACCAATGACGTCCACTGCGCCATCGACGCGAACATCGGCTATGCCGGCGTGGCCGCGTATGAGAAGGCCTACGAGGACGCCGGCTACGACGTGCTCCTGGTCGACTGCGGCGACGCCGTCCAGGGCGCGGCCGTCGGCACGCTGTCCACCGGCGAGTACATCGTCGACATCATGAACGAAGTCGGCTACGACGTGGCGACCATCGGCAACCACGAGTTCGACTACGGCGTGGACCGCTTCAACGAGCTGGCCGAGCTGGCCGAGTATCCCTACGTCTCGGCCAACTTCACCGATCTCGAGGGCAACACGATCCTCTCTCCCTACGTCGTGCTGGAGGCCGGCGGATACTCGATCGCCTTTGTCGGCGCGAGCACGCCGGAGACCTTCTCCAAGTCCACTCCCACCTACTTCCAGGATGAGGAGGGCAACTTCATCTACTCCTTCTGCGGCGGCAACGACGGCGCGGATCTCTACGCCGCGGTGCAGGCGGCGGTGGACGATGCGCGCGCCGAAGGCGCGGACTATGTGGTCGTGCTGTCCCACCTGGGCACCGAGGCCAGCAGCGTCCCCTATACCTCCACGGATCTGATCGCCAACACCAGCGGCATCGACGTCGTGCTGGACGGCCATTCCCACAGCGTCTGGGAGATGGAGATCGAGCAGAACAAGGACGGCGAGGACGTCGTGATGAGCTCCACCGGCACGCAGCTCACCGCGCTCGGCTCGCTGACGATCGACGCCGAGGGCAACCTCGCCACCCAGCTGCACACCGAGACGATCTTCCAGGACGACGAGACGGCGGCGTTCATCGACGGGATTGAGGCGCAGTACGCCGATACCCTCGCAAACGTCGTCGCCACCAGCGACGTCGACCTGACGATCTACGACCCCACCGAAACCGACGCGGACGGCAACCCGATCCGCCTGATCCGCTCGCAGGAGACGAATCTCGGCGACCTGTGCGCCGACGCCTACCGCGCGATCAGTGGTGCGGACATCGCCTTCGTCAACGGCGGCGGCATCCGCGATTCCATCCCCGCGGGCGACATCACCTACGAGCAGATCATCGCCGTGCATCCGTTCGGCAACGCGCTGTGCGTCGTCGAGGCGACCGGCCAGGAGATCCTCGACGCGCTGGAGATGTCCGTGCGTCACGTCCCGGACGAGACCGGCGGCTTCCTGCAGGTCTCCGGCCTGACGTTTGAGGTCAACACGAGCGTCGAATCCAGCGTCGTCGTGGACGATGCCGACATGTTCGTCGAGGTCGCGGGCGACCGCCGCGTGCAGAACGTGCTCGTCGGCGGCGAGCCGATCGATCCCGAGGCCACCTACACGCTCGCTTCGCACAACTACATGCTCAAGTCCGGCGGCGACGGCTACACCATGTTTGCCGACAACGTGCTGCTTCAGGACGAGGTCATGCTCGACAATCAGGTGCTGATCAACTACATCACCGAATCGCTCGGCGGCGTGGTCGGCGAGGAATACTCCGATCCCTACGGACAGGGCCGCATCACCTTCGTCGAATAACGCCCGGAAACGCAATGCGCCGGCGGCAGATGCCGCCGGCGCGATTCTTGTGCCATCGCTCAGAAGAGCATGCTCGCGGTGCGCACCACATGGAAGCGCCGCCCTTCTTTCATCCTCCCCTGCCCGCGGCGCGGACGCGAATCCACCGCCCGCGTTCTTCGGCGCTACATCGTCTTTTGCAGGCGCACGAGGCGCGTGAGAAATATGCACTGCCCCACGAGGAATGCGCCGATCAACGCAAAACACGGCACGACGGTCAGGTATCCCGTGTAGATCAGTGCGAACAGCACGACGGAGAACGCCGCGCTCATCGCCTTGAAGCCGCTCGCCATTGCCGCATTTGCGATCGCGACATTGCGTTCATCCTTTTCCTCGATCTCCATCGCGCGATCCCGCTTGATCAGCAGATCGCACGCGCCCATAACCGTCAGCAAAAGCCCAATCAACGATGTGCCGGCCACGATCAGATCCGGCCGCGGCACGGGCGCCAGGGCATGCACGCCCAACCCATAAGTCAGCAGCCCGCCCAGCAGAATGGCCATTCCCACAATGATGAACGCCACCGAAATCCGCTTCTTCATGAATTCCCCTCCTCGTAGATGAAAATATCTTCGATTTGAAGCCCAAAATAGCGCGCCAGCTTAAATGCCAGCAGAATCGACGGATTATACCGTCCGTTCTCCAGCGAGCTGATCGTCTGCCGCGATACCTCCAGCGCCGCCGCCAGCTCTTCCTGCCGGATGCCCCGCGCCTTGCGAAGCTCTTCGAGTCTGTTTTTCACGCAGTCCCTCCCTTCACGGAAAGTTTGCTTTCCATGATTTCATTATAATGCGTCTCCGCGGCAATGTCAAGCTCGCTTTCCATTTTTAACTTTTTTGCGCGCAGCAAGAGGGATTTCGCCAAAATTGTCTGTCCCGCCTCTGTGCAACGCTGATTGGCGCCGCGAGGCGGGACAGTGATCTATGTATAAAGAAGGCGCTCCCCTTCGTTGCTATTATTCTATATGATCCGTATGAACCCTATATGAACGGGTGGAAAACATTTTTTCGCAAAAATCGAATCAATAAAGCGGCGGAAACCGCTCAGGTTCCGCCGCAATGGTTCATTCAAAGAGCTGACCCGGCAGTTTCCGCCTGATTTTCGGCGGAAATTGCGCGTCAAACGCCTCTGCCTCGCGCGCATCGACAAAGTAGCCCTCCGAGGGACGGTAGACGCCCGTCACGCCGTCAAGGTATCCCGGCTTCAGTTCGCGCAGCAGGAAATAGGGAACGATCTCCCGCTCGGGTTC
This sequence comes from Candidatus Faecivicinus avistercoris, assembly GCA_018716805.1. Classification (GTDB taxonomy): domain Bacteria; phylum Bacillota; class Clostridia; order Christensenellales; family Aristaeellaceae; genus Faecivicinus; species Faecivicinus avistercoris. The sequence goes on along the minus strand of DVJL01000086.1, from coordinate 17,008 downwards.
CGCATAATAGCGGATTCCCCGCGCCCCGGCGACAGCAAAGCCGCAATGCCCATAGAAGGCAATGTTTCCTTCGATGCAGACCGCGCCTGCGCCCATCGCCGCTGCGCGCGCCAGGCTTTCATCGAGCAGGGCCTTGCCATAGCCCTTGCGCTGCTCGTCCGGCGCGATGCTGATCGGCCCAAACGACATCACCGGAACGACGCGCCCGTCGTCCGCGCGGATCTCTGCCCGCATATACAGTATGTGGCCGATGATCCGGCCCTCTTTCTCCATCACGAGGTCCAGTTCCGGTATGAAATCCTCGTGATTGCGAAGGACGTGCACGATATAGTGCTCGTCACAGCCGGGGCGGTAGACATTCCAGAACGCTTCTCGCGTCAGGTTTTCCACTTCGCGGTAATCGCCGGGCATCTCCCGGCGAATGAGAATGGGTTCCATCTTTTTTCCTCCTGAATGTCGAAATGATTCCACATCGGGAGGCTGCCGTCCTGCCTCCCGGTCAGGCTGCCGACTCAGGTGCGTTGTTCTTCTTCAAACAGCTTCTCCTCAAACGGAAAGATTTGCGGCGAATTTTACCGCCAACTTCAGTATACCCGATTTGAGCTCCGGCGTCAAGCCCGCTTCTCGGGCAGGGCGCAGCGGAGAATGCCACCTCATTCCAGCCTGTCCTGAAGCAGCGCCTTTCCGGATCCGCGCGCCGTCCGAACTTCTTCGTACAGGCTTTCGCAGAACGAGGCGGCGGCGTCCCGGCGCTGCGCGGCGATCTCCCTTCCCCGCGCCGTGAAAAAGCGGTCGTAGAGCTTTTCCAGCTTGAATCGGTACTCCCGGAAAAACGACGGCGGTTCGCCCGCCTCGCCCCGCGATACATTGCCCGCCGGATCGAGGGAATACAGCGGTTCGCCGACAATGCCGGCGTAGATGAGCGTTCTGGCAATCCCCAGCGCGCCGGCGACGTCGATCTTGTCGGCGTCAAACAGGATTTTCTCCTCGATGGCGGAGGGCGGGTCGTTCCGCCGGTAGCTGTGTCTGGCGATGCAGCTCGCAACCCTGTCCGTGAAGTTCTGGTCAAACCCCTGCGCCGGCAGAAACTTCCGCGCCTTTTCCGCGCCGACGAGCGCGTGCTCCAGGCTCGGGTTCTCAAACTGCTCCCTTCGGCCAATGTCGTGCAATAGACACGCGGCGATCAACACGTCGGCATCGACGCCCTCCTCGAACCGCGCGATGTCCAAGGCGACGAACAACACGCGATAGATGTGCTCGCTGTCGTGCGCGCTGTCGGTCATGCAGTCCAGCATGTACCGCTCCAGGGTCTCGTAATCCGATCGCTTCATTGGCACAGCACCTCCGAATTCCCTGCCGAAACGCAATTCCTGCCCTTTTGTCGTTCAATAAAAGAACCCGCAGCGGGATTTGCTGCAGGTTCAGTATACCCGAATCTCCCGCTGGTGTCAACCTCAGCGGAAACGGGGCGCTTCCGGCCGCCGCAGGTCCTTCTCAGCGAAAGCGCGACGGCCATTCCCCAGAGGGGATACAAAGAGGGAAAATCTGCCAGTTGGAACGGATTCTTCATCTTTCGCGCAAGATTTGCAGACTTCGCAGCGCGAAATCAGGCATTCGCCGCGCCAAACAGGCGCAAAGGCCCCCGATCGCCTCCCGGGAATTTGCAAACACTTGCGTCAGTCAAACACGACCGCGACCTTGCCGCAATTTCCGCCGGCCATCAGGCGGTACGCCTCGCCCGCCTGCTCAAGCGGGAAGCGGTGCGTGACCAGCGCCTCCGGATGGATGCCCCAGCGCACCAGCCGCTCGACCAGCTCCTCCATGCGCCACAGCGACGTGACCCACGATCCGTAAATCGTCTTCTGGCCGTGGATGATATCCGGGCTCGGCTCGAAGTGCACCGTGCCGCCCTCGCCGACGAACGCAATCTTGCCCCAGCTGCGCGTCGCCTGAATCGCCAGCCGGCGCGCGGAATCGTTGGCGCTGGTGTCGACCGCCTTCTCGACGCCCTTGCCGCCCGTCAGCCGGCGGATCTCCTCGAGCGCGACGTCCGGCTTGAACAGGTAGTCCGCCAGCCCGAGGTTGCGCGCCAGCGCCAGGCGATAGTCGCTGACCTCCATGCCGATCAGCGTCCGAGCGCCGAGCGCGCGCGCCATCATCAGCGCCGCCAGTCCGACCGGGCCCAGGCCGGTGACGAGCACGGCGTCGTCGCCGCAGACGGAGATCTTTTCGAGCGCCTCGTAGACCGTGCCGAATCCGCAGGCGACCTGCGCGCCGTCGACATAGGTCAGTTCGTCCGGCAACGGGATCAGATCCTTCTCATCGGCGAGGATATAGGGCGCCATGCCGCCGTCGCGCTGCCAGCCGTAGGCGCGGCGGTGTTCGCTCGTGCAGGAAATCGCATAGCCGCGGCGGCAATCGTAGCAGACGCCGCAGCCAGAGATGTGGTAGACGATCACGCGGTCGCCCTTGTGGAACCGCCTGAGCCCCTCGCCCTCTTCGACGATCACGCCGCACGGCTCGTGTCCGGCGATGGTTCCGGGAATATACGCCTCCGCGCCCTTGCCGACGTGCTCGCGGTAAATGCAGCGGATATCGCTTCCGCAGATGGTCGATGCCTTCGTCTGGATGAGCACCTGTCCGTAGCCCGGCGTCGGAATTTCAAACTCGCGGAATTCGACCGAGCTGTTGCCCGGAAGGATTGCACCCGTCATCTTTGCCATGATAGAACACTCCTTTTTTCGCATTTGGTTATCTCTATTATATCCCGATTGCACGCGCGTTTCCATATTCCAGATCGACGGCTTCCGGCGATGGATGTCGCAATTTTGAAGGTGTTGACATCCGAAGCGCGCGCGGTTATACTCAACACAGGCGGAGGGACGACATATGTTTATTCAATATCACGGCCTGAACATCTCCTTCTCGATTGAGCGCGCGCGCTTTCGCGCGCTGAACATCGCCCGGGAACGGTTGGAGCGGATCATCCCCAACCACAGCCACGGCGCGGACAGCTATGAGTTCCACTTCAATGCCAGCGGGCGCGGTCAGCTGCTCGTCGGCGGCGCGATGTGGGCGCTCGGCCCGGGGAGCTTTTACATCGTCGGCCCGCACGTCGAGCACGCGCAGATTCCCGATCCGGACGACCCGCAGGTCGACGAATGCGTCTATCTCCAGCTCCTGCCGCCGGAACGCGCCGACCTCCGGCCCGGCGGATTGGCGCACACGTTCGCGGAGCGGGATTTTTGGATCGGCCGCGGCGGCGAACAAATGCGCAGCATCTTCGCCGGCCTGTTCGACGAACTCGCCTCCCGGCGCCCGGGCTACGCGGCGTGGGTCAAGACGCTGCTGGCGCAGCTGGTGCTCTGCGCACTGCGCGACAGCGGCGGCGAGCTTCCCCTCGAACCCTTTCAACCCGCGACGCCGGAGGAGGCGCGCGCATTTATGATCGAGGAGGCGTTTTTGTACGAATATCCCGTGCTGACGCTCGACCGGCTGGCCAAGCGGCTCGGCCTTGGCGCGCGGCAGACCGAGCGTCTGCTGCGCGAGCGCTACGGCAAGACGTTTCAGCAAAAGCGCGCGGAAGCACGCCTGTCCGCCGCCGAAATCCTGCTGACCCGCACGCACCGGCGCATCGCGTCGATTGCCGAGGAGCTGGGCTACGCTTCGCCCGAGCACTTCACCACGGCGTTCAAGCGCCACTTTGGGCTGTCCGCCGCCGCATACCGCGCGCGCTTCCACATTGATCCGCCGTCCGGGCGGGAACCGGTGCTCGACCCGCCGGAAGGGCTCGGCTCCGCGGTCGTCCCCGGGAGGGACGCCTGAAGGCCGATCGGGGGCTTTTCCTCCTGCATTCCGCCCCAGATCCTTCCAATATGTTTTAACTTACAGCTTTTCGTCCATAATTTTCGCATCGTTCTTGCGCAATTCGCCATCCCAGTTTTCTTCTTTCGGGCCCTTGGTCGGAAAGAATATACAAAATCACGGTTGACGATGCGCGATCGATACGGTATACTAATAGATAGGTAGAGGATTTGTCCGGCGCGAAGGCGTCCGAACATGCCGTCCTCTTCAGCGCGTCGCGGACGAGGCGCCGCGCAAACCAACGATCAGGAGGAATGATGACCATGAATTACGCAGAGGAATCCCTGAAGAAGCATGCAGAATGGAAGGGCAAAATTGAAATCGTCAGCCGTGTGCCGGTCGCCACGAAGGACGACCTCTCTCTGGCGTACACCCCCGGCGTCGCCCAGCCCTGCCTGGAGATTCAGAAGGACGTCAACAAGAGCTATGATCTGACCCGCCGCTGGAATACCTGCCTGGTCGTCACCGATGGCACGGCCGTGCTTGGCCTGGGCGACATCGGCCCCGAGGCCGGCATGCCCGTCATGGAGGGCAAGTGCGTGCTGTTCAAGGCGTTTGGCGACGTCGACGCCTTCCCGATCTGCGTCAAGTCCAAGGACGTCGATGAGATCGTGAACACCATTTACATGATCTCCGGCAGCTGCGGCGGCATCAACCTCGAGGACATCGCCGCGCCCCGCTGCTTTGAAATCGAAGCCAAGCTGAAGGAAAAGTGCGACATCCCGATCTTCCACGATGACCAGCACGGCACGGCGATCATCACGCTGGCCGGCCTGATCAACGCGCTGAAGGTCGTCGGCAAGCAGAAGGACGAGATCAAGGTCGTCATCAACGGCGCTGGCGCCGCCGCGACCGCGATTGCGAAGCTGCTGCTGTCCTACGGCGTGAAGGACGTCATCCTCTGCGACCGCAAGGGCGCGATCTACGAGGGCCGCAAGGAGGGCATGAACCCCTTCAAGGAGGAGATGGCGAAGGTCACCAACCTCAACAAGAAGGCCGGCTCGCTGGCCGACGTGCTCGTCGGCGCGGACGTGTTCATCGGCGTCTCCGCCCCCGGCGCGGTCACCACCGAGATGGTCAAGACCATGAACAAGGACGCCATCGTGTTCGCCTGCGCGAACCCGACGCCCGAGATCTTCCCGGACGACGCCAAGGCGGGCGGCGCGCGCGTGGTCTCCACCGGCCGCAGCGACTTCCCGAACCAGATCAACAACGTGCTGGCGTTCCCGGCGCTGTTCCGCGGCGCGTTCGACGTCCGCGCGAGCGACATCAACGAAGAGATGAAGATTGCGGCCTCCCTCGCGCTGGCCAACCTCATCTCCGACGAGGAACTGAACGAGAACTACATCATTCCCGCTCCGTTCGATCCGCGCGTCCGCAACGCCGTGGCCAGCGCCGTCGCGCAGGCTGCCCGCGACAGCGGCGTCGCCCGCATCTGATTTCCAAGTATCCCTTTTCCGGGACGCCGGCGCTGTGCCGGCGTCCTTTTTTGCGCAACCATCCGCTGCGACAGCGGAAATCCCCTCCTCACATCAGCCGCTGCGGATCTCCGCTCTGTCCTCAAAATCTTTGCGCCGCGCCCACCTTCACAAAAAGCGCGCCGGATCCGACGGAATCGGAACCGGCGCGCCGTTCTTGTCGCACAAGCGGTGGGCGGGAAAAGTCCTGCCTGCCGCGCGAGCGGTCACTTTGCGAAGTAATCGACCGCCGCCTGGAACATGTGATTGTCGTAGTCGCCGGGGACATTGCAATACAGCGGCTTGCCATGGCCGACGCGCTCGCTGTGCCCCATCTTGCCGAACACGCGGCCATCGGGCGATGTGATGCCCTCAATGGCGTCCATTGACCCGTTGGGGTTCCAGCGCACATCCATCGCCGGCGCGCCGGCCTCGTCGCAATATTGCGTCGCGATCTGGCCGTTGGCCGCCAGCTTCGCGATCAGCGCCTCCGGCGCGATGAATTTGCCCTCGCCATGCGAGACCGGGCAGGTGTGCACGTCGCCCGGCTGGGCGTACATCAGCCACGGCGAACGGTTCGACGCCACGCGGGTGCGCACCAGCCGCGACTGATGCCGGCCGATGTCGTTGAACGTCAGCGTGGCCTCGCAGTCCTGCGCGGCGCGGATCTCGCCATAGGGCACAAGGCCGAGCTTAATCAGCGCCTGGAATCCGTTGCAGATGCCGCCGATCAGCCCGTCGCGCAGGTTGAGCAGTTCGTGCACGCGGTCGGCGATGCGCGGATTTCGGAAAAACGCCGTGATGAACTTGCCCGAGCCGTCCGGCTCGTCGCCGCCCGAGAAGCCGCCGGGGATGAAGAGGATCTGCGCGCGCGCAACGGCCTCGGCAAACCGCTCGGCCGACTCGGCGACCGCGGCCGCCGTCAGGTTGCGAACGACCAGAATTTCCGGTTCGGCGCCGGCGTCGAGGAAGGCGTTCTCCGTATCGTATTCGCAATTCGTGCCCGGAAACACCGGAATCAGCACGCGAGGGCGGGCAATGCGCGGAATCCTGCGCGCGGGGCGCTCCGCACGGTGCGAATAGACAGGCGGCTGAGGATGCGAATCGCCGATCCGGGTCGGGAACACGCCCTCCAGCCGCGCCTCCCAGACCTCCTCCAGCCGGTCCATTGAAATGGACTCGCCGCCCAGCGCGAAGTTCCGCGCCTCGGTCACGCGGCCGACGGCATTCTCCGCTCCGGAGGCAAACTCCACGAGGAACGCGCCGTACCGGGGCGCGAACACGTCGCCCGCATCCGCGTCGAACGCAAAGCCAAAGCCGTTTCCAACCGCCATCTCAAACGCCGCGCCCGCCATGCCGCCGGAGCCGATCGCGTACGCCGAGACGGCGCGGCCGTCGCGGAGCATCTGCGCCACTCGCGCGAACACGGCCTTCTGGCTCTCCGGATCGGGCAGACCGTTTTCCCGCAGCTCCGGCGCGATCAAACCGACTGCGCTCTGTGGATTTTTGAACGCATTCGAGCGAATGTTTCCCGCCTCACAGACGGCGACCGCGAAGGACACCAGCGTCGGCGGAACGTGCAGCTGCTCGAACGTGCCGGACATCGAGTCCTTGCCGCCAATCGCCGCGGCGCCAAAGTCCATCTGCGCATCCAGCGCGCCCAGCAGCGCCGAAAGCGGCTTGCCCCACGTCTCCGGCTCGGCGGTCATGCGCTCAAAGTACTCCTGAAAGGTCAGGTGAACGTTCTCCGTCCCCGCGCCGCAGGCGACCAACTTCGCGATCGAATGGACGACCGCGAGATACGCCCCGCGATACGGGCTGCGCTCGCTCTCGAATGGATCGAAGCCATAGGCCATCGCCGACGCCGTGTCGGTCTGCGCGCCGCGCACCGGGATGCGCGAGGCCATCGCCTGAATGGGCGTCAGCTGCCGGCGTCCGCCGAAGGGCATCAGCAGGCTGCACGCACCGTTGGTCGAATCGAAGCGCTCGGAGAGGCCGCGCTGGGAACAGTGGTTCAAGTCGGAGACAAGCGCCTCCATCCGATCCGCAAAGCAAACCGAAGTCTGTTTTTGATGCGCATCCAGAATCGCAGTTGTCTGCCCCGCCGCATTGCCGGACTCAGTCGGTTTTTGCGCCGGCACGCGGGCGGATGCGCGCTTGGGCGCGCCGTTGGAATTGAGGAATGCGCGGTCGATGTCCACGATCGTCGCGCCGTTCCAATGCATGACGAGCCTGGGAGCCTCGGTGACCTTCGCGACCGCCGTCGCCTCGATGTTCTCTCGTCCGGCGAGCGCGGCAAACGCCTCGACATCCTCAGGCGCGAGCACCACGGCCATGCGCTCCTGCGATTCGGAAATGGCCAGTTCGGTGCCGTCGAGGCCCTCGTATTTGCGCGGCACGCGGTCGAGATCGATCTCCAATCCGTCGGCCAGCTCGCCGATGGCGACGGAGACGCCGCCCGCGCCGAAGTCGTTGCACCGCTTGATCATGCGCGCGGCTTCCGGATCGCGGAACAGCCGCTGCAACTTGCGCTCCTCGGGCGCGTTGCCCTTCTGAACCTCGGCGCCGCAGGTGGCCAGCGACTGGGCCGTGTGCGACTTGCTCGAGCCGGTCGCGCCGCCGCAGCCATCGCGCCCGGTTCGCCCGCCGAGCAGCAGCACGACGTCGCCCGGCGCGGGCGCCTCCCGGCGCACGTTTTCCGCCGGCGCCGCGCCGATCACCGCGCCGATTTCCATCCGCTTGGCCGCGTAACCGGGATGATAGATTTCCTCGACCAACCCGGTCGCCAACCCGATCTGATTGCCGTAGGAGCTGTAACCGTTCGCCGCCGTGGTCACCAGACGGCGCTGCGGCAGCTTGCCGGGAATCGTCTCCTCCACTGGGCGCGTCGGATCGGCCGCGCCGGTCACGCGCATGGCCTGATAGACGTAGGCGCGGCCGGACAGCGGATCGCGGATCGCGCCGCCGATGCAGGTTGCCGCGCCGCCGAACGGCTCGATCTCGGTCGGATGGTTGTGCGTCTCGTTTTTGAACAACAGAAGCCAGTCCTGCTCTTCCCCATCCACGCGCACCTTGATCCGGATCGTGCAGGCGTTGATCTCGTCCGATTCGTCCAGATCGGTCAGCGCACCGCGCTTTGCCAGCGCCTTTGCGCCGATGGTCGCAATGTCCATCAGCGTCACCGGCTTCGTCCGGCCAATTTCCTCGCGCAGCGCGAGATAGCGCGCGTATGCCGCTGCGACGTCCTCGTCCTCAAAGGAGACGTCTGAAAGCTCGGTCAAAAAGGTCGTGTGGCGGCAGTGATCCGACCAATAGGTGTCCAGCAGGCGCAGCTCGGTCATCGTGGGGTCGCGGTCGATCGATCGGAAGTAGTCCTGACAGAACGCAATGTCGGCCGCATCCATCGCCAAGCCGTACTTTTGAATTAAACCGACCAGATCCTGTTGATTGAGCTCCCGAAAGCCGACTAAAGTCTGGATATTTTCTGGCGCGTCGTAGCGCATCTCGAGCGAGTCCACCGGCGCAAGCGACGCCTCCCGGCGCTCGACGGGATTGATGAGATGGCGGCGGATCTTCTCGACGTCCGCATCGCCGAGCGAGCCGTCCATCAGATAAACCGTCGCGGTGCGCACGGTCGGACGCTCGCACTGCGCCATCAGCTGGATGCACTGCGCTGCGGAATCGGCGCGCTGGTCGAACTGCCCCGGCAGGTATTCCGCCGCGAGCACGAAGTCCGCGCTGCCGGGCAGCTCTTCGCAGACGCTGTCGAGCTGCGGCTCGGCAAAGACGCCCCAGACCGCGCGGCGGTACACCGCCTCCTCGATGTACTCGACGTCGTAGCGGTTGAGCACGCGCAGTCGCTTCAGCCCCGTGATGCCGAGAAAGTCGCGCAGCTCCGCGGCCAGCGCGCGCGCCTCGTGGTCATAGCCGGGCTTTTTTTCCACATAGAGCCTGTAAACCATCGTCATTCCTCCATCCCGTCGGCGGCAAGCGCCCGCGCGCCGATGTCGGTCCGCATGTGCATTCCCTCAAAGCGCACCTGCGCGGCGGCGATGTAAGCCGCGCCAACCGCCTCGCGGAGTGCATCGCGCACACAGCAGACGCCCAGCACGCGGCCACCGGCAGTCACCAGCCGGCCTTCGGCATCGCGCGCGGTGCCGCTGTGGTAGACCTCGGCCATCTGCGGCGCGCGGCCGAGCTCGATGACCTTACCCTTTTCGTATTTCTCCGGATAGCCGCCCGAGGCGAGCATCACGCAGCAGGCGGCCTGATCGGAGAACTCGACCGGCACCTCCGAAAGCCGCTCGCCTTCGACGGCGCGCATGATGTCGAGCAGGTCGCTCTTGAGCAGCGGCAGCACGACCTGCGTCTCCGGATCGCCGAACCGGCAGTTGTACTCGATCACCTTTGGGCCGTCGCGCGTGATCATCAGGCCGAAGTAGAGGCAGCCCTTGAACGGCCGGCCCTCGGCGCGCATCGCGCGAACCGTCGGCTCAAAGATCTCCTTCATGCAGCGGCTGGCGACCTCGGGCGTATAGAATGGATTCGGGGCAATGGTGCCCATGCCGCCGGTGTTCAGGCCCTCGTCGCCGTCGTTCGCGCGCTTGTGATCCATCGAGGAGACCATCGGGCGCACGACGTGGCCGTCCGTAAACGCCAGCACCGACACCTCCGGCCCCTCCAGATATTCCTCCACGACGACCGTCGCTCCGCTTGCGCCGAATGCGCCCTCGAGCATCATGGCGCGCACGGCGTCCTCGGCCTCGGCGTTCGTCCGGCAGATGCGCACGCCCTTGCCCAGCGCAAGCCCATCGGCCTTGACGACGATCGGGCATTCCGCCTCGCGCACATAGTCGAGCGCCGGCTGGGCATCCCCGAACACGCGGAACCGCGCCGTGGGAATGCCGTATTTTTGCATCAGTTCCTTGGCGAACGCCTTGCTGCTCTCGATCTTCGCGGCCTTCGCGTCCGGGCCAAAGCAGGCGATGCCTTCCGCGTGCAGTGCGTCGACCGCGCCCATCGCCAGCGGATCGTCCGGCGCGACGACCGCAAAGTCAATCGCGTGCTCGACGGCAAAGCGGACGATGCCGTCGATGTCCGTCGCGCGGATGTTCACGCACTTCGCATCCTCCGCGATGCCGGCATTGCCGGGAAGCGCATAGATTTCGGCCGCCTCGGGGTTTTCGCGCAACTTTCGGATGATCGCATGCTCGCGCCCGCCGCCGCCGACTACCAGAATCTTCATCGGAATTTCCTCCGTTTCTCGCTCGTCTCACCGCAAGAATCCCGCGCGAAAGGGCGGGATTCTCGCAGGAATGGTCAATGATGGAACAGCCGGATTCCGGTAAACGCCATCGCGATGCCGTAGCGGTCACAGGTTTCGATGACCTGCGCGTCGCGAATGGAGCCGCCCGGCTGGGCAATGCAGGTCACGCCGCTGCGGTACGCGCGCTCGATGTTGTCGCCGAACGGGAAGAACGCGTCGCTGCCGAGCGCCACGCCGGTCACTTCGTCCAGATAGGCGCGCTTTTCCTCGCGAGTCAGCGGCTCGGGGCGGCGGGTAAACAGCCGCTGCCACGCGCCGTCGGCGAGCACGTCGTCGCAATCGTCCGAGATGTAGACGTCGATGGCGTTGTCGCGGTCGGGCCGGCCGATGTCCTCCCGGAACGGCAGGCTGCGCACGCGCTCGTGCTGGCGCAGGTGCCAGTTGTCGGCCTTGTTTCCGGCCAGACGCGTGCAGTGGATGCGCGACTGCTGCCCCGCGCCGATGCCGATGGCCTGTCCGCCCTTGACGTAGCAGACCGAGTTCGACTGCGTGTACTTCAGCGCGATCAGCGAGATCACGAGGTCGCGCTTCTGCTCTTCGGTCAGCGCCGCGTTCTTCGTCACGACGTTGCCCAGCAGCCCTTCGTCGATCTGAAGCGCGTTGCGCCCCTGCTCGAACGTGATGCCGTAGCACATCTTGCGCTCGATCTGGGCGGGCACATAATCGGGATCGATCTGAACGATGTTGTAGCCGCCCTTCCGCTTGGCCTTGAGGATCTCGAGCGCTTCCGGCTCGTAGCCGGGCGCGATGACGCCGTCGGAGACCTCGCGCGCCAGCAGCTTCGCCGTGGGCACGTCGCAGACGTCGCTCAGCGCGGCGAAGTCGCCGAACGAGGACATGCGGTCGGCGCCGCGCGCGCGGGCATAGGCGCTGGCCAGCGGCGTGAGCTCCAGATCGCCGGGCACGAAGTAGATCTCCCGGAGCACGCCGTCGAGCGGCAGGCCGATCGCCGCGCCCGCCGGGCTGACGTGCTTGAACGACGCGGCCGCCGGAACGCCGGTCGCCGCCTTCAGTTCGCTCACCAGCTGATAGCTGTTCAGCGCGTCGAGGAAGTTGATGTAGCCGGGCTTGCCGTTGAGCACCGCCAGCGGCAGCTCGCCGCCTTCCATGAAGATGCGCGCGGGCTTCTGGTTCGGGTTGCAGCCATATTTCAACATGATTTCATGCGCCATTGCAGTGTATCCTCCTCAGACATTCTGGTTGACGATGCGGCTCTCCCGCGCGCCGGTGGCCAGATCGACGGCCATCGTCCACAGCGAGACGCGGTTGTGGGCGTCGAGGGCGTTCCACAACCCATCGGTCAGCGCGTCCAGATTTCCAGACAGCGCAACCGCCTCCGGCTCGCCCTCGAACGACGGGATCGGATCGCCGTCGCAGCGGTAGGTGTGCACAAACCGTCCCTCGCCGGCAGGCATGTCCTCGTATTCATAGAAACAGCGCAGGCAGCGCTCGCCGGACGCATCGGCGGCCTTCAGCACGGCCATGTCGAACCGAAGCCGGCCGGAGGTTTCCGCAATCAGGCTGATGCGCGGCGTGAAGTTCGGCGCGTCCGGCTCAAACGCGCGCGTGCGCAGCGCGTCGCCAAACGACTTGCCTTCGGCGAGGAAATCGCAGATCGTATCGGTCTGGTCGCCGTTGGTGACGACCACCTTGCCGTCCTGCCAGCGCACCGGCGCGTAGATGATGAGCGACGGGTCCTTCATCGCCGCGGGATCGAACGCCTGCGTGCGGATGCCCTCGCCGTCGCGCACGAACACGCGGTTGCGCGAATTCGCGCTCCGGCCCATGATGAAATAGGCGAAAAACGCCTTCGCCCCATCGTCCATCCGGCCAGCGACGATGCCGCGGCCGGGATAGCTCGTGGCGCCCGCCGCCTGAAACAGATCTTTCATATTGATGTTCCTCCCATCTCTGAGGCAACCTTCTCCACCGCGCGCGGCAGCAGCACCCATTCGGCCTGCTCCATCACGCGGCGCTGGAGCGACTCGGGGGTGTCTCCCTCGAGGACATCGACGGCCTTCTGGGCGATGATCCGCCCGCCGTCGGGGATTTCATTGACGAAGTGCACCGTCGCGCCCGTGACCTTCACTCCGTAGTCGAGCGCCGCGCGATGGACGCGAAGCCCATAGAACCCCGCGCCGCAAAACGACGGGATCAGCGACGGATGGACGTTCAGGATCCGCTCCGGATACTTTGAGACAAACGCCGCGGACAAAATGGTCATAAACCCGGCCAGCACGATCAGGTCGATTTCATGGGCGCGGAGGACGCTCTCGAGCCCGGCCTCAAACTCCGCCTGCGTCCGCCCGGCGCGCGGGCAGACCGCCGTCTCCACCCCCGCGCGGCGGGCGCGCTCGAGCGCGAACGCCTCCGGATTGCTCGACACGACCAGCGCGACCTTCGCCGAGGGCATCTCCCCGCGCGCCGAGGCGTCGAGAATGGCCTGCAGGTTGGTGCCGCCGCCGGACACGAGCACCGCGACCCGCGCGGTCATACGAACTCCACCCGGCTGTCGCCCGCGACGACCGAGCCGATGACCGACGCGTCCTCCCCCGCCTCGCGCAGGATGCGCACGGCCTCGTCCGCGTCCTCGCCGGCGACGGTCAGGCACATGCCGACGCCCATGTTGAACGTATTGAACATGTCCCGCTGCGAAATGCCGCCCGCCCGGGCGATCATGTCAAAGACCGGCGGCGTCTGAATGCGGCTGCGCTCGATGCGCGCGGTCGTCCCCTCGGGCAGCGCGCGCGGGATGTTTTCGTAGAACCCGCCGCCGGTGATGTGCGACACGCCCTTGACGTTCACGCGCGCCATCAGCGAAAGCACGGGCCGGACATAGATCTTCGTCGGCTCGAGCAGCGCCTCGCCGAGCGTGCAGCCCAGCTCGTCGGAATAGACGGCGAGCGACTTTGCATCCACGCCGAGCACCTTGCGCACGAGCGAAAAGCCGTTCGAGTGCACGCCGGACGACTTCAGCCCGATCAGCGCGTCGCCAGGGACGATCTTCGACGGATCGACCATCGCGTCCCGGTCGACCACGCCGACCGAGAAGCCGGCCAGGTCGTACTCGTCCTCCGGATAGAAGCCGGGCATCTCGGCGGTCTCGCCGCCGATCAGCGCGCAGCCCGCCTGCACGCAGCCCTCGGCCACGCCGGCGACGATCTCCGCCACGCGCTCGGGCACGTTTTTGCCCAGCGCGAGGTAGTCGAGGAACGTCAGCGGCTTTGCGCCGCAGCAGACGATGTCGTTGACGCACATCGCCACGCAGTCGATGCCGACCGTATCGTGCTTGTCCATCAAAAAGGCGATCTTGAGCTTGGTGCCGACGCCGTCGGTGCCGCTGACCAGCACCGGGCGCGAAATGCCCGTCAGGTCCAGCTCAAACAGCCCGCCAAATCCGCCGATGCCCGAGAGCACGCCGGGAATCCGCGTGCGCTCGACGTGGCGCTTCATCAGCTCGACCGCGCGGTAGCCCGCGGTGATGTCCACGCCCGCGGCGCGATAGCTCTCGCTGAAGCTCTTCATCAGTCCTTCACCTCCGAAAGTCTGCGCTCAAACTGACACTTGCCCGGGTTCTTCGGCGGATCGCAGGGATAGTTTCCATCGAAGCAGGCCGTGCAGAAGCCATGGGAATTGTCCGCGAGCTTGGCCGCGCTGTCCACGCTCAGGAATCCGAGCGAGTCCACGCCGATGATGTCCTTGATCTGATCCATCGGATACCGGCAGGCGATGAGCCGGTCGCAGCTGTCGATGTCGGTGCCGAAGTAGCAGGGATGCGTAAACGCCGGCGCGGACGAGCGCATGTGCACCTCGGTCGCCCCTGCCTCGCGCAGCATCTTGACGATGCGCGCCGAGGTCGTGCCGCGCACAATGGAATCATCCACCAGCACCACGCGCTTACCGCGCACGACAGAGGAGACGACGTTGAGCTTGATGCGCACCTTGTTCTCGCGATCCGCCTGCGTGGGCTGGATGAACGTGCGGCCGATGTACTTGTTCTTGATGAAGCCGATGCCATACGGGATGCCGGACTGGCGGGAAAAGCCGATGGCGGCGTCGATGCCGGAATCCGGCACGCCGATGACCACGTCCGCCTGCACGGGGTGCTCCAGCGCGAGGAACGAGCCCGCGCGCACGCGCGCCGTGTGGACGGAACTGCCGTCGATGACCGAGTCCGGGCGGGCAAAATAGATGTACTCGAACACGCAGGTGCGCTTCGGCTGGACGCCGACGTGCGTGCGGTCGGTGCGGACGCCGTCCTCGTCGACGACGACGATCTCCCCCGGCTCGATGTCGCGCTCGAACGTCGCGCCGATGGCGTCGAGCGCGCAGCTCTCCGACGCGAACACCACGTTTTCACCGATCCTGCCCATGCACAGCGGGCGGAAGCCGAACGGATCGCGCGCGGCGATCTGCTTTCGCGGCGACATGACGACCATCGAATACGCGCCTTTGAGCACGTCCATGCTCCGGGAAACGGCCTCCTCGATCGACTTTGAGGAGAGCCGCTCGCGCGTGATGACGTAGGAAATGACCTCCGAATCGCTGGTCATGTGAAAGATCGAGCCGCGCAGCTCCAGTTCCTCGCGCAGCTCGCGCGCGTTCGTCAGCGCGCCGTTGTGCGCCAGCGCCATGTAGCCCTTGATGTGGTTGACCACCAGCGGCTGGGCGTTCTGCCTCGGGTCGGCGCCGGACGTGCCGTAGCGGACGTGGCCGACGGCCATGCGCCCTTCGCCGAGCGTCTCCACTGCTTCGCGGGTGATGACCTCGTTGACCAGGCCGGGATTTTTGACGCAGCGGATCACGCCATCGTCGTTGACCGCGATGCCGCAGCTCTCCTGTCCTCGGTGCTGCAGCGCGTACAGCGCGTAGTAGGCCGCCGAGACGACGTTCATGCCATCCCGGCAATAGATGCCGAATACGCCGCACTCCTCATGAATACCGCTCATATCCACTCTCCTCAATCCGCCAGCACCCGGCGCATCACTTCGTTGTAGGCGTCCTCGACGCCGCCCATGTCGCGGCGGAAGCGGTCCTTGTCCAGCTTCTCATGCGTCGTGGAATCCCAGAAGCGGCAGGTGTCGGGCGAGATCTCGTCGGCGAGCACGATCGTGCCGTCCGGCAGACGGCCAAACTCGAGCTTGAAGTCGACCAGCGTGATGTTCACGCGCGCGAACCGCGCCTTGAGCAGCTCGTTGACCTTCAGCGCGAGTTCCTGAATCCTCGCGATTTCCTCCTTCGTCGCCAGCCCCAGCGCCAGCGCGTGGGAGGTGTTCAGCAGCGGATCGCCGAGGTCGTCGTTTTTATAGGAGAACTCCAGCGTCGGCTCGGCGAACACGATGCCCTCCTCGACGCCGTAGCGCTTCGCGAACGAGCCGGCCGACAGGTTGCGCACGATGACCTCCAGCGGCACGATCTCCACCTTCCTGACCAGCGTCTCGCGCTCGGAGAGCTCCTTGACGAAGTGCGTCGGCACGCCGTTCTTCTCGAGCATCTGCATCAGCAAATTGGACATCTGGTTGTTGATGACGCCCTTGCCGGAAATCGTGCCCTTCTTTAGGCCGTTGAACGCCGTGGCATCGTCCTTATAGGAGACGATCACGAGATTCGGGTCGTCCGTCGCGTAAACCTTCTTCGCCTTGCCCTCGTAGAGCTGAACCGTCTTTTCCATTTTGCCCATCCTCCCGATTATTCCTGCGCAAATTCCGCGCGAACTTTCCTGTCCTTTTCCTCGGCCGCCTGACGCATCTGCCGGCGCATTTCCGCAAGCCTTCCGGCCAGCGCCGCGTCCGACACGGCGAGCACCTGCGCCGCGAGGATCGCCGCGTTCTCCGCGCCGTCGATCGCCACCGTCGCCACCGGGATGCCCGAGGGCATCTGCACCGTGGACAACAGCGCGTCCAATCCGTCCAGCGTCGACGACTTGACCGGCACGCCGATGACCGGCAAAAGCGTGTTCGCCGCGATGGCGCCCGCCAGGTGCGCCGCCTTGCCCGCCGCGGCGATGATCGCGCCGAAGCCCTCTGCCTGCGCCGAGCGCGCGAACGCCGCGCACGCCTCGGGCGTCCGGTGCGCGGACAGAATCCGAACCTCCACCGGAATCTCCAGCGACTTGAGTTTTTCCACGGCCTTTCTCATCGTGCCGAGATCGCTGTCGCTCCCCATCACGATTGCAACTTTCTTCATTGAAACGCCTCCAATCGCACTCCTCGCCCGTCCGGGCACGCTCCTATTATCCCACACAGATCGAATATAATCAAACATCTCAAAATAAATGTTCGTAAAATCTCGCGTTAATTTCGCAATTTCGCGCAGTAATGTTCGGATTTTTGCAAAAAAATGTCCGGTACAGAGCGCATCG
>DVJL01000085.1 GCA_018716805.1 Candidatus Faecivicinus avistercoris | reverse complement strand
TTTCGGAGCATGGCAATTTCGTTGTCCCGGTCGCGCAGTTCCAGATTGTAGAGCTTCGACATGGCGGAGATGGTTTCGCCAAGCTGCTTCGTGATTCGTTCCATGGATTCCGTCAATGCTGCCTGTGACATAATATGCCTTCCTTGCTGTAAAATTATTGTGCAAAAACTCTGGCCGCAAATTGTGCAGGGAAGCGATTTTTGCTCTGAGAAATGGGATTTCCCGACGCAAAAATCAGCACCCGTGCCCGACGTACGAGGCGATTTTGCCGATTTTCCAAATCGTCAAAATCGGTCGGCCTTGGCCGACTTGAAAACCCTACGGGTTTTCAACCTTCCCGCCGGACACGATTTTGATGCGAGAGGGCTGCGACTCTCGCGCGCTCTCTTAGGATTTTGGCAGGCTGCGACCTATGGGTTTTCAGCCTTTTGTCGGGAATGGTTTTTATGTGAAAGGGCTTTGGTCGTCTTGCGCTCTCCTGTGAGTTTTGGTGGGCTGGCATAGGGTGATCGTGCCGTGCGTCTTTTTTTCGGAAAAAATGGATGAAGGGTATTGACAGATGAGATGGGAAGGGATATAATGGCATTGCAGTTGGTTAGTTAATACTAACCTTTGCGATGGCGCATTTTCGGAATGCGCATCTTTTAAGATGGTGGGTTAGTAAAAACAAACCATGTCGCGAAGGGAGGGCTTTCCTTGCTGGAGAGCGCATTGATCGCGCACGGCGCGCCGACGCTGGCGAGGCTGAAGGTGGGCAGCGCGTTTGCCGTGCCCGCCGGGGAGGGGCTGTGCACCGAGATCGACCGGCTCAACGGGGAGCTGGCGCCGAAGGGCGTCCGGCTGACGGCGCTGCGCGTGCGGGACGGGCGGGCATTGATGTACCTCTACCGCGAGGCGGAGCTGGCGGCGGCGCTTTCGCAGGCGGATGTGCGCGCGTTTCTGCGGTCGATGGGCTACGCTGTCTTTGAAACGGTAGCGGTGCTCGAGCGGCTGAGGTTGCGGCTTGCGCAGACGGAGGAATTTCCCCACGAGATCGGCGTGTTCCTCGGCTATCCGCTGTCGGACGTGATCGCTTATATCCGAAACGGCGGGCGCAACTGCCTGTGTTGCGGATGCTGGAAGGTCTATTCCGACGAGCATGGCGCGCGGCGGACGTTCGCGCGGTTCCGCAAGTGCCGGGAGGTCTACGCGAGGCTGTTCGCACAGGGCTGTCCGCTGTCGCGGCTGACGGTTTGCACGCGCGCGGCGTGATCCGCGCCCGACGCGGCGCCAACTGCACCACAGATTGAGGAGGGAAAATCATGAACAACGTAGCGGTGGTTTACTGGAGCGGCACGGGCAACACTACGGCGATGGCCGAGGCCGTCGCAAAGGGCTGCTCGGGCAAATTGTTTCCATCTGACCAGTTCGACGCCGCCAAGGTCGATGCGTTCGACGCCATCGCCTTCGGCTGTCCGTCGATGGGCAACGAGGAGCTGGAGGACAGCGAGTTTGCGCCGATGTTCGAGGCGTGCAAGCCCAAGCTGAACGGCAAGAAGATCGCGCTGTTTGGATCCTATGGCTGGGGAGACGGCGAGTGGATGCGCAACTGGGAGGCCGATTGCGACGCCGCCGGCGCGAACCGCGTTTGCGACAGCGTCATCTGCATGGAAGCGCCCGATGCCGAGGCGCAGGCTGCATGCGAAAAGCTCGGCGCCGCGCTCGCGGACGCCTGAGCGGTCCGGCCCGGCGGGGCCGCGCGCTTCACCGGGCCGCCTTTGCGCGGCGCCCATGTTATATCTTTGAGAAGGGCTTGACAGCGACGGTTAGTGGTGGTAAACTTCTTGATGGTTAGAGGTTATTGCAAACTAACTTTTCTTTTTGAAACTGAGTTAGAATGGGCTAATTCTCGGAGGTGAAGCGTGTGATGCCGTTGGGAATGGCGAGCGTGGGCGATACGAACATCATCCGGAAGATCACGGGCCGGGACGACGTCCGGCAGCATCTGGCGGAGCTGGGCTTCGTGGTCGGCGAGACGGTGACGGTGGTCAACGAACTTGGGGGCAACATGATCCTGTCCATCAAGGACAGCCGCATTGCGCTGGACAAGGGGATGGCCATGCGGATCATGGTGTAGGCAATGCCGGAGCCGGGCGCGCCCGGAATCGGAATTTCCTTGGGGGCGAAGCCTTGCGGCGACGCCGATTGGATGGAAAGGAGAGGGCGAGATGAGGACACTCAGGGACGTCAGGATCGGACAGACCGCGAAGATCAAGCGGCTGCACGGCGAGGGCGCGATCAAGCGCCGCATCATGGACATGGGGCTGACCAAGGGCACCGAGGTCTACGTCCGGAAGGTCGCTCCGCTGGGCGACCCGATGGAGCTGACCGTGCGCGGCTACGAGCTTTCCGTGCGCAAAGGCGACGCCGAGATGATCGAAGTCGAGTGAGTTTTGCGCGCCGTCGGAATTGCGGACAGATGCGCCGCGCCTCCCAGCGCCGGGCAAACCGGCCGCTTCGGAGCGGGAACGGCGCGAGCTTTTGAGGAGGAAAGGATATGGCAATCAAGATTGCCCTCGCGGGAAATCCGAACTGTGGCAAGACTACGATGTTCAACGATCTGACGGGATCGAACCAATACGTCGGCAACTGGCCCGGCGTCACCGTCGAAAAGAAGGAGGGACGCCTCAAGGGCGACAAGGAGGTCGTGATTCAGGACCTGCCGGGCATCTACAGCCTGTCGCCCTACACGCTCGAAGAGGTCGTCGCTCGCGGCTATCTGGTCAATGAGAAGCCGGACGCCATCCTCAACATCGTCGATGCCACGAACATCGAGCGAAACCTCTACCTGACCACGCAGCTGGCCGAGCTGGGGATTCCGATGGTCGTCGCGCTGAACATGATCGACGTCACGCGCAAGAACGGCGACGTCATCGACGCAAAGAAGCTGGGGGCGGCGCTGGGCTGCACGGTCGTCGAGACCTCGGCGCTCAAGGGACAGGGCAGCCTCGAAGCCGCGCGCAAGGCCGCCGAGCTGGGCGCGAAGAAGTCGACCTTCGAGCCGCCGCACGTGTTTGCCGGCAGCGTCGAGCACGCGCTTGCGCACATCGAGGATCTGATCACCCACCGCGACGGCGAGCAGGCCGTCCACCACCATCACGCCGACGGCAGCGTCCATCCGGGCGGCATCGTCGACGACAATCTCGCCCGCTGGTACGCGATCAAGCTCTTCGAGCGCGACGAGAAGGTCATGGCCGAGCTGAACCTCCCGGCGGGCATCCAGAAGGCCATCGAGGACACGGTCAAGGGCTGCGAAAAGGAGATGGACGACGACGCGGAGTCCATCATCACCAATCAGCGCTACGCCTACATCAGCAAGCTCGTCTCCATCTGCGTCAAAAAGGGCAAGCCCAAGGGCGCGCTGACCACGTCGGACAAGATCGACCGCATCGTCACCAACCGCTGGCTGGCGCTGCCGATCTTCGTGGTCATCATGGCGTTCGTCTATTACATCTCCGTCACCACCATCGGCACCATCGTCACCGACTTCACCAACGACGTGTTCGTCGCTTCGTGGATTCAGGAGCCGGTCATGGCGTGGCTCGAGAGCATCGGCACGGCCAGCTGGCTCGTCGGCCTGATCGGCGACGGCATCATCGCAGGCGTCGGCGCGGTGCTCGGATTCGTGCCGCAGATGTTCGTGCTGTTCTTCCTGCTGGCGATTCTCGAGGACGTCGGCTACATGGCGCGAATCGCGTTCATCATGGACCGCATCTTCCGCAAGTTCGGCCTGTCCGGCAAGAGCTTCATTCCCGTGCTGATCGGCACCGGCTGCGGCGTGCCCGGCGTCATGGCCTCGCGCACGATCGAGCAGGACCGCGACCGCAAGATGACCATCATGACCACGACGTTCATCCCCTGCGGCGCCAAGCTGCCGATCATCGCGCTGATCTCCGGTGCGCTGTTCCACAACGCCACGTGGGTCGCGACGTCGGCCTACTTCATCGGCATCGCCGCCATCATCGTCAGCGGCATCATGCTCAAGAAGACACGCCCGTTCGCGGGCGACCCGGCGCCGTTCGTCATGGAGCTGCCGGCCTACCACGCGCCCTCGCCGAAGAACGTGCTGCACAGCATGTGGGAGCGCGGCTGGAGCTTCATCAAGCGCGCCTGCTCGATCATCCTGATCTCCAGCATCCTGATCTGGGCGACCTCCACCTACGGCTGGGCGCCCGAGGCGGCCGACCCCGCCGAAACGGCTGATGCCGCCGAGACCGCGGAGACCGTCGATGCCGCCGAGGTCAACTGGGTGTTCGGCGAGGTCGAGGACAGCGACCAGAGCATCCTGGGACACATCGGCAGCGCCGTCTCGCCGATCTTCGCCCCGCTCGGCTTTGACGACTGGCGCGCCACCGTCGCGACGGTCATGGGCCTGGTCGCGAAGGAAGAGGTCGTCAACGTGTTCGGCGTGACCTACGGCACCGATACCGACGAGATGGACACCGCCACGCTGATCGACGAGGGCGATGCCGGCGCCATTGAGGCCGGGCTGTCCCCGATCGCGCAGGGCTTTGAGGAGTCCAGCGGCGGCCACGGCCAGCTGGCGGCGTTCTCCTTCATGCTGTTCAACCTGCTGTGCGCGCCGTGCTTCGCCGCGATGGGCGCCATCAAGCGCGAGATGAACAACGGCAAGTGGACGCTGTTCGCCATCGCCTACCAGTGCGTGTTCGCCTATGTCGTGGCGCTGATCGTGTACCAGCTGGGGCTGCTGTTCTCCGGCGCGGGATTCACGGTTGCGACCGCGGTGGCCATCCTGCTGTTGGCGTTCCTGGTCTACATGATCGTCCGCAGAAACAAGTACGACGAAAACCACCTGACCCAGACCGTCAAAAACGCGGCCTGAGGAACTGAAATGGGGCCGGCTTCGCGCCAGCCCCGCGGACAGAGCGAGGAGGGAACTCTATGGCAACGTGGATTGTCGGCGGCGCAGTGGTGCTGCTGGTCGGCGCGGTTCTCTGGAGGATGATCCGCAACCGGCGTGCGGGCAAGGGCGGCTGCGGCGGCAGCTGTGACCATTGTTCCGGCTGCCATTGACCGATCCCGGGCCTGAACAGCCCGTCTGCCAGCGCGCTTGGGTGCAATGCGCGGGACGCGAACCCACTCGCGTCCCGCGCATTTTCCGGCGGTGCGCCCCTTCGCCTTGAACCGGTGGGGAAGACGGTCCCCGCACAGGAGGAATGACGATGATGCTGACGGCCAACCAGATCCGATGCCTGCTCGCCGTGCTCTCGCTGACGCGGATTCAGGAATATGTGGCGTCGAAAGACGTCGCCAAATTGCTGGGCATCACGCGCCCGTCGGTGCACAAGGCGCTCGAAGTGCTCTCCGCCAAGGGCCTGATCGAAAAGGAACCCTATGGCTCCGCGCGCCTGACCGCGCAGGGACAGGCGCTGGCCGGGCGGCTCGAGGAGCGCAAGGAGCGGCTGCAGCTGCTGTTTGCCCAGACGTTTGGCCTTTCGCTCGACGAGAGCGGCCTCGCGGCGACGCTGCTGATGAGCGGCCTGCGCGAAGAGAGCCTCGAAAAGCTCGAACAGGCCCGCGCGTGATTTCAAAAAGCCTCCGGCTGCCGGAGGCTTTTTATGCGCGCGGGGAAGCTGTGGGATGGACAGGCCGTCCGCGCTTTGGTATAATGAAGGGGATTTTGACGGGAAGGCAGGAGAATGAGGATGCGAAAGAGGCGAGGGCGGCCGATCATGCTCGCGGCGGTTTTGGCGTTGATCGTGGCGTTCCTCGCTGGCCTGACGGTTTGCGTGCGCGACGCTTCCCGGAACCTTTCGGAAGGCAAGGCCGCGCATGTCACGGAAGCGGACATCCGCGCATTTGCCGAAGAACAATCCGGCAGCTGGCGGCGGATTGCGCAGGCGCTCTCGGGGCAAACCATGCAGTTTTCCGCCGCTTCCGCCGCGCACATGGACGCCCTGTTCGACGGCACGGGACTGGTGCGGATCGACTATGATCCGGAGACGCGCCATGCGGCGTTTATCTTTGGAAGCGATTCCTTTGCCGGCGAGGGAAGCGCCGAACTGCACTGCCTCCCGGGCGGAACCCCACGGATGCTGGGCGAATCGATTGCCGGAATGAACGTTGGCGGCCGCGCATGGACGCTCGTTGCGGATGGCGAAGGCGTCTGCCGCTGGGAGGCCGCAGCTGGGGAAACCGTCGATGCCGTCGCCGGGAGTGGGGCGGACCGGGTCGTCATGGGCAGCATCGATGTCGAGGAAATCCGGCCCGATTGGTTCTATGTGGAGATCTGGCTGCCGACGTGAGGGGAAAGCGCCACGGAGGCAGGCGTGCCGGCGGTATTCCAGTGTCAGAATCAGTCGAAGCGGGAAAAATTCTGCCCCAAAAACAGCCGTGGCCGCCTGTTTTCTGCGGCTCAGGCCGTCAAAAACCACAGGAAAACGCGAGAGGGCTTCGCCCCTCTCGCGTTTTATCGTTCGCAGCTGCCTTCACTTTGCCTTCGGATAGTTCCGGCTCTCGAAGGGGCGCTCGGGCACGCCGTCGGCATGGTTGAGCGCGAGCGCGAGCAGGAAGAAGTAGCCGGAGAGCAGGTTGGCGAAGTCGAACAGCGCGTCCTCGACCTTCCCGCCGCGCTGAGCGAAGCGGTACAGCAGCCGGACGAGCCGCTTGCCGTCCGTGCGCAGCACGTGGGCGACGCAGGCGCGCGGCGAACCGGCCGGGAGCACGAAGCGGTCGCAGAGGCCCGCCGTCTCGGCCTCCAGCGCCTCCGTGCGCGCGCGCAGCCAGTCGATCTCCTCCGGCTTCAGGCTCAGAAACGTGCGCAGCGAGGCGTTCGCGTGGTAGATCAGCTCGTCGATGGCGAGCAGCTCGTCGCGCCGCTCGGGGCACAGCGCGGCCAGCAGCCCGGTCTCCGAGGCCATGCGGTCGGTCAGAATCTCGTAGTCGCAGCGCAGGTCGCCGTCGGCGTCGGACAGGAACGGATACGCCTCATAGGGGCTTCGGTAGAGTTTCATTGCACATGCCTCCACTTTTCAAAGGAATCGCGCATATAGCCGGCGATGTCGGTCTCATAGACGTCGCGCAGGAACGCGGCGTCGGCGATCTGCTCGAACCGCCCGGCGCGCTCGATCCGGCCGTCGCGCATGAACACGGCGTTTTCCGTCAGCCGCAGCGCGAGGTTGATGTCGTGCAGCACGCCGATGACCGAGTGGCGGCCGTCGGCCGACCAGCGGTGCAGGTAGTCGATCAGCTCGACCTGATGCCGGACGTCTAAATGGTTGGTCGGCTCGTCGAGCAGGATGACCTCGGGGTCCTGCGCCAGCGCCTGCGCGAGAAACACGCGCTGCCGCTGCCCGCCGGAGAGCTCGTCGATGCGCCGGTCGCGCAGGCCGTCCAGCCGAACCGATTGGAGGCACTGCTCGACCATCTCGCGGTCCTCGGCCGAGGGCTGGCCGAACAGCCGCCCGCTCATGTGCTGATAGCGGCCGAGCATGACGGTGTCGTAGACGGTAAAGGGAAAGTAGATCTGCGTGACCTGGCTCATCACGGCGATGCGCGCGGCGATTTCGCGGCGCTTCATCTTCCGGACCGGCTTGCCGTCGAGCAGGATCTCGCCGGTGGAGTCGATCAGCGCGGCGATGGCGCGGATGAGCGTCGTCTTGCCGCAGCCGTTGGGGCCGAGGATGCAGTAATTCCGGCCGGTTTCAAAGTCGGCCGTGATGCCGTGCAGCACCTCGCGGCCGCCATATCCGGCGCGCACGTCTCGAAGCGACAGCATCCCGGTCATCTCCTCTCCCGGCGGAAGTAGACATAGGCGAAGAACGGCGCGCCGATCAGCGCCGTCACCGCGCCGACCGGCAGCTCCTGCGGCGCGAGCACCGTGCGGGCGAGCAGGTCGGCCAGCACCATGAACGCCCCGCCGAACAGCGCCGACATCGGCACCACCGCGCGGTGATTCGAGCCGAAGATCCGGCGCACCACGTGCGGCGCGATCAGGTCGACGAAGCCGATCACGCCGGCCAGCGAGACCGCCGTGCCCGTCAGCAGCGCGGAGACCGCAATCAGCAGAAATTTCACCCGCCGCAGGTCGACGCCCGCGGAGAGCGCCTGCTCCTCGCCGAAGGTCATCAAATCCAGCTCGCGCGAGTAGCGCAGCAGCACGACGAGGGACAACAGCAGAACCGGCAGCACCAGTCCCGCGTCGGCCCACGTCAGCGCCGAAAAGCTGCCCATCTGCCAGAACACCAGCTGGCTCAGCCGCTCCGCCGACAGCGCCGTCACCAGCGTGAGCAGCGCGTTGACGAACAGCGAAAGCACCATGCCGACCAGTATGACCGTCTGGTTCTCGAGGTTGCGGTTGAAGCGCATGGCCAGCGCCATCGCGAGAAAGACCGTGCCCAGTCCGCCCAGAAAGCCGAACAGCGGCAGCGTGTAGCGCTCGAGCACGGGCAGCGTGAACCCCGTGACGATCACCACCGCCGCGAGCAGCGACGCGCCCGACGAGACGCCGAGCGTGTACGACGAGGCCAGCGGGTTGCGCAGCACGGACTGCATCACCGTGCCGCTCGCCGCCAGCGCCGCGCCGATCAGAAACGCACAGACCGCGCGCGGAAAGCGGATCGTCCAGAGGATGGAGACGGTGATGTCGCTGACGTCCTCCGGAAGCGCCGCGCCGAAGAGCTTGTTCGCGAGCACGTCGATCAGCGTGCGCGGCGACACCCCAACGCTGCCGATGGCGGCGCCGAGCGCCAGCGCGATGAGCGCCAGCGCCGCGAGCGCCGCCATCCTTGCCTTCAGCCTCATTCGGCGTATTCAGCGTAGGCGTCCGGATAGACCGCCACCGCCATCTCGATCAGCGCGTCCACGATGTGGTGGTTCGGCAGCGAGCTCGCGCCGTTGTCGATGTAGTAGACGTCGCCGTTGGCCACCGCCGTGACCGACTCCCAGCCCGCGCGGCCGAGGATCTCGCCCACCGGGTCGTCGATATAGTTCACGCTGGTCAGGATGACGTCGGGGTTCGAGGCCACCGCGTCCTCCTCCGCGACCGCGATCCAGCTCTCCTGATCGCCGAACGCGTTCTCGGCGCCGATCAGGGCGATCATCTCGTCGAGGAAGGTGCCCGTGCCAAAGCTGTAGATGGACGGCAGCGCCGAGATCTCGAACAGCACGGTCTTCTTGTCCTCGATCGTTGCGCCGATGGCGGCGATTTCGTCGATCGTGGCGTTCATCTCGTCGACGAGGGCTTGTCCCTCGTCGGCCATGCCGAGGCACTGCGCGGTGAACAGCACGTCCTCGCCGACGGCGGCGATGCTGTTGCTGGTCGGAATGTCGACCACGCAGATGCCCATGCCCTCCAGCGCAGCGAACGGATCGCCGTCGAGGTAGCTGATGCCCGAGGCGAACACGATGTCCGGCTCCAGCGCGGCGATCTGCTCGACGTCGGGCGCCATCATGTCGAACTGCGGAAGCTCGTCCAGCCCCGCGACGTACAAGGGCGACTGCGTGTCCACGCCGACCAGCTTGTCGGTCAGGCCGAGCGATTCGATGATCTGCGTGGTCGCCGGCGCGAGCGAGACGATCGAATTGACCTCGGCGGGCAAGGCGATGGCGTTGCCGGCGCGATCCTCGGTCGGGGCCTCGGCCAGCGCGGCGGAGGCGAGCATCAGCGCGAGCGCGACGGCGGCGCAGAGCAGCTTGGCAATGTGCTTCATGTGGAATCCTTCCCTTCTGAAAATGTGGCCGGAAGCTGTTCCAAAACGCACAGGCGCCGCGCAGCCCAACGAGCCGCGCGGCGCACCCCTGCCTCGAATTTCAAAAGCAATTGGCAACACCGCCCCAGGTCCGGGGGCGTATCCTGTGCCGGCGGGCGAGGCCGTATTCTGACTTGGAGCGCAGAGGAGATTTCTCCTCTGCCCGGCCCGCCTTCTCGGACGATGCGTCCAATGGCTGCGCACTTGCGCGTGGGCCGAGCTTCGCTCTTCACAGCAGCGGCTCTGTCGGGGAATCGCACCCCAGTTCCTGCGGCGGTCAACCGCCGCGCCTCGCTTACCTGTTCTGTTCAGTTCCGAATGGGCTTTACCCATCTGACGATAGTATAGCGGCGAACTTTCGCCGTGTCAAGCGCGTTTTGGGAAAGATCGAAGCAATCCAGGTTCACTTTGCGTCCTTTTTAAGGGAGAACTTCCGCCCGCCCGTGTTGGCGGCGATGATGTCCAGCGCGTCCAGCGCGTGCGCAATGGCGTGCCAGAGCAGCCCTGCGCAGAAGACGATCGCGCAATATTCGAGGAATGCCGTAAAGTTGAAGTAACTCTCCACGCGCCCATAGTAGTTTTCAGTCTCAACAAAGGAAAGAATGATGGCACCGATGAGACCGCCGAACCAGAAAATCCATGCGAAAGCGTGAAATGCTTGGCTCAGGAAGCTGGGCTCGAATTTGGATTCCGGCGCCGTTTCACCCTGCGCGTCCAGCTCTTTGAACGTCACCTGCACAGGCGAGCGCTGACCTTCCTTGGCTTTGCGCTCCTGATAGATCTTGTAAACCTCGGCGTATTCTTCATCGGTCAGGTTGATGGAAACCTGCGCTTGCTTTACACGGTAATAACGGGGTTTGCCATCAATCATTTCGCATTGATCGTACCCATGCATCTTCGCGATCTCCAAATCACGATACGGTCTATTTGCGTATTCCCGTTCTTCAGGTTTCTCCACCAATCCGAGCGAGCGCAGAATCTCTTCGCGCTCCTGTTCCTTTTGCGCCCTCTGTTCCTCGATGAGCTTTTGAACGGCAGGATGCATCGTCCCCATCCCCTTTTCTTAAAGTTTACTTAAATTATACGCTGAATTTGAGACAATGTCAATGCGTTCATCTACAATTAGATGGAATGTCAATACACCAAATCCGATGTAGCTATACTTTCCTTGAGGTGAGTCGCTTGAAGGAATACTGGGAAGTTTTGCGCGACCTGCGGGAGGACCACGATCTGCGGCAGGAGGACATTGCGCGGCTGCTGGGAACGACGCAGCAGGTCTATTCGCGCTACGAGAAGGGCATCAACGAGCTGCCGATCCGGCATCTGGTCGCGCTGTGCCGATTCTATGGCGTCAGCGCGGACTACATCCTCGGCCTGTCCGGGCGGTAAAGGGCTTGCCCCCGCGGCGCGATGGGCGTATAATGGGAGAAAATGTGTACAAGAGGAGGCGGCGGTATGCGGATCTTGCGCGCGGAAGCCGGCGAAATGGACGCCGGACGGCCGGTCAAGCAATTCGTGCGGGGTGCGATGGGCGTGTCGCACCGGCAGCTCTCCGCGCTGAAGGCGCGCGGCGGAATGCGGGTGAACGGCGCTGTGGTGCGCGCGAACCATCTGCTCGCGCCGGGCGACGTGGTCGAGCTGGCGCTCGAGGACGAGGGCGCGACGGTCGCCGCGCCGGAGCCGGGCGAGGTGCGGATCGTCTACGAGGACGAAGACCTCTACATCGTGGACAAGCCCGCACCGATGGCGTGCCAGTGCACCGAGCGCCAGCCGTCCGGCACGCTGGAGAACCGGCTGGCGTGGCGGTTTCGGGATTGCGAGGGCTTCGTGTTCCGGCCGCTCAACCGGCTCGACCGCGGAACCAGCGGCCTGATGGCCGCCGCGAAGCACGCGCACGCCTGCCGCCTGCTCCAGCGCCAGCTGCACACGCCGTCGTTTGTGCGGGAATATCTGGCCGTCGTGGAGGGGGAGCTGACGGGCGAGGGCACGATCGACCTGCCCATCGCGAAGGCCGACGGCGCGACCGTCCGCCGCGCCGTCGATCCCGCCGGGCGGCCCGCCGTGACGCACTACGCCGCGCTCGGAGTCTCGAACGGCCGCACGCTCGTCCGCCTGCGGCTCGAGACGGGCCGGACGCATCAGATTCGCGTCCACCTCGCGCACATCGGCCATCCGGTCGCCGGCGACTTCCTCTATGGCGCCGAGCTGCCCGAATTGCCCGGCCGGTTTGCCCTCCACTCCGCCCGCATCGCGTTCGACCATCCGATTTCCGGCAAGCGCATCGAGCGAACGAGCGCGCTTCCCGAGGAGCTAATGCGCCTGCTTTGAGGCGATGCCGCGCGTTTCTGCTTGCGCTTTTTTGGAAACTGGCGTATAATTTCTGAAAGGATGCGGCTCGAATGTGCCGCAACCGCCATTTCCCAGAGAGGATGGTTGCTATGAAGAACATCGGTTTTATTGGCATGGGCAACATGGCGCGCGCGATCGTGCGGGGCGTGCTCGCGGGCGGCGCGGCGGAGGCCGGGAACCTGAGCGCCTATGCGCCGCACTATGACCGTCTGCGCGCCTTTGCAGACGAGACGGGCATTTTCGCCTGCCGGAGCATCGGCGAACTGCTCGAGCGCTCGGACACCGTGGTCATGGCGGTCAAGCCGTACGTCGTCGAGGGCGTGCTCGCCGAGATCCGCGAATCGCTGAAGGGAAAGGCGATGCTGTCGGTTGTCGCGGGCTACACGCTGGAGCGCTACCGCCCGATGGTCGATCCGAGCGTGCGTGTGCAGTATGTCATGCCGAACACCCCGTGCATGGTCGGCGAGGGCGTGCTGCTGTTTGAATCCGCGAACACGCTGTTGCCGGAGGAGCACGCGGCCGCGGTCAAATTGTTCCAGTCGCTGGGCGAGGTGGTCGAGCTGGAAACGCACCTGATGGACGCCGCTACGGCGATCTCCGGCTGTGGACCGGCGTTTGTGGCGATGATGATGGAGGCGCTGGCCGACGCCGGCGTCAAGTACGGCCTGCCGCGCGCGACGGCCTACCGGCTCGCCGCGCAGATGGCGCTCGGAACGGGCAAGATGCAGCTGGAGACGGGCATGATTCCCGCCGAGATCAAGGACGGCGTCTGCTCCCCGCGCGGCACGACCATCCGCGGGGTCGAAGCCCTCGAGGCCAACGGAATGCGCCATGCGTTCATGGAGGCCGTCAAGGCGACCATCGAGCGCTGACCGGAACGGGCGTTTGTGAAGGGGCGCTTTCTTATAAAAGGCTCCCGCACGTCTTTTCGTGCGGGAGCTTTTTGCCTGCCTTTTGGACGATCAGCGGTTGGTGATCGCTGCCTGCGCGGCGGCGAGGCGGGCGATCGGCACGCGGAAGGGCGAGCAGGAGACGTAGTTCAGGCCGATCTTGTGGCAGAACTCGATCGACGACGGATCGCCGCCGTGTTCGCCGCAGATGCCGAGCTTGATGTCCGGGCGGGTGCTGCGGCCCTTCTCGGCGGCCATCTGAATCAGCGCGCCGACGCCGGTCTGGTCGAGCTTGGCGAACGGGTCGAACTCGTAGATCTTGTGCTCATAGTAGGCGTCGAGGAACTTCGCGGCGTCGTCGCGGCTGAAGCCGAACGTCATCTGCGTCAGGTCGTTGGTGCCGAAGGAGAAGAATTCGGCCTCGCGGGCGATCTCATCGGCGGTGACGGCGGCGCGCGGAATCTCGATCATCGTGCCGACGTGGTACTTCATGTCCAATCCGGAATCGGCGATCAGCTCGTCGGCGACGGCGGTGACCGTGTCCTTGACGAACTTCAGCTCGCGCGCCTCGCCCACCAGCGGGATCATGATCTCGGGCGTGATGTGGTATTCCGGATGCTCGCGGGTGACGTTGATCGCGGCGGTGATGACGGCGCGGGTCTGCATCTCGTAGATGCACGGATACGACACCGCCAGGCGGCAGCCGCGGTGGCCCATCATCGGGTTGAACTCGTGCAGGCTCTCGACGGTCTCCATCAGCTCCTGCACGGAGATCTTCATCTCGCGCGCGAGCTCGACGATGTCCTCCTCGCGGGTGGGCAGGAACTCGTGCAGCGGCGGATCGAGATAGCGCACGGTCATCGGGCGTCCCTCGAGCACGCGGTACATGGCTTCAAAGTCGCTCTGCTGGTAGGGCAGCAGCTTGTTCAGCGCCATCTTGCGGGATTCCACCGTCTTGGCCACGATCATCTCGCGCACGGCCTTGATGCGGTCGCCCTCAAAGAACATGTGCTCGGTGCGGCACAGGCCGATGCCCTCGGCGCCGAACTTGACCGCCTGCTCCGCGTCGCGCGGGTTGTCGGCATTGGCGCGGATGGCCAGCTTGCGCGCGGCGTCCGCCCAGGCCATGAAGCGGCCGAAGTCGCCGGAGATGGTGGCCTCGACGGTCGGGATTGCCTCGCCGTAGATCTTGCCGGTGGAGCCGTCGAGCGAGATCCAGTCGCCCTCGGTGAAGGTGCGGCCGCCCAGCTCGAAGGAACCGTCGTGCATCTTGATTTCGGAACAGCCGGAGACGCAGCAGGTGCCCATGCCGCGGGCGACGACCGCCGCATGGGAGGTCATGCCGCCGCGAACGGTCAGGATGCCCTGCGAGCAGACCATGCCCTCGATGTCCTCGGGCGAGGTCTCGAGGCGGACGAGCACGACTTTGTGGCCCTTCTCGGCCCACTTGGCGGCGTCCTCGGCGGTGAACACGATCTGGCCGCACGCCGCGCCCGGAGAGGCTGCGAGGCCGGAGCCGACCGGCTTGGCCATGGCCAGCGCCTTGGCGTCGAACATCGGGTGCAGCAGCGAATCGAGCTGCTTCGGCTCCACGCGCAACACGGCCTCCTCCTCGGAGATCATGCCCTCGTCGACCAGGTCGACGGCGATCTTCAGCGCGGCGGCGGCGGTGCGCTTGCCGTTGCGGGTCTGCAGCATGTAGAGCTTGCCGTTTTCGATGGTGAACTCCATGTCCTGCATGTCGCGATAGTGGTTTTCCAGGCGGCTGGCGATGGTCTTGAACTGCTCGTAGACCTCGGGCATGTCCTTCTCCAGCTGGGAGATGTGGCTGGGCGTGCGGATGCCGGCGACGACGTCCTCGCCCTGCGCGTTGATGAGGTATTCGCCGAACAGCGCCTTTTCGCCGGTGGCGGGGTCGCGCGTGAAGGCGACGCCGGTGCCGGAGCGCTCGTTCAGGTTGCCGAACACCATCGGCTGGACGTTGACGGCGGTGCCCCACGAATAGGGGATGTCGTTCATGCGGCGGTAGACGTTCGCGCGCGGGTTGTCCCACGAGCGGAACACGGCCTTGACCGCCTCGATGAGCTGCTCCTTCGGGTCGGACGGGAAATCCGTGCCCTTCTGCTCCTTGTAGTATTCCTTGAAGCGCTTGACGAGCTCCTTCATGTCGTCCACGCCGAGCTCGATGTCCTCGGTGACGCCCCGCGCCTCCTTGACCTCGTCGATGATGACCTCGAAGGTCTTCTTCGGGATCTCCATCACGACGTCGGAGAACATCTGGATGAAGCGGCGGTAGGAATCGTAGACGAAGCGCTCGAACTTCGGGTCGGGGTTTCCGGCGATCAGGCCAGCCGCGACGGTGTCGTTGATGCCGAGGTTCAGGATGGTGTCCATCATGCCGGGCATCGACGCGCGCGCGCCGGAGCGGACGGAGACGAGCAGCGGGTTGGCGGCGTCGCCAAACTTCTTCTCGTTGATCTTCTCGATCTTGGCGAGAGCTTCCTCGATCTGCGCCATGATTTCCGGCGCGATCTGCCGGCCGTTCTCGTAGTAGGACGTGCAGGCTTCCGTTGAAATCGTGAAGCCCTGCGGGACAGGCAGGCCAAGGTTGGTCATCTCCGCGAGGTTCGCGCCCTTGCCGCCCAGGGTGTTGCGCATTTGGGCGTTGCCTTCGCTGAAGAGATAAACGTACTTCTGCATGTGAATCCTCCTGATCGTCTGGATTTGGAACCGCTCGCGCCGCGCGAGCTTTTGAAATCAGTTTATTATACAGCAGTATCGCGCATTTTACAAGTGCGTTCTGGTAAATAAACCTATTTTTGTGCAGAATTCGCGGCGCGCATTGGACAAATCGTGAAAATGCGGGAAAAGGGCGAAGAACCCATGGTTCTCCGCCCCAGACCGCTGGCAAACGCCAGAATTGCTCTGGTCAAACGGCGACTTGCGGCGATTCCGGCTTCCATCGTCCGCTTTGCTCGCAAAATGCGGCGAATTGCGTCTGCGCTCACTTTTTGCGGTGTCTGCGGATCATTGTGCCCGCCCATGCGCCCAGCGCCGCCGCCGCGGCGACGACGGCGATGCTGGCCGGAAGGGCCGCCGAGCCGGACAGGCAGGACAGCAGGATCAGCGCCGCGCACGCCAGCATCAGAAGCGGCGCCGCCAGCCCGAAGAGCACCTGCCGGCGGAGCAGCACCCGCAGCAGGCCATTTTTGCAGTGGAAGGTGTCGAAGCGGTAGTGCACGCTCGAACTGCCGATCGTGGTCAGCAGCGCAAGCCCTGTGCCCACCAGCAGCCCAAATGCAGCGCTGAGCGCTGTGTCGCCGTCCGACAAAAGCATTCCCGCGCCTGCGGCGATCACTGTCAGCAGCACGAAGCGGAAGGCCAGCGCCTTGAGCAGCTCCGCTTCGCTGGCGTAGACAGTCGCCGGAACCGGCCGGGTCGCGCCGCCCGAAGCGGCCGTGCTGCCCGAGGAGGCCGCATTTCCCTTCAGAAGCAGCAATAGCGCCGCCGCGCCCTGCTCCGGACGGCCGCCGCGCACCTGCCCGACGCAGTGGTTCAGCCCCGCGGGGCCCGCCGTGTCGTAGACCCGGCCGTCCGGCTCGATGTGGCCAACGCAGTGGCCGGAGGCCTCGCCCGCGGTGCGGGACACGTCGTAGATCCGCCCGTCCGCGCCGATGTGGCCGACGCACTGGTAGGCGCTCTCGCCGAAGCCGCGCGCCGTGCTGTAGACGTTGCCGTCGCTGGCGATGTGGCCCGCGCAGCGATCCAGATTCTCCGCGCCAACCTCGCCGGGGCGCGAATGGTAGACGTTGCCGTCGTCCGCGACGTGCCCGACGATCTCCGAATCGCGCGCAGACGTCGCAGAATGATAGACCGTGCATCCCATAAAACAGCCCTCCCTCATGACATTCCCCTGTGTCGTTCACAAAAAACGCGAATTCAGTTTACTATGCCGCAGGAAATTTGTCAAGCCTGTGGCGAAGCGCGGGATCCGGCGCGATTTCGCCTATTGACGCGGCCGGAAAAATGCGCCATAATAAAAATGAAAACCATCGATTGGAGAGGAAATATGTCGCATCTCATTACATCGGTCGATCCGCACAGCCCCGCGGCGCGCGCGGGCATCCTCGCCGGCGACCGGCTGGTCCGGCTCAACGGCGAGATCGTGGTCGACTTTCTGGATTATCAGGCGCTTTCCGCAGACCGGCGGGTGCGCGCGGAACTGCTGCGCGATGGCGAGCGTATCGAAGCCCTCTGCAAAAAGGGAGAATACGATTCGCTGGGGCTGAACTTTGAAACGCCGATGATGTCCGGCGTGCGGATGTGCTGCAACCACTGCCAGTTCTGCTTTGTCGATCAGCTGCCGCCGGGCGTGCGCGCGGCGATGCGCGTCAAGGACGACGACTGGCGCATGAGCCTGATGATGGGCAACTACGTCACGCTGACGAACGTGTCCGACCGCGAGCTGGAGCGCATCATTGCGCGGCACGCCAGCCCGCTGTACATCTCGGTGCACGCCGCCGATCCCGACTTGCGCGAGCGGCTGATGCGCACGCCGCGGGCGAGAAGGCTGATGGATCAGCTCCGGCGGCTGAGCGGCGGCGGCATCGAATTTCACTGCCAGGCGGTGCTCTGCCCCGGGCTCAACGATGGCGCGGCGCTGGAGGAGACGATCCGGGCGCTGGCCGAACTGCCCGGCGCGCTGTCGCTGGCGCTGGTGCCGGTCGGGTTGACGGGCTGGCGCGAGGGCCTCGCTCCGCTCCGGAAATACCGCCCGGACGAGGCGCGCGCGGTGCTGGAAACCGCCGGCCGGTGGCGCGAAAAGCTGCTGCGCGAGCGCGGCACGCGGTTTGTATTCCCGTCGGACGAATTTTACCTTCAGGCCGGCGCGGAGATCCCCGCGGACGAGGAATACGAGGGCTACGGCCAGATCGACGACGGCGTCGGCATGCTCCGGCTGCTGGAGACGGAGTTTGACGAGGCGCGGTCGGAGCTTCCCGAGGATGCGCGCAGGCGGACGGGCGGGGCGAAGCTCGCCATCGCGTGCGGCGAATCGGCCGCGCCGTTTCTGCGGGCGCTGCTGGACGGGCGGCCCGTCGCTGGCGTGCAGGTCGAGGTCTGCGCCGTGGCAAACCGCTTCTTCGGCCCGAGCGTGACCGTCTCCGGGCTGGTGACCGCCGGCGACCTGATCGACCGGATGCAGGGCGTCGACTGCGAAGCCGTGCTGATCACGGAGTGCATGCTCCGCGACGGCGGCGACCGCTTCCTCGACGATGCGACCCTCGAAGGCGTCCGGGAAAAGCTCGGCAAGCCGGTCGTCCCGGTCGGCAGGCGGGGTGACGAGCTTCTGGAAGCCCTGCTGGAGTACCGCCAAAGATAAACGCGCCCGGCGCAGAGAACGCGCCGGGCGATTCGGTCTGCCAAAAACCCAGAAGAGGGCGCGAGAAGTTCAAAGCCCGCTCACAATATTCTTTTGTTCCATATCCCCCGTCCACATTTACTTCTTCGCTTCCTTCGCCCAGCTGTCCTTCAAGGCGACGGTGCGGTTGAACACCGGGCGCTCGGCGGTGGAGTCCCGGTCCTTGCAGAAGTAGCCGGTGCGCAAAAACTGGAACACGCTGCCGGTTTCGGCGTTCGCGGCGCACGGCTCGCAATAGCCCTGCGCGACGGTCAGGCTGTTCGGATTGAGGCGGGACATGAAGTCCTTCGCGGCGGGCGCGGCCTCGGCGGCCTCCGCTTCGCCGGCGTCCTCCGCGGCTTCGGCGGCCTCGATGGCCTGCGCGTCCTCGTCGGAGAGGATCGGCTCGTACAGCCGGAATTCGCACGGCACGGCCTCTTTGGCGCTGAGCCAGTGCAGCGTGCCCTTGACCTTGCGGTTCGCGCCCTCGGTGCCGGAGCGGCTGTCGAGGTCGGCCGTGCAGTGCAGCTCGGCGATCTCGCCGGATTCGTCCTTGACGACCGAATCGCAGCGGATGATGTAGGCGCCCTTCAGGCGGACTTCCTTGCCGGGGGCGAGGCGGAAGAACTTCTTGACCGGCTCCTCCATGAAGTCGTCGCGCTCGATGAACAGCTCGCGGCCGAAGGCGACCTTGCGCGCGCCCATCTCGGGGCGGTCGGGGTGGTTTTCGATTTCCAGCTCGTCGGTCTTGTCCTCCGGCCAGTTGGTCAGCACGACCTTGACCGGGTTGACGACGGCCATGGCGCGCGGCGCGGTGTCCCCCAGCGCCTCGCGGACGCAGTGGTCGAGCAGGTTGCCCTCGACGGTGGAATCGCTCTTGGCGACGCCGACGCGGCTCATGAAATCGTGGATCGCGGCGGCGGGATAGCCGCGGCGGCGCATGGCGACCAGCGTGGGCATGCGCGGGTCGTCCCAGCCGGAGACGACGCCGTTTTCGACAAACGCGCGCAGGTAGCGCTTGGACATGACCGTGCGCTCGATGTTCAGCCGGGCGAACTCGATCTGCCTCGGCGGCTGCTCGGTGATGTTCGCGTTCGCGACGAACCAGTCGTACAGCGGGCGGTGGATCTCGTACTCGAGCGAGCAGAGCGAGTGCGTGATGCCCTCGATGGCGTCCTGCAGCGGGTGCTGGAAGTCGTACATCGGGTAGATGCACCATTCGGTGCCGGTGCGGTGGTGCGGATGGCGGTTGATGCGGTACATCGCCGGGTCGCGCATCAGGACGTTCGGGCTGGACATGTCGATCTTCGCGCGCAGCACGCGGGAGCCGGCCTCGAATTCGCCGTTCTTCATGCGCTCGAACAGGTCGAGGTTCTCCTCGACACTGCGGTCGCGGTAGGGGCTGTTGACGCCGGGCTGGGTCAGCGTGCCGCGGTTGGCGCGCATCTCGTCCGGGGTCTGGTCGTCGACGTAGGCCAGCCCGCGGCGGATCATGTCCTTCGCGATCTCATACAGCCGGCCAAAGAAGTCGGACGCAAAGTGCAGCTCGTCCCATTTGTAGCCGAGCCATTCGATGTCGGTCTGGATGCCCTCGACGAACGCGGCCTCCTCCTTGCTGGGGTTGGTGTCGTCAAAGCGGAGGTTGCACTTGCCGCCGTACTTCTGGGCGATGCCAAAGTCGATGCACAGCGCCTTTGCGTGGCCGATGTGCAGATAACCGTTCGGCTCCGGAGGAAAGCGCGTGCGGACGTGGTCGAACCGCCCGCTGGCGAGATCCTCGTTGATGAATTCCTCGATGAAATTCGCGGCCTTCCGCTCAGTGGTCTCCATAGGAACAGCCTCCCTCGGGTTTTGATTGCAATATTATAGCACGTTCTTGGGAGAATAGACAGCCCGTGCAGGTAAATTCCGCGAAATGGCGATCCCGAAACGGGGCGCGGCGGCCCGGTTCCCGGGCGCGAATTGGCAAACGATGCATTTTTCTTAACCCGGGTATGCTATACTGAACAGACGACCGATCGGAGGCAATGTATTTGAAGCGAAAAAAGATTTTGCAGAGCACGATGCTCGTGACGCTGGTGATTATCCTCAGCAAGGCGCTCGGCTTTGGGCGCGACATGGTGACCACGGCGTATTTCGGCCGCACGGCCGCCAACGACGCCTATGTCTCGGCATACAGCCTGTTCTATCTGCCGGTGCTGCTGTTCAATTCCTGCATCTCGGCGACGCTGATCCCGCTGTACACCGAGGAGCGCGAGCGCTACAGCCTGGAGCGCTCGAATCACTTTGCCAGCAATGCGATCAACCTGTTCGCGCTGGCGTCGCTGGTCGTGTCCGCGCTGATGCTCGTGCTGGCCCAGCCGCTGGTCAACCTCGTGTACAACGGCTTCGACGCCGAGACCGCCCAGCTGACCGCCCAGCTGACGCGCATCATGGTGCTGGCGCTGGTGTTCAACGTCACGTCGATTTCGGTGTCGAGCCTGCTCAATGCGATGGAAAAGTACATCGCGGCGCAGCTGACCGGCTTCCCGCTCAGCGTCTGCGTGATCGCGGCGGCGGTGTTCTTCTCGGGGCGGTATGGCGTCACGGCGCTCGCGTGGGGCGTGTTCGCGGCGAATGTGCTGCAGCTGGTGATCCTGGTGCCGTTCCTGTTCGGATGGTTCCACTACTATCCGGTGATGGATTTTCGCGACAAGCGCTTCCACAGGCTGATGGTGCTCGCCCTGCCGGCGCTTTTGTCGATGGGCGTCAGCGAACTCAACCACATGATCGACAACATGCTGGCGTCCGGCCTGCCGGAGGGCACGCTGACGTCGCTCACCTCGTCGTACCGGCTGGTGACGTTTTTGCAGGGCGTGCTGATCGTGCCGCTGACGACGATCATGTTCTCGAAGATGAGCCGCCATGTGGCCGAAAACGACCTGCGCGGCGCGCTTCGGATGACGCGCAGGAGCCTGCTTCTGCTCGCGCTGGTGGTGCTGCCGGTCGTGGCGATCGGAGCGGTTCTGTCCGAGGACGTCATCAAGTTTGCCTACATGCGCGGCGCGTTCACGCTCGAGGACGTCTGGGCGACGGCGGGCGTGCTGGCGTGCTATGTCATTGGCGTGCCGGCCTATGGCCTGCGCGATTACTTAAGCCGCATGTTCCACGCCGTCAAGGACACGAAGAGCCCGTTCTACGTCTCCTGCGCGGTCGTCGTGCTCAACGTGGCGCTCAACCTGATCCTGCGCGAGTGGATGGGCGCGAACGGCCTGGCGCTGGCGACCTCGATTTCCAGCTACATCGGCGTGGCGATCATGTTCGTGCAGCTGCGGAAGCGGTTTGGCCGGTTTGGCACGCGGCGGACGATGCGCGAGCTGGGAAAGATCCTCATCGCAACGGCGGTCTGCGCCCTCGTGTGCGCGGGCATGAACACCTGGCTGCCCGAGGCGACCGGCACATTGCGCGTGACGCTCAGGCTGATCGCCTGCACGCTCGTGGCGGGCACGGCCTATCTCGCCTGCGGGCTTGCGCTGCGCGTGCGGATGCTCAGGCGGCTGTTCGGCCTCAGCTGACGGCGGGGCGGCACATCTGTTTGTATTTTGAAAGACGGAGGGAGAAGCCATGCAGAACGACGAACGCCTCATCGCCACGGGGTTCCGCGAGGAGGACGAGGACGCGGAGCAATCGCTTCGCCCGAGGAGCCTGGCGGAATACTTTGGACAGGACAAGCTCAAGAAGAGCCTGAGCGTCTACATGCAGGCGGCGATCGAGCGCCGCGAGCCGCTGGATCACATCCTGCTCTACGGCCCGCCCGGACTGGGCAAGACGACGCTGGCCGGCATCATCGCCGCCGAAATGGGCCACAACATCCGCGTCACCAGCGGCCCCGCCATCGAGCGCGCCGGCGATCTGGCGTCGATTCTGACCAACTTAAACGCCGGCGACGTGCTGTTCATCGACGAGATCCACCGCCTGAGCCACACCGTCGAGGAGGTGCTCTACCCCGCGATGGAGGACTTCGCGCTCGACATCATGATCGGCAAGGGCCCTTCGGCGCGGTCGATCCGGCTGGATCTGCCGAAGTTTACATTGATCGGTGCGACCACGCGCGCGGGCATGCTGACCTCGCCGCTGCGCGACCGGTTCGGCATCAGCTTCCGGCTGGAGCTGTACACGCCGGAGCAGCTGGCCGTGATCGTCGTCCGCTCGGCGAAGATCCTGAAGATCGCGTGCGACCCCGACGGCGCGCTGGAGATCGCCAGCCGGTCGCGCGGCACGCCGCGCATCGCCAACCGCCTGATCCGCCGCGTGCGCGATTTCGCGCAGGTCAATGGCGACGGGCGCATCACGCTCGAGGCGGCGCGCGAGGCGCTGGACATCCTCGAGGTGGATGAGCTCGGCCTCGACCACACCGACCGCACGATGCTCAAGACGATGATCGAGAAGTTCGGCGGCGGCCCCGTCGGATTGGACACCCTCGCGGCCAGCACCGGCGAGGACGCGGCGACGATCGAGGACGTCTACGAGCCGTACCTGCTGCAGCTCGGCTTTCTGATGCGCACGCCGCGCGGCCGCGTCTGCACGCAGGCGGCTTACGACCACATGGGCGTCCGCATGCCGAAGCCGGAAAAGGGCCCGGCGGATGGACAGGTGAGAATGGAGTTGTGAGGATGATTCAGGAGAACACGCCCCGCATGGAGACCGAGCGGCTGATCCTGCGCCGGTTTGCCGAGGACGACATCCCCGCGATTCTCGACGTGTTCGGCGACGTCGAGGCCAACCGCTTCCTGCCGTGGTTTCCGCTCAAATCGCTCGACGAGGCCGCGGCGTTCTACCGCGAGCGCTTCGCCGCCGTCTACGCGCGGCCGTCGGGCTGTATGTACGCCATCTGCTTCAAGGGCGAGGACGTGCCCATCGGATACATCCACGCCGACGCCGATCCGCCGCACGACTTCGGCTACGCGCTGGCCACGCCCTATTGGCACCGCGGAATCACCACCGAGGCCGGCCGCGCCGTGATCGAGCGCGTGCGCGCGGCGGGCTGGCCGTTTCTGACCGCCACGCACGACGTGAACAACCCGCGCTCCGGCGCGGTGATGCGCAAACTCGGCATGCGCTATGCCTATTCCTATCGCGAGCACTGGATGCCCAAGGACATTTCCGTCGTGTACCGGATGTATCAGATCAATCTTGACGGGCAGGACGGCCGCGTCGACCGCACCTACTGGGAGCGGTTCCCGGAGCACTTTGTAGAGGAAGGAATCTGAATGAAGCTCTCTGATTTCATGTACGACCTGCCCGAGGAGCGCATCGCGCAGACGCCCGTCGAGCCGCGCGACCACAGCCGGCTGATGGTGCTCGACCGCGGGGCGCATACCGTCGAGCACAGGCACTTCTACGATGTCATCGACTATTTGAACCCCGGGGATGCGCTGGTCGTCAACGAGACGCGCGTCATTCCGGCGCGGCTGTACGGCGTGCGCGCCGGCGGCGGGGCGTGCGAGGTGCTGCTGCTCAAGCAGCTCGCGCCGAAGCGCTGGGAGGCGCTGGTGCGCCCGGGCAAGAAGCTGCGCCCCGGCGCGTTGGTGACGTTCGGCGAGGGGCGGCTGGTCGGCCACATCGCCGGCACGACCGACGCCGGCGGCCGGATCGTCGATTTTGAATGCGAAGGCACGTTTGAGGCCGCGCTCGACGAGCTGGGCGAGATGCCGCTTCCGCCGTACATCCACGAGCACCTCGAGGACCGCGAGCGGTATCAGACCGTCTATGCGAAGCAGGAGGGCTCCGCCGCCGCGCCGACCGCGGGGCTGCACTTCACGCCCGAGCTGCTTGGGCGCATCCGGGGAAAGGGAATCGACATCGTCCCGGTGCTCCTGCACGTCGGGCTGGGGACGTTCCGGCCGGTGAAGGTGGAGAACATCGAGGAGCACGAGATGCACGCGGAGTTCTTCGAGGTCACGCCCGAGTCGGCGCAGCGGATCAACGCCGCCCGCGCGCGCGGCGGCCGGATCGTCGCCGTGGGCACCACGAGCGTGCGCACGCTGGAGTCCGCCGCCGAGGATGGCGTGCTCGTGCCGAAGCGCGGCGAGACGAGGATCTTCATCCGCCCCGGCTATCGCTTCCAGATGGTCGACGCGCTGATTACGAACTTCCACCTGCCGGGCTCGACGCTGATGATGCTCGTCTCGGCGCTGTACGACCGCGAGCACATCCTGTCGGCCTACGAGGAGGCTGTGCGCGATGGCTACCGGTTCTTCTCGTTTGGCGACGCGATGCTGATCCAGTGAGCGCCGTGCAAAGACCTGCGAATGGGACACAACTGAATCTTTGCGGCCACAGGGCCGCGCGGCCCAAGGGCGGACCGCCGGGCCGGGAGCGATCCCGGTTCGGCTCTTTTTGTTGAAATTTGCGAGGAATTGGAGGAAAGTGAATGAGAAAAGAGCAAAGCTGCCGAATGCCGGACTACTATCCCCACTTCGCCTGCAAGGGCGGCGCGTGCCGTGCGACGTGCTGCCGGGGCTGGGACGTCTCACTGCCGATGGACGAATACTTCCGCCTGCTCGGGCTGGACTGCTCGCCGGAGCTGAGAGCGCGGCTGGACGGCGCGTTTCACGCCGTCGATGCGCCCTCGCCCGAGCGCTATGCGCAGATTTCGCACAACTGGCTGGGCGACTGCCCGATGCAGCGGGAGGACGGGCTGTGCGCGCTGCAGTGCGAGTGCGGCGAGACCGTGCTGCCTGCCGTCTGCCGCCGCTATCCGCGCGGCGTGCGCGGATTGTTCGACCGCGAATGCGCCTGCTCGAACAGCTGCGAGGCGGTGCTGGAGATGTTCTGGGATCGCGAGGCGTCGCTGGGCTTCGTCGAGGGCTCGGACGGCGGCCTGTTTCCGGAAGCTGCGCCCGCGCCGGAGCCGCGCCGGGCGCAGCGCTACCGCGCCATCCGCGCGCTGTGCTTCGGCACGATGCAGGACCGGTCGCTCGGCCTTGCGCAGCGGCTGCTGCGAATCGGGCGAATGCTGCGCGCGCTGAACGAACTGGGAGGCCGGCCGCTGGACGCGGAAGAGGCCAGTTTTTCCGAGGCGCTTCGCCGTTGCAGGGAGATCTTTGCGTCGGACGGCGAGGCCCCGCGGGATCTGCCGGACGGCGGAGGGAGTTCGCCCAGTGCGCCGTGCGGCGGAAAATCCTCCGCTCCGGCGGACGAGCCGGGCGCTTCCGAGGCAGCCGTCCGGCAGAGTGGCGCGGTGCATTCCGTTTTGGCGGATGAGGCGGATGCTTCCGGGGCAGCCGTCCGGCAGAGTGGCGCGGCGCATTCCGCTTTGGCGGACGAGCCGGGCGCTTCCGGGGCGGCTGTCCGGCAGGACGGCGCGGCGCATTCCGCTTTGGCGGATGAGGCGGATACTTCTGGGACGGCTGTCCGGCAGGACGACGCGGAATCCTCCAATCCGGCGAATGGAGACGCCCGCCTTGCGCTGCGGTTTTTGCGGCGCGTCAACTGCGAGCTGGGCCTCGAAAGCGGCAGCGTGGGCGAGTACGCCGCGCGGGTCGAGCGGGCCGTCGAGGCCGGCGGAGAGGATTGCCTTCGCCCGGGCGTCGCGCGCCT
>DVJL01000084.1 GCA_018716805.1 Candidatus Faecivicinus avistercoris | reverse complement strand
TGTCTCGGTCGATCCCGCCCTTTCGCCGCGCGAGGCGAGCATGCGGCGCGACTTCACCATCAACGCGATGATGCGCGACGTGCTGACCGGCGAGCTGATCGACTGCTGGGGCGGCCGGGCGGATCTGGATGCGCGCATCATCCGCCGCGTCAGCGCCGCGACGTTTCCGGAGGACGCGCTGCGCGCCTTCCGGGCGGCGCAGTTCGCCGCGCGGCTGGAGGCGAGGATCGAGCCGGAGACGGCGGCGCTCTGCGCGGGCATCGACGTGTTTCAGGTCTCGCGCGAGCGCGTGTTCGACGAGATGTGCAAGGCGCTGCTGAAGGCCAGCCGGCCGTCGGCGTTCTTCCGCGAGCTGTCGGCCATGAACCACCTGCGCGAGTTCTTTCCGGAGATTGAGGCGTGCATGGGGGTCGAGCAGAACCCGAGGTTCCATCCCGAGGGGGATGTGTTCGAACACACGATGCTGGTGCTCGACTGCGCGGCAGAGCTGCGCGCGCGCGCGAAGGAGCCGCTGTTTTTCATGATCTCGGCGCTCTTGCACGACGTGGGCAAGTGCGTCGCCACGCAGGCGCAGCCGGACGGCCGCATCACGGCCTATGGCCACGAGACGCTCGGCCTGCCCATGGTCGAGCGCCAGCTGCGGCGGCTGACGAACAACGCCCGGCTGATCCGGTACGTCTGCAACCAGGTCGAACTGCACATGCGGCCGAACATGCTCGCCGCGAACCAGTCGCGAAAGAAGAAGACGCGCGCGATGTTCGACCTGAGCGTCTGCCCGGAGGATCTGATCCTGCTCTCCCGCGCCGATGCCAGCGGCAAGCTCGACGCGCCCTACGACGAGGGCTACGAGCGCTTCCTCACCGAGCGGCTCGAGGATTACCGGCAGGTTATGCGCCGGCCGATGGTCACGGGGCGCGACCTGATCGACGCGGGGCTGAAGCCCGGGGAGGCGTTTTCGGCGCTGCTCGCCCGCGCGCGGCAGCTGCACTTCGCGGGAATCGGGCGCGAAAACGCGCTTAAGCAGCTGCTGGCAGAGGCGTCACATCTGAAATGAATGAAAGCATGCAATTCAAAAACAAATTTGAATGAAAATAATTCTCGATTTTCCGGCCCATGATTTCGTGTGGACCGGAATTTTATGTTAAAATTTGAAATTCCCCCTCAAAAACCGGAAAAATTCCCCTTTTCCGGCCGAATAAAGCCCTTGACGAATGCAGAGAACTATGATAAACTAATATACTGCGTTAGTATGGACGAAAATCCGCTTTTGAGAGGTTTGCGATGAAAATCCGCGGGATTTTTCCGGATTTCACCCAAATGTCACGCAAAAATGACATTCGAACCTCGGAGTTTTCTCAAATTTAACGGCGGAGTT
Source organism: Candidatus Faecivicinus avistercoris (assembly GCA_018716805.1). Taxonomy (GTDB): domain Bacteria; phylum Bacillota; class Clostridia; order Christensenellales; family Aristaeellaceae; genus Faecivicinus; species Faecivicinus avistercoris. The sequence goes on along the minus strand of DVJL01000084.1, from coordinate 10,530 downwards.
CGGCGAGGAAAGGCCGTTCCGGAACGGAGCGGCGGTTCGACTTTGGAAGACAGGGGTGATTGAAGGTATGGTTCATCCGGTGCAAATGGGTAAGCGCACGCGAATGAGTTTTGCCCGCATTGAAGAGGCGCTGGCAGTACCCGATCTGATTGAGGTGCAGAAGAATTCGTACCGGAGCTTTTTGAAGGAAGGGCTCCGCGAGGTGCTGGCGGACGTTTCCCCCATAACCGACTACAGTGAAAGTCTGATCCTTGAGTTCACGGATTATTCGCTGGACGACAAGCCGAAGTACACCGTCGACAAGTGCAAGGAGCGCGACGCCACCTACGCGGCGCCTTTGAAGGTGACCGTGCGGCTGACGAACCGCGATACCCACGAGATCAAGGAGTCCGAGGTGTTCATGGGCGATTTCCCGCTCATGACTGAGCACGGCACGTTTATCATCAACGGCGCCGAGCGCGTCATCGTCTCGCAGCTGGTTCGCTCGCCGGGCGTGTATTACTCCCGGACGATCGACAAGACGGGCATGGCGCTGTACTCCTCGCAGATGATCCCCAACCGCGGCGCGTGGATCGAGTACGAGACCGACTCCAACGGCGTGGTCTTTGCGCGCATCGACCGCGCGCGCAAGCTGCCGGTGACGGTGCTGCTGCGCGCGATGGGCGTCGAGACCGACGAGGAGATCACCCGGCTGTTCGGCACCGACGAGCGCGTGACCGCGACGCTGACGCGCGACGCGCCCTCGGTCAACGACCGCGGCGAGTTGCGCTATCACAGCCGCCGGGATCAGGCGCTGATCGAGATCTACAACAAGCTGCGCCCGGGCGAACCGCCGTCGGTTGAGTCGGCGACGAGCCTGATGAATTCGCTGTTCTTCGATCCGAAGCGCTACGATCTGGCCCACGTCGGCCGCTATAAGTACAACAAAAAGCTGGCGCTTGCCCAGCGCATCGCCGGCCAGAAACCGGTGGAGGACGTCGTGCATCCCTATACCGGCGAGGTGCTGGCCGAGCGCGGCGCTGAGATTTCGCGCGAGCAGGCCGAGGCCATCCAGAATGCCGGCGTCAACGAGGTCGTCGTGCAGGTGGAGGACGGCGCGGAGTTCCGCGTGGTCGGCAACAACTTCGCGTTCATCCGCCCGTTCCTCGAGGGCTATGATGCGGAGCTCGCCCGCCAGTACGACGAAAGCGCCGTGTCGTTCTCCGAGCGCGTGCACGTTCCGACGCTGCTTGCGCTGATTGAGCGCGTCCGCACGGACGGGATGCCGCTGAACCAGGCGCTCAAGGAGGCCGCTAAGGTCCTCACGCCGAAGCACGTGCTGGTGGACGACGTCATCGCGTCGGTCAGCTATCAGTTCGGCCTGTTCCACGGTCTGGGCGAGGTGGACGACATCGACCACCTCGGCAACCGTCGCCTGCGCAGCGTGGGCGAGCTTCTGCAGAACCAGATCCGCGTCGGCATGTCCCGTTTGGAGCGCGTCGTCAAGGAGCGCATGGCCATTCAAGATGCGGACAAGGTGCGCCCGCAGGATCTGATCAACATCCGCCCGGTGTCGGCGGCGATCAAGGAGTTCTTCGGATCCTCGCAGCTGTCGCAGTTCATGGATCAGCCGAACCCGCTGGCGGAGCTGACCCACAAGCGCCGCCTGTCCGCGCTCGGCCCGGGCGGCCTGAACCGCGAGCGCGCATCGTTCGCCGTCCGCGACGTTCACTATTCGCACTACTCGCGCATCTGCCCCATCGAGACGCCTGAAGGCCCGAACATCGGCCTGATCGGCTCGCTGGCCACCTATGCGCGCATCAACGAATACGGCTTCATCGAGGCGCCCTACCGCCGCATCGACAAGGAAAGCGGCAAGGTGACCGACATCATCGACTACATGACCGCCGACGAGGAGGACAACTACGTCATCGCGCAGGCGAACGAGCCGCTCGACGACGAGGGCCGCTTCGTCAACGAGCGCGTGACGGTGCGCCGCCGCGAGGAGATCGTCGAGGTCGAGGCTTCGCGCGTCGACTACATCGACGTCTCGCCCCGCCAGCTGATCTCGGTCGCCACGGGCATGATCCCGTTCCTCGAAAACGACGACGCGAACCGCGCGCTGATGGGCTCCAACATGCAGCGCCAGGCGGTTCCGCTGCTCTGCCCGGAGGCCCCCATCGTCGGCACCGGCATCGAGTACAAGGCCGCGTGCGATTCCGGCGTCGTGCTGCTCGCGCGGGAGGATGGCGTGGTCGTGCGCGTGACGGCGGATGAGATCGTCATCCGCGACGAGCAGAACGTCGATCACCGCTACAAGCTGCAGAAGTTCACGCGCTCCAATCAGGGAACGTGCATCAACCAGCATCCGATCGTGTCCGAGGGCGAGGTCGTGCGCAAGCGCCAGCCCATCGCCGACGGCCCCTCGACCGACCAGGGCGAGATCTCGCTGGGCCGCAACGCGCTGATTGGCTTCATGACGTGGGAGGGCTACAACTACGAGGACGCCGTCCTGCTGTCTGAACGGCTGGTCAAGGAGGACATCTACACCTCCATCCACATCGAGGAGTACGAGTCCGAGGCGCGCGACACGAAGCTCGGCCCGGAGGAGATCACCCGCGACATCCCCGGCGTCGGCGAGGACGCGCTGCGCGATCTGGACGAGCGCGGCATCATCCGCATCGGCGCGGAGGTGCGCGCGAACGACATTCTGGTCGGCAAGGTCACCCCGAAGGGCGAGACCGAGCTGACCGCCGAGGAGCGGCTGCTGCGCGCGATCTTCGGCGACAAGGCGCGCGAGGTGCGCGATACGTCGCTGCGCGTGCCGCACGGCGAGTTCGGCATCATCGTGGACATCAAGATCTTCACCCGCGAGAACCGCGACGAGCTGTCGCCGGGCGTCAACCAGATGGTTCGCGTCTACATCGCGCAGAAGAGAAAGATCTCCGTGGGCGACAAGATGGCCGGCCGCCACGGCAACAAGGGCGTCGTGTCCCGCATCCTGCCGGAGGAGGACATGCCGTTCCTCGCCGACGGCACGCCGCTGGACATCGTGCTCAACCCGCTGGGCGTCCCGTCGCGAATGAACATCGGACAGGTGCTCGAGGTGCACCTCGGCCTGGCCGCCAAGGCGCTGGGCTGGCACGTCGCCACGCCGGTCTTTGACGGCGCGCGCGAGGAGGATATCGCCGAGATGCTCGACATGGCCGCCCAGAAGGAAGACGGCCCGCTCTACGACGAAAACGGCCGGCCGCTGATCCAGTTCAGCAAGATCGGCATCAACCGGACCGGCAAACTGTGGCTGTACGACGGCCGCACCGGCGACCGGTTCGACAACCCCGTCACCGTGGGATATATGTACTATCTGAAGCTGCACCATCTGGTCGACGACAAGATCCACGCGCGCTCCACCGGCCCGTACAGCATGGTCACCCAGCAGCCGCTGGGCGGCAAGGCGCAGTTCGGCGGCCAGCGCTTCGGCGAGATGGAGGTCTGGGCGCTGGAGGCCTACGGCGCGTCGCACGTGCTGCAGGAGATCCTGACCGTCAAGTCCGACGACACGATCGGCCGCGTCAAGACCTACGAGGCGATCGTCAAGGGCGAGAACATCCCCGATCCGGGCATTCCGGAGTCGTTCAAGGTTCTGCTCAAGGAGCTGCAGTCGCTGGCGCTGGACATCAAGGTGCTCGACAAGAACAACGAGGAGATCGAGATCCGCGAGCTGGACGACGACGCCTACGCCACCGACAGCGAATTCAAGGAGGAGCTCGTGCCGACGCTTCCGCCGGAGGCGCTGGCAGACGAGGAGGAGGCCGCGGCCGAGGACTTCGACTTCGACGACCTCGAGCTCGGCGACGACGACCTCAACCTCGACGACGACTTCTGATCCCGCCCGCGACGCCGCCCGCTTGCCGGGCGGCGCGCGGGACGTCGATGCAGCCTGACAATGCGCGGCGAGCGCACATCGCCGCGCCCGACAGATAGAAGGGAGAGAGCTTCTTGTTTGAATTGACAAAGCTGGATTCCATCCGCATCGGACTGGCCTCGCCCGAAAAGATCCGCCAGTGGTCGCACGGCGAGGTGCTGAAGGCGGAGACGATCAACTACCGCACGCTCAAGCCCGAGCGCGACGGCCTGTACTGCGAGCGCATCTTTGGCCCGACAAAGGACTGGGAGTGCAACTGCGGCAAGTACAAGCGCACGCGCTTCAAGGGCATCGTGTGCGATAAGTGCGGCGTTGAGGTCACGAAGTCCAAGGTGCGCCGCGAGCGCATGGGTCACATCGAGCTGGCCGCGCCGGTGTCGCACATCTGGTACTTCAAGGGCATTCCGTCCCGGATGGGCACGCTGCTCAACATCAGCCCGCGCGCGCTGGAGCAGGTGCTGTACTTTGCCAGCTATATCGTGCTCGACCCCGGCGACACCGCCGTGTCGAAATTGCAGAAATACCAGCTCTTGACCGAGAGCGAATATCAGCAGCGCAAGCAGCAGGCGGCGGAGATCGGATTTGAATTCCGCGTCGGCATCGGCGCGGAGGCCGTCCGCGAGATGCTCAAGGAGATCAATCTGGACGAGCTGAGCGCCCAGCTGCACGCCGAGCTTCAGGAGCTGAACGAGCGCGACTCCAAGCGCGACAGCGAGGGCCAGAAGCGCCAGCGCATCATCAAGCGGCTCGAAGTCGTCGAGGCGTTCCGCCAGAGCGGCAACAAGCCGGAGTGGATGATTCTGGACGTCATCCCGGTCATCCCGCCGGATCTGCGCCCGATGGTTCAGCTCGACGGCGGCCGCTTTGCGACCTCTGACCTGAATGACCTCTACCGCCGCGTCATCAACCGCAACAACCGCCTGAAGCGGATGCTCGAGATGGCCGCGCCGGACATCATCGTCCGCAACGAAAAGCGGATGCTGCAGGAATCCGTTGATGCGCTGATCGACAACGGCCGCCGCGGCCGTCCGGTCACCGGCGCGGGCGGACGTCAGCTCAAGAGCCTGTCCGACCTGCTGCGCGGCAAGCAGGGCCGCTTCCGCCAGAACCTGCTGGGCAAGCGCGTCGACTACTCCGGCCGTTCGGTCATCGTCGTCGGCCCGAGCCTGAAGCTGTATCAGTGCGGCCTGCCGAAGGAGATGGCGCTGGAGCTGTTCAAGCCGTTTGTCATCGAGCGGCTGGTCAACCAGGGCATGGCCGTCAACGTCAAGACCGCCAAGCGCGCCGTCGAGCGCCTCAAGCCCGAGGTCTGGGACGTGCTCGAGAGCGTCATCAAGGATCATCCGGTCATGCTCAACCGCGCGCCGACGCTGCACCGACTGGGCATTCAGGCGTTTGAGCCGGTGCTGGTCGAGGGCAAGGCGCTGAAGCTGCACCCGCTGTGCTGCACGGCGTTCAACGCCGACTTTGACGGCGACCAGATGGCCGTCCACGTCCCGCTGTCGATGGAGGCGCAGGCCGAGGCCCGCTTCCTGATGCTGGCGGCGAACAACATCCTCAAGCCGTCCGACGGCAAGCCGGTCATCTGCCCGACGCAGGACATGGTTCTCGGCTGCTACTACCTGACGATGATCCACGAGGGCCTTGAGGGAACGGGCAAGACGTTCACCGACGTCGACGAGGCGCTGATGGCCTATGCGACCGGCAACCTCGCGCTCGAAGCGCCCTGCCGCATCCGCATGACGAAGACCATCGACGGCGTCGAGCACAGCCGCATCATCGATACGACGATCGGCCGCGTCATCTTCAACCAGGCCATCCCGCAGGACATGGGCTGGCAGAAGCGCGAGACGATCGACGACATGTTCAAGCTGGAGGTCGACGAGGTCGTCGGCAAGAAGCAGCTGGCCAGGATCGTCGAGAGCTGCTACCGCACGCACGGCGTGACGGTCACCTCCGTCATGCTCGACGACATCAAGGCACTGGGCTACAAGTACTCGACGCGCGCGGCGCTGACCGTCTCCGTGGCGGACATCATCGTGCCGGAGAGCAAGAAGCAGATCCTGAAGGACGCGGAGGATCAGGTCCACCTGATCGAGCGGAAGTTCAAGCGCGGCCTGATGTCCGAAAACGAGCGCTACAGCCGCGTCATCCGCATCTGGGAGACCGCCACGAACGACGTCACCAAGCAGGTGCTGGCGACGCTTGAGAAGTTCAACCCGATCAACATGATGGCCGACTCCGGCGCCCGCGGTTCGATCAACCAGATCCGCCAGCTGTCCGGCATGCGCGGCCTGATGGCCTCGCCGACGGGCAAGATCATCGAGCTGCCGATCAAGTCGAACTTCCGCGAGGGCCTGTCGGTTCTCGAGTTCTTCCTCTCGTCGCACGGCTCGCGCAAATCGCTGGCCGACACGGCCATGAAGACGGCCGACTCCGGCTACATGACGCGCCGCCTGGTCGACGTCTCGCAGGAGAACATCATCCGCGAGGTCGACTGCTTCGCCGCGCGCGGCGAGAAGGTCCGCGGCCTGAAAGTTCAGGACATCGGCGTGCCGGGCGACATCATCGAGAGCCTCGAGGACCGCATCTTCGGCCGCGTGGCGGCGGAGGACGTCGTGGATCCGAACACCGGCGAGACCATCGTCGAGTGCAACGAGCTGATCACGCACGACATCGCGAAGCGGATCATCGACGCCGGCATCACCGAGGTCAACATCCGCAGCGTGCTGACCTGCCAGTCCAGCGTCGGCGTCTGCGCGATGTGCTACGGCGCGAATATGACCAACGGCAAGCTGGTCGACGTCGGCGAGGCGGTCGGCATCATCGCGGCGCAGTCCATCGGCGAGCCGGGCACGCAGCTGACGATGCGTACCTTCCACACCGGCGGCGTCGCCACCGGCGAGGACATCACACAGGGTCTTCCGCGCGTCGAGGAGCTGTTCGAGGCGCGCAAGCCGAAGCGCGAGGCGACGCTGGCGGAGATTTCCGGCGTGGTGCACATCGTGACCGACGCGAAGAAGCGCAAGAAGATCGTGATCCAGTCCAACGACGGCGAGGCCGAGACGAAGGAGTATCCGATCAACTACGGCTCCAAGCTCAAGGTGGAGGACGGCGACGTCGTCTCCGCCGGCGACGAGCTGATCGAAGGCTCCATCAACCCGCACGACCTGCTGCGCATTCTGGGCGTCAAGGCGGTGCAGGACTACATCGTCAAGGAAGTCCAGTCCACGTACCGCCGGCAGGGCGTCGAGATCGCCGACAAGCACATCGAGGTCATCGTGCGGCAGATGCTTCGCAAGGTTAAGATCGAGGAATCGAACGACACCGATCTGCTGCCGGGTTCGCTGGTCGACATCTTCCGCTTTGACCAGGCCAACCGCAAGGTGCTCGAGGCGGGCGGAAGGCCGGCATCGGCAAAGCGCACGCTGCTGGGCATCACGAAGGCGGCTCTGGCGACGGAATCGTTCCTGTCCGCCGCGTCGTTCCAAGAGACCACGCGCGTGCTGACCGAGGCGGCCATCAAGGGCAAGGTCGACCCGCTGCTGGGCCTGAAGGAGAACGTCATCATCGGCAAGCAGATTCCGGCCGGCACAGGCATGAAGCGCTACAACGATATCCAGATTCACGAGGCATATTAAAAGATCGAGGCGGATGGGCATGTGCCCATCCGCCTCAGAGCGCTGACAAAGCCCGTAAACGCAAAAATTGCCCTGATCAGAGAGAAATCAGAGGCAATTTTTGCTTCCGGCGTCAGCTGCACTTGCAGACTGCGGTCACTTACGTTTGAGTAAGCTCCCTTGTCTGCCAGTTTGCTTCCTTGTCTTGCAGGTTTTCTCATCGCTCTGGCAGGATGTTGACTTTGTCAACATCCTGAGGTGGATAGGCACATGCCCATCCGCCTTTTGCCGGCCTGATGCCGGAGAATGCCAAAGAATATTAAAAAAAGCGCTGCGAGCGCGGGTTTCCCTGTCAAATGGAATTCAGGGATCGACCGGCCTCTCCAGCGCCTTTTTCAGATCGCGCATGTAATTTGCCTGCTGTTTTTTGAGATAGGTGCGCACGAACGGCTTGAGCAGCAGCTTCTTCGCAGTCACGTCTTCCGTAAAGCTGACCTCGGCGTTCGCGCCGTTTTGAACAAACGTGCCGGTCCAATGGCCGTGCATGTTGGTGTTGTCCATGTCGAATTCCCAGCGGCGGCACGGCTCCATCACCGTGACCGTGAAGGTCGTCGGATAGCCTTCGGTCGTGTACTCGATGAATTGGCCGTCGCCGGCGGTCTCAATCCGGCTCAGGTCGCTGCGCCACGACCAGTCGCTGAGATCGGTCACGATTTTCCAGACGCGCTCGACCTCGCAGGGAAACGCGGCGCGGATATTCGATACGGGCATGCTGCGGCCTCCTTCTGCCATTGGGCGGTCTCAATCCCCAATCCCTGCGCGCGGCACACAGAAGAAGCCCGATGCGCGGGCGGAAGGGGAAATGTGGAATTCTCTGCGAATTCGCCGGCCGGTGCCCGGCAATCGCTTCATCGGGCAATGCAGCCGCCGCGGGCGAAATGGGCGTCCGCGGCGGCTGATCTTTCCTTACAGAATGTACTCGGCCTTTTCGGCGGGGCGATTCTTCATCTCCTCGCGCTTGGCGGTGTGCACTTCGGAATCGTAGCCCATGACCGCATAGGCGGCGACCTTGGACTCCTCGACGCCGGGCTGGTTGAACGTGTTGATGTTCAGGAGCGCGCCGGTATAGGCGGTGACCAGCTCAAAGAAGTACATCAGCTGGCCGACGGTGTAGGCGTTGACCTCGGGCAGCGTAATGATCTGGCACATGCGCTGCGCCTTGTACAGCGCGTACTGCGTGCCCTGGCGCTCGGCCTCGATCAGCTGGTTGTGGCTCTTGCCACCGAGGAAAGCGATGGTCGGAATGTCGTCGCAGCCGTGCGGGATCGGCGTGGTCGCGCGGAACTTTTCCACCTTCAGGAAGGTGATGACCTTGTCGAACGGGCCTTCGGTGTACAGCTGCAGCTGCGAATGCTGGTCGGTGACGCCGAGGGTCTTGATCGGCGTCTGGCCGGCGTTGCACGGCTGGCCGTCGAGGGTCACGTTTTTGCCCAGCGACTCCGCCCACAGCTGGGCGTACCAGTCGGCCATCAGCTTCAGGCTGTCGGCATAGGGCATCATGACGGACATGTTCGCGCCCTTGTTCATCGCCAGCAGCATCAGCCCCGCGTCCAGCAGCGCCGGGTTGGCAAAGACCTCGTCGGTCTTGCAGCGCTCGTCCATGTCCTTCGCGCCCTCAAGCATCGCGCGGATGTCGATGTTGCAGACCGCCGCCGCGAGTAGGCCGACCGGGCACAGCTCGGAGAAGCGGCCGCCGACGCCATCGGGGATGTAGAACGTCTTGAAGCCCTCGCGCTGGGCGATCTTGATGAGGAAGCCCTTGGAAGCCGACGTCGTGATGAGGATGTGGCGCTTCCAGTCGTCGCCGCAGGCGGCCTTCAGCGCCTCGGTGACGATCAGGTACTGGCTCATCGTTTCGGCCGTGCCGCCGGACTTCGTGATGACGTTGAAGCAGGTCTTGCTCAGGTCGATCACGTCCATCAGCGCCGCCATGCGCTCGGGGTCGATGTTGTCCTCGACGTAGAGCTTCGGCGCGCCGCGCTTTTCGGCGGGCAGTTCGTTGTAGTGCAGGTGATTGAGCGCCGCCTGAACCGCCGCCGGGCCGAGCGCGCTGCCGCCGATGCCGAGCACGACGAACGCATCGAATTCCTCGCGGACCTTCGCGGCGGTCGCTTCGATGTCGGCGACGACTTCCTCCTGATTGTAGGGCAGGTCCATCCAGCCCTGCATGTCCTTGCCGCGGCCGGCCTCCACCGCCGCGTGCGCGCGCTTCAGCTCGGGGACGAGCGCGTCCAGATCGGCGCGGGCAATGCCGCGCGGGCCGACGTATTCCGCCATCATCGGATTGACGTCCAGGCGAATTGACTGATTCATAATAATCCCTCCAATAGCATTCCAATGATTCTATTATACCCGCAGATGTGTAAAGTGTCAACGGCACAGCTTCCATTGATTGCATTTGACATGTACGGGTTCTTCAGCGTATGATGAAACTACAGAGAAGCGCACAAATGCCCGCCTCTGAAGATTTGTACGGAAAATGGGAGGGATTGCGCCGTGTCCCGCCGCATTCGACCGCGCGTGCCGCGCTGGATCGCGTGGGCGCTGCCCGCCGCGCTGATCGTGTTGTCGTGCCGGTTTGTGCCCGGCTTTGCTGCGCTGTGGACGCGCGGAGTCATCTGCCCGCTCTCTGCGCTCCTGTCGCGCGTCAGCGCAAAGGCGCCGTTTCCGCTGCTGGAGGCGTTTGCGCTGGCATGCGCGGCGTGGGCGCTTTGGGGAGCTGTCGCGCTGCCCGTGCGCTGCCTGCGCGCGCGGGGACTTGCGCCGCTGGCGCGATTTGCGAAGCGGCTGACCGCTTCGGCGCTGGCCGTCGCGCTGGCGTATGCCCTGCTGTGGTATCCGGCGTATTTCGCCGTCGGACCCCATGCGCATGCCGCGACGGCGGAGCAGGTGGCGGCGCTGTGCGAAGCGCTGATCGACCGGCTGAACGCGTCCGCGCTCGCCTTT
>DVJL01000083.1 GCA_018716805.1 Candidatus Faecivicinus avistercoris | reverse complement strand
GACAAGGGAGCTTACATGGACGTAAGTGACCGCAGGCTGCAAGTGCAGCTGACGCCGGAAGCAAAAATTGCCTCTGACTTCTCTCTTGTCAGGGCAATTTTTGTGTTTGCGGGCTTTGTCAGCGCTCTGAGGACGCCTCGTGAAGAGGCGTCCTCTGCTCATATCGCTCAGTTCTCCTGCGGCAGTTCGACCCGAATCTTCAGCGTCTCCAGCTGATCGGGGCGGACGTCGGCGGGGGTTTCCATCATCAGGCAGTTCGCGCTGGTGGCCTTCGGGAAGGCGATCACGTCGCGCAGGCTGTCGCTGTCCGTCAGCAGCATGGCGAGGCGGTCGATGCCGAACGCCAGTCCGCCGTGCGGCGGCGCGCCGAAGCGGAACGCGTCGAGCAGGAAGCCGAACCGATGCTGCGCCTCCTCGGGATCCAGTCCGATCATCTCGAACATCTGCGCCTGCATGTCGGCGCGATGGATGCGGATGGATCCGCTCGCCAGCTCGATGCCGTTCATGACGAGGTCATACGCGCGCGAGCGAACCTTTTCCTTGTCCGTGTCGAGGTAGCAGTTGTCCTCGGCATACCAGTTCGTGAACGGATGGTGGGCGGCGACATAGCGGCCCTCCTCCTCGCTGTACTCGAACAGCGGGAACTCCGTCACCCAGAACAGGTTGTACAGGCTGTGGTCGATCAGGCCCTTGCGGCGCGCGATCTCGCAGCGCAGCGCGCCCAGCGCCTGCCATGCGACGCTTCGCCTGTCGGCGGCGAAGAACACGATGTCGCCCGGCTCGGCGGCCATCGCGGCGCGGACGGTCTCGATCAGCTCCGGCGTCAGGAATTTGTTGAACGAGCTCTTGACGCCGCCGTCGGCGGTGAACGTCATGTACGGCAGTCCCTTCGCGCGGTAGGTCTTGACGAACTCGCCCAGAGAGTCGATCTCCTTGCGCGTCATGGACGCCAGCCCCTTCGCGTTGATCGCCTCGACGCGGCCGCCGGCCTCGACGGCGGAATCGAACACCGGGAAGCCCGTCTTGCCGAGGCGCTCGGTCAGGTTGACCAGCTTCATCCCAAAGCGCGTGTCGGGCTTGTCGGAGCCGTAGTTCTCCATCGCGTCGATCCACGTCATGCGCGGCAGCGGCAGCGCAAGCTCAACGCCCTTGACCTCGCGGAAGATGCGCGCGAACACGCGCTCGACGACGGCGTAGACGTCCTCCTCGTCGATGAACGACATCTCGATGTCGCACTGCGTGAATTCCGGCTGGCGGTCGGCGCGGTTGTCCTCGTCGCGGAAGCAGCGCGCGATTTGATAATAGCGGTCGAAGCCGGCGAGCATCAGAAGCTGCTTGTAGATCTGCGGGCTCTGCGGCAGCGCGTAGAACGCGCCGGGATGCAGGCGGCTGGGCACGAGGAAGTCGCGCGCGCCCTCGGGCGTGGACTTGGACAGGATCGGCGTCTCGACCTCGGTAAAGCCCTCTGCCTCCAGCTCGGTGCGGATGCACGTCACGAGCTTCGCGCGCAGCCGCAGCTTCTGCTGCATGCTCGGACGGCGCAGGTCGAGATAGCGGTACTTGAGCCGCACCAATTCGCTCTCGTCGGCCTTGTCGTCGATGTAGATCGGCGGCGTCTCGGACTTGTTGAGCAGCTCGGCCTGCTGGACGAACACCTCGATCGCGCCGGTGGCGAGGTCGCGGTTGACGGCGGAGGCGTCGCGCAGGCGCACCTCGCCCACGACCGTCACGACATACTCCGCGCGCAGCGAACGCCCCAGCTCAAACGTCTCCGGCGCGCAGACGGCGCTGTCAAACACCAGCTGCACCAGCCCCTCGCGGTCGCGCAGCCAGACGAACACCAGCCCGCCCAGATCGCGCGTGCGCTGCACCCAGCCGGAAAGGTGCACGGTTTGCCCGGCCATGGACTCGTTGAGCAGCCCGCAATAGTGATCCCTCTTATAGGAAAGCATGTTCATTCCTCCATCCTCGCTCATTTGCACTCCGCGGCCAGCTTCGCGACGATCTCGCCGCGCGCGACCTCGGTCTCCTCACTGCTTTGCATATCGCGCAGCTTGACGACGCCCTTGGCCAGCTCGTCGCCGGCGATGACGGCCACGCGGCGCACCCCCAGCTTGTTGGCATACTTGAACTGCGCCTTCATGCTGCGGGCGGCGTGGTCGAGATCGGCCTTCAGGCCGGCTGCGCGCAGCTCGCGCACCAGCCGGATGCCCTCCATGCGCGCCTCGTCGCCCAGCGTGACGACGAATACGTCGTACAGCTCCGGCGCCTCGGGCGCGGCGCCGCAGAGGTCCTGCGCCATGATGGCGCGCTCAACGCCCATGCCGAAGCCGATGCCCGGCGTCGCCGGGCCGCCCAGCTCCTCGACCAGCCCGTCGTAGCGGCCGCCGCCGCAGACGGTCATCTCGCCGCCCGGCGCGTCGATCACATACTCGAACACGGTCTTGGTGTAGTAGTCCAGCCCGCGCACGATGCGCGAATCGATCTCATAGGCGATGCCCATGGCGTCCAGATAGCCGCGCAGCTTGGAAAAGTGCTCCGAGCACTCCGCGCAGAGGTTGTCCAGCATCGACGGCGCGTCGGCCAGCTTCGCGGCGTCCTCCTTGCAGTCGAGGATGCGCAGCGGATTGCGGTCGAAGCGCTCCTGGCAGGTCTTGCACAGCCCGGCGAGCTTCGGCTCAAGGTAGGCACGCAGCTTTTCCAGATAGGCCTTGCGGCAGTTTGGACAGCCGATGGAGTTGATCTTCAGCCGCGCGTTTGAAATGCCGAACGACCGAAGCAGCTGTCCCGCGAGATCGATGATCTCCGCATCGACGCTGGCGTCCTTCGCGCCAAACACCTCCACGCCGTTCTGGTGGAACTGGCGCAGCCGGCCGGACTGCGGCTTCTCATAGCGGAAGCAGGGGCAGGAGACGTAGTACATCTTCGCTGGCAGCGCGTCTGCGTACATGTGCGACTCGATCAGCGCGCGGACGACGCCCGCAGTGCCCTCCGGCTTGAGCGTGATCGACCGGTTTCCCTTGTCGTTGAACGTGTACATCTCCTTCTGGACGACGTCGGTCGCGTCGCCCACGCCGCGCTGGAACAGCTCCGTGTGCTCGAACACCGGCGTCCGAACCTCGCGGTAGCCCGCCAGCGCGCAGAGTTCGCGCATCTTCGCCTCGATCGACTGCCAGCGGTGCGCGTCCTTCGGCAGCATGTCCTGCGTGCCCTTCGGCGCTTGCGTCAGCATGACAAAAACCCCTTTCGGTTTGAATTTCGGACTGCATTGTGCGGAATATAAAGAAAACCTCCGTCCCCACAGCGTAGGGGCGAAGGTCTCGCGGTGCCACCCTATTTGGACGAAGTGTCCATCTCCATGGCTCGATAACGCGAGCCGGGCGCCGCCCACGCGGTTGCTCCGAGGTGTCCTTCGCACGCGCTGCTCCGCGGATGCTTCCAGCCAAGGCATCCTTCTCTGAAGCGGACAAATCGCGGCTACTCTCCTCATCGACGCAAATGCACTCTGATGATGCAACGATTATACGGCGGCGGATGGAAAATGTCAAGGCGCGGCGCAAAACTTAACGCCGGAGACGGTCTGAAAGCCGGTTGGCAAGGAAAACATCCCCCGGGCCAAACGGCGCCGGGATCGGAATTTGCAGCGGAAAATCGGCGGAAAAGAGCGCAAAGACGCCTTCCCGGAAATCCCCAAACGGGGATAGCGCGGAAGATCGCAGAAAATCGTTGCATTTGCGACGATCTTTATGCGGAAATCGCCCGCCAACGCTTGACAATCCCCCGCCCCGCTTGCTACAATGAGACGATGCGGCGCCCCGGAGAGCGGGCGCGCAAGGAGGTCGGTTCCATGTACATCGTGGTCGGGTTGGGCAATCCCGGAAGAAAGTACGAGCACACGCGCCACAACGTCGGCTTCGACGTGGTGGAGATCCTTTCACAAAAGTACGACATTTCCCTCAACAGGCTGCGCTGCAAGGCGGCCGTCGGCGAGGGCACGATCCGCGGCGAGCGCGTGGCGCTGGCGCAGCCGCAGACGTTTATGAACCTGTCCGGCGAGAGCGTCGTCCAGCTGCTGAACTGGTACAAGGCCGAACCGGATCACCTGATCGTCGTCTACGACGACGTCGACCTCCCGGAAGGCAAGCTCCGCTTCCGCCCCAGCGGCAGCGCGGGCACCCACAACGGCATGCGAAACATCATCTACCTCGTCGGCCGGGAGGACTTCCCGCGCGTGCGCGTGGGCATCGGCCGGCCTGAACCGGGCTGGGACATGAAGGACTGGGTGCTGGCCACCTACCGCACGCCGGAGCTGCGCAAGGTCATGTTCGACGCCTACATGAACGCCGCCGACGCGATCGCGACCCTCATCGGCGAGGGCGTGGACGCCGCGCGGCAGTTTGTCGCCAAGTGCAATTCGTGAAGCCCCGCCAAAGGGCATGGAGGAGATATGCGCGAACTCGCAAAGCGTTATCGCTGTCTGTTTGATCCACTGGAGGAACTCGAATCCTTCCAGTCGCTGACCAAAGCGCTCGAAAAGCCGGGCGTCTATTCGGCCTACGGCCCGGACGACGCCCAGCGCGCCCATCTGATCGCCGGCGTCATGCGCAAGCTGGTGCGCCCGGCGCTGGTCGTCGTGCCCAACGAAATGGCCGCGCTGCGCATGACGGAGGATCTCGGCCTACTGCTCGACGGCCGCGCGCGCAACCTGCCCGCGCGGGACATCTCATTTCTCAAGACCGCCGCGTCCAGCCGCGATCTGGCCATGCGCCGCATCGAGGCGCTGGGCGACTGCGCCACGGGCAAGGCCGTCGCGCTCGTCGTGTCCGCCGACGCAATGATGAACCGCCTGATGCCGGCCGCGCGCTTTCGCGAGCACATCATCTCCATCTCGGAATCCATGCGCATGGAGCCTTCGGAGCTGATGTCCCGCCTGACGGCGGCGGGCTACGAGCGCGTACAGCTCGTCGAAAGCCGCGGCCAGTGCGCGCTGCGCGGCGGCATCCTCGACGTCTATCCCGTCGGCGAGGCCAACGCGCTGCGCATCGAGTTCTTCGACGACGAAATCGATTCCATCCGCAGCTTCGACGTCATGACCCAGCGGTCGATCTCGCGCCGCCCGTCCGCGCAGCTGTACCCGGCGTCCGAGACGCTGCTCAACGACGGCGAAGCGCTGCAGGCGGCGCAGATCCTCAACAACCTGCTCAAGTCCGCGCAGACGGGCAAGGGCGGCAACCGCCAGAAAAAGATCGAAGCCGAATTCAACCTGATCCCGTTTGACGATTTCCTCAAGCTCGCCGCCGGCGACGAGGACCAGCTCGCGCCCGGAGCGGCGCGCGGCGGGCTGGCGCGCAACTTCGCCTCCGCCGTGGACGCGCTGGAGACGGGGCGCAGCTTCGACGGCGAGGATTCGCTCATCCCGGTGCTGATGAACTATTCCGACCTGCCGGTCGACTACATGGACGACCCGATCGTCGTGCTCGACCAGCCCGAACGGCTGCGCGACCGCTGCGAAAACCGCTATATGGAGTTCGGCGAGCAGTTCGCCGCAGCGCTGGAGCGCGGCGAAGCGCTGCCGGTGCAGGCGGAGCTTCTGTGGAAGTACGAGGCCGTGCTCGCCCGGCTGGACGGGCGCAGCACGCTCATCGCGAATCCGTTTCTGCGCACGGAGCGCGATTTCAAGCCGCAGGGCATCTTCAAATTCGAGTGCCGCAACGCCACGGGCTACCAGTCCAACATCCGCGAGCTGGCGCGCGACCTGACCACATGGAAGCAGGACGGCTGGCGCGTGGCGCTGCTGGCCGGCGGCACGGCGCGCGGCGAGCGGCTGGAAAAGGCGCTCGAGGGGCAGGAGGTCTCGGCCAGGTTCTCCGAGGAGATTCCGGAGCGCCTCAGCCCCGGCACGCCGGTGATCTTCCCGATGACGCTCAACCGCGGCTTCCTCTATCCCGAGATCCGCTTCGCGATCCTCTCGGAATCGGACATCTACGGCGTCAACCGCCAGAAGAGCCGCGCGCGGGCGCGCTCCGGCGAGAAGATTGCGGCGTTTACCGACCTGCGCGTGGGCGACTACGTCGTGCACGAAAACCACGGCATCGGCCAGTACATGGGCACGGTGCGCCTCGCCAGCGACGGCACCTACCGCGATTTTCTGCACATCCGCTATCAGGGAACCGACAAGCTCTACGTGCCGACCGACCAGCTCGACCGGGTGCAGAAGTACATCGGCTCCGAGGGCGAAGCGCCGAAGCTCAACCGGCTGTCCGGCGGCGAATGGCAGCGCCAGAAGGCAAAGGTCAAGCAGTCCATCCGCGAAATCGCCGGCGATCTGCTCAAGCTCTACGCCCAGCGCGAGACGATTCCCGGCCACGCCTTCGACCCCGACACGCCGTGGCAGCGCGAGTTCGAGGACAGCTTCCCCTACGAGGAGACGCCCGACCAGCTCGCCGCCATCGCCGACATCAAGCGCGACATGGAGTCGCCGAAGGTCATGGACCGGCTGCTGTGCGGCGACGTCGGCTACGGCAAGACCGAGGTCGCGCTGCGCGCCATCTTCAAGGCCGTGATGGGCGGCAAGCAGGCCGCCATGCTCGCGCCGACGACGATCCTCGCGCAGCAGCACTATGCGACGATGCTCAACCGCTTCGCCGGCTTCCCGATCCACATCGAGACGATCAGCCGCTTCAAGACCGCCGCCGAGCAGAAGGACATTCTGCGCCGCCTGCGCGAAGGCGAAGTGGACGTCATCGTCGGCACCCACCGGCTGCTCGCCAAGGATGTGGAATTCAAGAACCTCGGCCTGCTCGTCGTCGACGAGGAACAGCGCTTTGGCGTCGTGCACAAGGAGGCCATCAAGAAGCTCAAGCAGTCGGTCGACGTGCTGACCCTGACGGCGACGCCGATCCCCCGGACGCTGCACATGTCGATGGTCGGCATCCGTGACATGAGCCTGCTGCAATCGCCGCCGGAGGAGCGCTATCCGGTGCAAACCTACGTCGTGGAATACTCCGACGGACTGGTGCGCGACGCCATCCTGCGCGAACTCGCGCGCGGCGGCCAGGTCTATGTGCTGCACAACCGCGTGCAGACCATCGAGGTCATGTACGCGCGGCTGAAGAAGCTGGTGCCCGAGGCCCGCATCGCCGTCGGGCACGGCCAGATGCGCGAGCACGCGCTCGAAGACGTGATGCTGGACTTCTACGAGGGCAAGTTCGACGTGCTGCTGTGCACGACGATCATCGAGGCCGGGCTGGACGTGCCGCGCGCCAACACGCTGATCATCTGCGATGCCGACCGCTTCGGGCTGGCGCAGCTGTATCAGCTCCGCGGCCGCGTCGGGCGAAGCAACCGCCTGGCCTACGCCTATCTGACCGTCAATCCGAACAAGGTGCTCACCGAGGCCGCCGACCGCCGGCTGGCCGCCATCCGCGAATTCACCGAGTTTGGCTCCGGCTTCCGCGTGGCGATGCGCGATCTGGAGATCCGCGGCGCGGGCAACCTGCTCGGCTCCGAGCAGAGCGGCTTCATGGCCTCGGTCGGCTACGACCTCTACGTCAAGATGATCGAGGAGACCGTCCGCGAGATGCGCGGCGACGTCTCGCAGGGCGACATCGACACCCGCGTGGACATCAAGGTCGACGCCTATCTCCCGCAGGAATACGTCTCCAACGACCTCCTGCGCGTCGAGATGTACAAGAAGATCGCGTCGATCCGCACCGACGAATCCCGCGAAGACCTGATCGAGGAGCTAATCGACCGCTTTGGCGACCCCAACCGCCCGGTCATGAACCTGATCGACATCGCGCAGCTGCGCGCACTGTGCGCGCGCATGGGTATCGACTATGTGACCTGCAAGGGCGACGCGCTGATGATGCGGTTCTCGATTGCGGCGGACATCGACCTCGTCCGCGTGCTGACCGCCGTGAAACAGCACCCCGAGCTGACCGTGCAGGGCGGCAACCCGCCGACGCTGGTCTACACCCGGCGCAGGGCCGCGCCCGAGGAACTGCTCGGCAATGCCGTCAAGGTCATGCGCGGCGTGGTCGCCGACTTCGACGCGCTGGCGCCCGCCGGCGAATCCACGGAGGAATCCCATGAATCATGACTTTCTCCCCGTCACATGGCGGGAAATGCGCGAGCGCGGCTGGGACGCGCCCGACTTCGTCTATGTGACCGGCGACGCCTACGTCGATCATCCGTCGTTTGGGCTGGCGATCATCTCGCGCGTGCTCGAACGCGCCGGCTATCGCGTGGCGATGCTGCCGCAGCCGGACTGGCACACCTGCGAGGACTTCCGCCGGTTTGGCCGGCCGAAGATCGGCTTTCTGGTCACCGCCGGCGTCATCGACTCGATGGTCAACCACTACACCGCCGCGAAGAAGCCGCGCAGCGAGGACGCCTATTCCCCCGGCGGCAAGGCCGGCCGGCGCCCCGACCGCGCGACGATCGTCTATTGCAACCGCATTCGCGAGGCGTATGCCGATGTGCCCATCGCCATCGGCGGCGTCGAGGCTTCGCTGCGCCGCTTCGCGCACTACGACTACTGGGACGACCGCGTGCGCAACTCGATTCTGGTCGACAGCGGCGCGGACGTGCTGATGTTCGGCATGGGCGAGCGAGCGATCCTCCGCGTCGCCGAATGGATGCGCGGGGAAAAGCCGTTTTCGCAGATGCGCATTCCCGGGACGTGCGTCATGGCGGGCGAGATCCCGGAGGGTTTTCTGGAGATCGAGTCCTCTGAAACCGTCGCAGGAGACCGGACGGCCTATGCGCGCGCGTTCGCCGTGCAGTATGCCGAGCAGGATCCGGTGCGCGGCCGGCCCATCGCGCAGAAGCATCAGAAGCGCTACCTTTTGCAAAACGTCCCCGACCTGCCGCTTTCGCAGGCGGAACTCGACGTCGTCTACGCCCTCCCCTACGTCCGCACTTGGCACCCGATGTATGCGGACGACGGCGGCGTGCCGGCGATCGACGAGGTGCGCTTCTCCATCGCCGCGGTGCGCGGCTGCTTCGGCGCATGCAGCTTCTGCGCGCTGACATTCCACCAGGGCCGCATTGTGACCTCGCGCAGCCGCGAATCCATCCTCGCCGAGGGCCGGCTGCTGACCGAACAGCCCGGGTTCAAGGGCTACATCCACGACGTCGGCGGACCGACCGCCAACTTCCGCCATCCGGCCTGCGAAAAGCAGCTTAAGTCCGGCGCGTGCAAGAACCGCCAGTGCCTGTTCCCGTCGCCGTGCAAGAATTTGATCGCCGACCACCGGGAATTCGTCGACATCCTCCGGTCGCTCCGCGCGCTGCCGGGTGTGAAAAAGGTGTTTGTCCGCTCCGGCATCCGCTACGACTATGTGCTCGCCGACCGGCGCGGCGACTTCCTCGACGAGCTGGTCCGCCACCACGTCTCCGGCCAGCTCAAGGTCGCGCCCGAACACGTCAGCCCAAACGCCCTGAAGTACATGGGCAAGCCGCCGGCGGAGGTCTACGACCGCTTTGTCCAGCGGTATAAGCAGGCCAACGAGCGCGCCGGACTGAAGCAGTACCTCGTTCCCTATTTCATGTCCAGCCATCCCGGCTGCACGCTTGACGACGCCATTGCGCTGGCGCTCTACATGAAGCGCACCGGCCAGCATCCGGATCAGGTGCAAGACTTCTATCCCACGCCCGGCACGCTGTCGACCGCGATGTTTTACACCGGCATCGATCCGCGCGACATGAAGCCCGTCTATGTGCCGCGCGACCCGCGCGAGAAGGCCATGCAGCGGGCGCTGATGCAGTACAACAAGCCGCAGAATCATGCGCTTGTCCTCGCCGCACTGCGCAGGGCGGGGCGGGAGGACCTGATCGGCTTTGGCCGGGAATGCCTCGTGCCGCCCCGGCTGATCGCGCGCGAAAAAGGCGCAAAAAAGACCGGAGACGGTGGAAAAAATCCCAAGGCATCGGGAAAACCGCGTAAGTCGCTGCCAAAAAAGACCGCAGGTGGTGGAAAAATTTCGTCTTCCGGCCGCGTTTCCGGGAAAACCGGCAAAAAACCGACCTCATCACGCAGGCATCGCGATTGACAGACTTTCGTTTGTTTTGCTATAATAGGTGAGAAAGGGGCGCGATCGTCGTGAAAAAGGGCGAGTTGAAGCGAAGCAGCATTCTCAAGGCCGCTGAGATGCTCTTCTTTGAGCGCGGCTATGACCGGACGTCTGTTCAGGACATCCTCGACGCGCTCTCGCTGTCCAAGGGCGGTTTTTACCACCACTTTCCATCGAAGGAAGCCGTGCTGGAGGAGATCTGCGTCAACCGCATTTCTGCGCGGCTCGACCGCCTCGGCATGGATCTGTTCGCGAACAGGCCGCGCCCGATCGACCGGCTGAACCTGCTCCTGCGCGCGGTGAACATCCTCGAGCGCGATGATGCTCCCTTCGTGGCGATGATGCTGAAGGTCTGCTATATCGACCGCGACGTGCGCATCCGCGACCACATCCGCAGCCTGCTGCTCGCCCAGCTGTCGCCGCGCATGGAGGACGTGCTGCGCGCCGGCATCGAGTCCGGAGATTTTTTCATCCGCCATCCCGGGCAGATGGGCTGGATGGTCCTGAACCTCGCCAACGACGCCTCCGACGAGGCATGCAGGCTGCTGGCCGAGGGCGCGGACAATCCCGAATGCGTGATCGGCATCGCCGATCTGCTCGGCGCCGCGCGCGACGCCATCGAGACGCTGCTGGGCGCGCCGTTTGGCTCCGTCGTGCTCTTCGATCCGGACCGCCTGGTCTCCGGCTATCGCGCGGCGGCCGCCGAACTCGCCCGCATGGAGGCGAAGAACTGACGCGGCATGCCCGCCCGATTCGCCATAAAAATGTTATATTTTGCGGGAAAGATGAAAATTTGCGCCGCGGCGATTGACATTTGCCCGCGGGGCGTGTATAATTCTGGGGTAAGCCGCTCGGAAACGGCTTCAAATGCATGTCAATGCAGCCGGTTTCCGGCGAGATTTTAGCATAGGAGGTGCAACGCGTGTACGCAGTCATTCAGACCGGTGGCAAGCAGTACCGTGTTCAGCAGGGCGACGTGATCTTCGTCGAGAAGATCGACTCTCAGGCGGACGAGGCGGTTACTTTCGATCAGGTTCTTCTCGTCGGAGACGGTGAAGCGACCAAGATCGGCGCGCCCACGGTGGCCGGAGCGAAGGTGGAAGGCAAGGTTCTCGCCCAGGTGAAGGGCAAGAAGATCGTCGTCTATAAGTACAAGGCCAAGAAGAACGAGCGCAAGAAGCAGGGCCATCGCCAGCCCTACACCAAGGTTGAGATCACGGCCATCAACGCCTGATGTCCTTCCATGGTACGACCGTCACGTTTTTCCGGCGGTCAGACGGCGCCTATGTCGGCTATCGAACCGAAGGGCACACGGGATACGCGCGCGCAGGGGTGGACATTGTCTGCGCGGCAGTCTCTGCCCTGACGCAATCGACGCTCAATGGATTGGAAAACGTCCTCTGCGCGCCGGTTCGCGCCCGGATCAGCGATCGGCCGGCGCTTCTCGAAGTTGAATTCAAGCCCGACGTCACCCCATCGCAGCTGTCCCAAGCGCAGCTATTGCTCGTGACGCTGCTGGAAGGACTCCGGGCAATCGAGCGGGGCTATCCCCGAAATGTCCGCATCATCATCGAAGAACGGAGGGAAAACACATGTTCATGATGAATCTTCAGCTCTTCGCGCATAAGAAGGGAATGGGTTCCTCCCGCAACGGCCGTGACAGCCACGCGCAGCGCCTGGGCGTGAAGCGCGCGGATGGTCAGTTTGTGCTCGCGGGCAACATCCTCGTTCGCCAGCGCGGAACGAAGTTCCACCCGGGCAAGAACGTGGGCATCGGCGACGACGATACGCTGTACGCGAAGATGGACGGCATCGTCAAGTTCGAGCGCTACGACAAGACCCGCAAGCAGGTCAGCATTTATCCCAAGACCGAAGTTGCGGCGGAATAAGTCCACATTGGCGCGGCAAATGCCGTCCATGGGAATCCAAAAAGGCGTGTCGTTTTCGGCACGCTTTTCTTGCAGGCCAAAGGACGCAGAGGAGAAAACCGGCATGGCATACATCGGCAACGAGGAAACCGACCTTCAGCTGACGCTGATCGACAGCGCGCAGTGCTTCCGCTGGGTCAAAGCGGGCGATGCGTTCGGCGCCGTGATCGGCGACCGCCCCGTCTGGCTCTGGCAGGAAGGCGGCGAACTGCACGCCGTCGGAATCGACCCTGCCGCCGCGCGCGACTATCTCGACCTCAACCGCGATTACGGACAGCTGGCCGAAGCGTGTTCGGGCTACCCGGCGGCACAGCGCGCGATCGCGCGGTATCCCGGGCTGCGGGTGCTCAACCAGCCGGTCTGGGACGTGCTGGTGATGTTCATCCTCTCTGCAAACAACAACGTCTCCCGCATCCGCAAGCTGTGCGATGCGCTGGCAGCCGCCTGCGGCCCCGCCTTTGAAACGCCGCGGGGCGCGCTGCGCGGACTGCCCTCGCCCGAGCGCCTTGCATCCTGCACAGAAGCGGAACTCCGCGCGCTCGGCATGGGCTATCGTGCGCCCTACCTGATCGGGACTGCGCGCGCGGTGGCCGGCGGATTTCCGCTGGACGCGCTGCGCGGGATGGACGTCGAGGACGCGCACCGAATGCTCGTCCAACTGCCGGGCGTGGGCGACAAGGTCGCCGACTGCGCATTGCTGTTCGGCTGCCGGCACGCGGAAGCGTTTCCGGTGGACGTCTGGGTCAGGCGGCTGATGGCCGGTTGGTTCGGCATCGAATCCGCGCGCCGCGGCGAAGTCGCCGCGCGGGCGAGGGCGATGTTCGGGCCGGAGGCAGGGCTGGTGCAGCAATTTCTGTTCCACGCGGCGCGGATGGGCGCGTTCGACGCCGGGGGATCCCCTGCGCAGGGACGCGCCGGCTGAGCGCCAGTCGTCCGAACAGAGCAGATAATCTCCTCGGACAGGTTCCTCTTCGCGCGAGATTCAGCGGCTGCCGGATGTCCGGACGCCGCAGGGAGGCAGAAGAATGCTTGGAGTTTGGGTGAATTTTGCGACGGTCGTGGCGGGCGGCCTGCTGGGCACGCTGCTGCGCGGCGGCATTCGCGAAAAATACCGGCAGACGATCAACGCCGGGCTTGCGCTGTGCGTGCTGCTGATCGGCTTAAGCGGCGCGTTGGAAACGCAGAGCGTGCTGGTCGTCATCCTGTCGGCGGTCGTTGGATCGATTCTGGGCGAGTTTCTGCGCATCGAACGCGGCATCGACCATCTGGGCGAATGGGCACAGCGGCGCTTCGCCCGCGGCGACGCAGGATTTGCCTCCGGCTTTGTCAACGCGACGCTGCTGTTCATGGTCGGATCGATGGCGGTCGTCGGCTCGCTGGAGGCCGGGCTGTCCAATTCGGCGGACACGCTGCTGGCAAAGGCCGCGCTGGACGGCGTATCGGCGGTCATCTTCGCCTCGTCGTTCGGCATCGGCGTGGTGTTTTCGGCGATCCCGCTGACGATTTACCAGGGCGGCATCGCGCTGCTGGCCGGGGTGCTCGCGCCGTTTCTGACCGACGCGCTGATCACGGAGATCTCCGCCGTCGGCTCGATCCTCATCATGGCGCTGGGACTGAACATGCTGGGCGTCATGAAGGAGCGCATCCGCGTCGGCAACATGCTGCCGGCGATCCTCGTCCCCTGCGCCTACTATCCCATCGCGAACTGGATTTCCACTCTGTTTTAATTTTCCCCCACCTTTTCATGGAAAAAGGAGACATCGGCACCAATGAAAAAGCTGACCGAAAGGCTTCGGAGGAATGCCCTGCTCGACGTGCTGTTTTCTCTGAAGGGCAATCCTCGCGCATGTATCTGGGTGGAACCGCTCTGGGGCATCCCATACACCCTCTATCTCCCCTATGTGACGCTGTTTATGACGGCGATCGGCCTGAGCTATGCCGAGATCGGCTATATCACGTCGATCACGATGGTCTCGCAGATGATCTGCGCCGTGCTCTCCGGCGTGCTGACGGACAAGCTCGGCCGCCGCAAGTGCACCGTCATTTTTGACACGCTGAGCTGGAGCGTGCCGGAACTGCTGTGGATGCTCTCGCAGAACTTTACGTGGTTCGCCGTGGCCGCGGTGTTCAACGGCATGTGGCGCATCACGGAGAACTCATGGTACCTGCTGCTGATCGAGGACGCCGAGAAGGATCAGGCCATCGCGCTGAACTCCCTGTCGCAGATCATGGGGCTGATCGCCGCGTTCGTCGCCCCGCTTTCCAAATTCGCGGTGGATGCGTTCGGCGTCGTTCCGACGATGCGCGTGCTGTACGGCTTCGCGTGCGTATCGATGACGGCAAAATTCTGGATCCTCTACTACTGGGGCACCGAGACGCGCAACGGCCTGCGCCGCATGGAGGCGACGAAGAACCAGTCGATCTTCAAGATGCTGTGGGAGTGCAAGGACATTTACCTGCGCATCATCCGCGAAAAGCGCATGCTGCTGACGCTGGCCATCCTTTCGCTCTACATGCTGGTGACGACGCTGAACGGCAACTACTGGTCGCTCTACATCTGCGACGTGCTCGGCATTCGCGAGGGCGACGTATCGCTGTTCGTGACGTTCAAATCGCTCGTCACGATGTGCTGCAGCTTCCTGCTGGTGGCAAAGATCCGCTATCAGTCGATCCGCTGGCCGATGCTCGCGTCGCTGGCCGCATTTGCGCTCTCGCAGGCACTTTTGCTCATCCCGCTCGGCCCCGTGCGCGTGCCGGCGCTGGTGCTGTCCGTCGCGCTGGAGGCCATCGCCGTGGCGGTGCTCGGCCCGGTCACCGGCTCGCTGGTGTTCATCAACGCCGAGGAGGACGAGCGCGCGCGAATCGTCGGCATGGTCTACGCCACCGTCGCGCTGGTCGTCTCGCTGTTCCCGTCGCTGGTCGGAATGCTGGCGCAGCGGTCGCTGCGGTTTCCGTTCTACGTCAACCTCGGCCTGTTCGCCGTGCTGGCGGTGCTGGCCATTGCGATCAGCCGGCTGCCTGCGGCCGACAAAGACGCCTGAAAAAGCGCCCGAAAGCCAAATCCGGCTTCGGGCGGTCTTTTTTGTTCCGGCAAGAGCAATTCCGATCTCTTTTTCGTCGCTTTGCCGCTGTCAATTCTGGACTTCTGCGCCGCTCAACGCAAAACACTTTGTAAAGACGGGTCGCCTGAAATCGTGGCTTTCTCTCGTCATGCGCCCTTCAGGGCGGTTTCGCCGTCTTGTTCTGCCCTTTTGCTGCGCACGGACGCTTCCGTCTCCTTGACAAAATATTGCGGACGGCGCTTGGTCTCCATGTACGTCTTGGACAGATAGCTGCCAAGGAT
>DVJL01000082.1 GCA_018716805.1 Candidatus Faecivicinus avistercoris | reverse complement strand
CCCACAGGCACGGCAAAACCGTGTCCTTTGAAACCTGAAAAATACGAAACGGAAAAAACGCAGGAGCCGCTCCAAATGGAGCGGCTCCTCATCGTTCCGCGCAACCGTCAGCCTTCATAGGCCTGCGGATTGCACAGCCCGCAGGGAGTATAGCCCAGATAGTGCGCCTCGTAGACCGTCAGACGGCGCGAACTGGCATAGGCAAATTTGCAGTCGTAGAGGTGATAGCATTCGCCATCATCCGCCGCATAAACATACACCGTATCGTCTTCCACGTCCTGCGCGAATATGGAAGAGGTCGAGGACGCCGTATAGCCCGTGACCATGGCCGTCGGCAGTGCAGGGCCATAGATCTCCGCCTCCGGATCGACGCCGACCAATTCGATGCCGCCGGGCGTCTGCGCATCCGTCGGCGGCAACACCAACACTGCGACAGCCATCACCGCCACCGCGACGGCCGTCATCGCATACTTCGTCAGCGGCTGCCAGCGGCTGCGCCACGTCAGCAGCACGCCCGCCGGCGGAAACAGAACCGTAAACACTGCCGCCAATACGCTCTGCGCCGGCACGCGCCTGCGCGCGCGCTTCGCCTGAGCCTTACCGGCCGGCTTCCGCCCCTTTACGCGATTGGGCAACCTCACCACGTCCTTCGTGTCGACCTGATGTGACAAAATCCAACATATTGCAACATCTATTGTAAACCCATTTCCTGCCATGGTAAAGGCTTGGGCGTCAGGTGTTAGGAACTCTTCCTCATTTGGAAACATCTGAAATATTTAAGTAACATTTTGTCCAGAGCCGGCGTGATGCGCATATTTATTCTTTCAATGTAAATATTTATGCGCAAGATTTTCCCGTTTTCGTTGTTTCATGGTCTGGTGGAACCCGTATTTCATGCAATGTGCTGTTCTTTTTGTTAAAAATCATTGCATCACTTGAAAATGACAGATTCGAGGTTTATAATTGCTCCAAGGTCGCTTTTTCTGGCTAATTTTCGGTAGATTTGCAAGAAATGTAATTCATGCTTGCATCATCTTCTGAAAGTATCGCCGGAAAGGCTGCCGAACGCACAGCCGCCACGCGCGGAGGCTGCCGGTGAAATTCCTCCATGCGGGAAAAAATGGATTTCGAGGAAGCCATTTTCTCCCCTGCACGCCGATTTTCGCTGCACAATCCACACGCGGTCTGGGCAAAATTCGATTGGAGGAGATCCTATGTCACACGCGATGAAGAGACTTGTCTGCCTGCTCGTCGTCCTCGCGACGTTCACGGGCTCGAGCGCGCTCGCCTGTACCGGCTTTTACGTCGGCAAGGAAGCCAGCGCCGACGGCACGACGATCATCGGCCACACGGTCGACGCATGGACGACCGCGCAAGGCATGCAGATCGTCGTTCCGCGCGTCGAGAACGAACCCGGCCGCGTCATGACGATTTCCGACGAGGCAAGCTGGCCCCTGCCGGATACGACCTATCAGTACACGGCCACGCCCTTCCTGGACGGCCGCTGGCAGAACGCGGTCGCCAATGAGATGGGCGTCGCGGTGACCGGATCCATTACCTGCTACGTCCGCGACGAGATCGCCGCGCTCGATCCCACGGTCGAAAACGGCCTGAGCGAGACTTGGCTGTGCGGCCTGATCGGCGCCTGCTGCACCACCGCCCGCGAAGGCGTCGAGCTGCTGGCCGAGGTCATCGAGACGATCGGCAACTCCGAACAGAACACCATCCTGATCGCCGATCAGAACGAGGCGTGGTACATGGAGACCTACACCGGCCATCAGTGGTGCGCGGTGAAGATGCCCGAGGACTGCGTCGCCGTGTTCGGCAACGAGTTCATGCTGGGCGCCGTCGATCCGGAGAGCGAAGACGTGCTCTACTCCGACGAGCTGTTCTCCATGCCCGAGGAGGCCGGCCTGGCCGTCTACACCGAGGACGGCCTGATGGACCTGTTCGCCACCTACTCCGGCAACGACAGCCTGACCAACGCAAACAATCGCCGCACCTGGTACGGCCACGTGCTGTTCGCCCCGTCGACCGCCGGCGAGTATGAGCGCACGAAGCGCTACGACCTATTCTACCAGCCCGACGAGCCGATCACGCTCGAACAGGTCTTTGAGATGACCCGCTCCCGCTACGAAGGCACTGAGTGGTGCCCGGAGACCTCCGGCCGCATCGACCAGCGCGTCATCGCAACCGAGCGCCAGGTCAACGTCGGCGCGATCCAGATTTACGACGATCTGCCGGCCGCGATGTCCTGCGTGACGTGGACCTGCCTGGCCAATGCCGAGCACTCGGTCTACCTGCCGCTGTCCAACCTGATCACCGACGTCGCCGAGTCGTACAAGTACTCCCCCGAGGAGACGGGCTACAACCCCGACATCCCGCACGTCTGCTTCAAGCGCCTGTGCGCGCTGAGCGAGCAGGATCGCTACCACTACGGCACCGGCGTGCGCGCCTACTGGCACAGCGTCGAACAGGATCTGATCGAGACCTATCCGGACGTGCTGGCCGAGACGCTGGCGCTGTATGAGACCGACCCGGCCGCCGCCGCGGAGTCCATCACCGCCTACACCATCGACCTTCAGGAGCAGGCCCTCGAGGACGCGAACCTGATGTACGACGAGCTGACGTGGTACATGATCGCCAACACGAACACGCTGCGCTACACCGTCGGCACCGGCGACCTCGTCGAGTGGGAGCCCTTCGTTCCCTCGATTGCCGAGGCGGCCGAGGACGACGCCGCTTAATCCTTTCTGGAAATCCCCATCACCCCCGGCGGAAAAGCCCGCCGGGGCATTTTTGCGCGCTTTTCCGCCCCGTTCCCGGCATGATCTGCCATTTCACGGTGCATACTGAAGGTATTCTATGGATTTGCAGGAGGAACGGATATGAATCGGATCTCCGTTTGGAACGATCTGCTTCGCCCACATCGCGGCGCGGCCGGCGAGCCGGACGACTTCGCGCTGGCGCGCAGGATGCGCACCCTGGCGGTCAATCTGCGCGCCAGCGGCCGTGCGCGGCTGAGGCTCTCGCAGGCCGGCCTTCGCGCGGCGCGCGGCGTCTGCCGGGAATCGGAAGCGATGCGGCGCCGGTGCGCCGATGGCGGCGCGGCGCTGGAACGGCTGGCACAGGATGCGCGGCTGATGGAATCCTGCGCCGTTCAGGCGCGGCTGGACGGCGTGCGCGTCCTGCCCGCCGCCGATGGACGCGCGCGCATCGGACGCGTGCTCGACGCGCTCTGCGGCGCGGGCGACCTTCGGCTGACGCGCGACCGGCTGCTGCTGGCGCTCGCATCGTTCGACGACGTTCAGCCGCTGCTGATGGCCGAACTCTGGGCCGTCCCCGAGGCCATGCGCATTGCGCTGACGCATGCGTGGCTCGGCACGGCGGAGATCGCGCTGGACATCGCGCACGAGCGCGAACTGGCCGAGCGCTGGGCCAACGGCGCGGCCGTCGGGCTGCGGGGCCACGGGCCTGCGTTTTACGAACACGCGCTCCGGCTGCTGACCGAGCGCGAGGACGCCCCGCGCCGCGCCGCGCTGGAGCGGGCGCTCGCAGAGATGGATTGCACCCCGGAGCAGGCCGTCCGGCGCGCGCACGAGCAGTCGTCCGTGGCGCTGATGCGGCTGGACAACATTCTCGCCAACAAGCGCCTGATCGACGCCCTGCGCTGGCAGGACTGCTTTGCGGAGTTGTCCGCCGTGGAGACCGAGCTGAACTACGACCCCGCCGGCGTCTACCCCGCAATGGAGGACGACTCCCGCGACGCCGTGCGCGCACAGGTCGCGGTCATCGCGCGCAAGCTGGGCCTGAGCGAGATCACCGTCGCGCGGT
>DVJL01000081.1 GCA_018716805.1 Candidatus Faecivicinus avistercoris | reverse complement strand
CGCCGCTATGGCCGCTCGAGCCGGTCGTTCAACCTGGACGGCATCGAGGAGAACGGCATCACGGCCGAGTTCAAGGACGGCGTGCTGAAGCTGACGCTTCCGAAGGAGAAGGCGCAGCAGAAGCTGTCCGGCCGGACGATCGAAATCCAGTAAAACCACGAAAACCAAACGGAGCCATCCAAAAGGATGGCTCTGTTTTATTTCTCCCTCTCAGTCCGGATCGGCCTCCGGATCCAGCACGGAGGGGGCGCCGGAGAGGTCCGGGCTGACCTCGAGGTCGAACTCGGAGATGGCGCTGGAGATGGTGCGCTCGGTTTCGGAATTCTCGTATTTGTTGAACTGCATTCGGTTGCGCGCGCTGTGGCTCAGGCAGGCGGGGCCGCCGATGCAGCCGTTTTCGCAGGCCATGCCCTCGATGAAGTTCTCCTCGAGTTTGCCCTTCGACGCCTTGAGCAGCGCGACGTTGCAGTCCCCAATGCCGCTGCACGACACGGCCCTGAGCTTGAACTGGTCCTCGGTCACGCCCTGTTCGCGCAGCGCCTGTTCCACCGCCGTGGCCAGGCCGCCGCAGCGGGCGAACACGCGGCCGTAGTAGCTCGCGCGGTCGAGCTTGACCGGCCTGAGCGATTTCAGATCGATGCCCTTCGCGTCGAACATCGCCTGCATCTCCTCGAAGGTGATCGTGCAGTCGACGTATTGTCCGGCCGGGCCGTAGAGCGTCTCGGCCTTCTTGGCGATGCACGGGCCGATGAAGATGATCTTCGCGTTCGGGTCGCGCCTGCGGATCAGCATCGCCATGTGCGCCATCGGCGAGAGGTTGGTCGAGACGTTGCCGACCAGCGAGGGATAGTTCTTTTGAATGAACGACACGAACGCCGGGCAGCACGACGAGGTCAGGAACTTCTTCTCCGCCAGCTCCTCTGCCTCCAGATAGGCCACGAAGTCCGCGCCCCACGCCGCTTCGACCAGATAGTAGAAGCCCAGCTGCAGGATGCCCGCCATCACGCGGCCGACGTCGACGTCGGCATACTGCCCCGCGACCGACGGCGCGATCACGCCGTAGACGCGGTATTTCTTGTTGCCCTCCGATTCGCGCAGCAGTTTCGCCGCCTGCGTGATGTAGGACTTGTCCGAAATCGCCCCGAACGGGCACTGGTAGACGCACGCGCCGCAGGAGATGCACTTCTCCGGGTCGATGGACGCCTTCTGCGTCACTTTGTCGAACGACAGTGCCTTCGGCTTGCACGCGCGGATGCACGGCCGCGTCTGCTTGATGATGGCCGAGTACGGGCAGGCCGCCGCGCAGCGGCCGCACTCGACGCACTTCTCGTGGTCGATCACGGCGTGCCGGTCGACGATGGAGATCGCGTTCTTCGGGCAGGCGTTGACGCAGTGGTGCGCGATGCAGCCACGGCACGCCTGCGTCACCATGATGCCCTCCACGGGGCACTCGTCGCACGCGATGGGCAGCACTTCCACGACGTTCGGGTCGTCCGGATTGCCGCCCAGCGCCAGCTTCACGCGCTGGTTGATGATCGCGCGCTCCTTGTAGATGCAGCAGCGCATGGTCGGCTTGCCCTCGGGGATGATCTTCTCCGCGATGGACAGCGTGTTCTCCGGCGTCAGCGCGTCGTCAAACGCCAGCCGGGCCACCTCGCGCAGCACTTTGTTTTTCAATTCTTGAACATCGGTATCAAACAGCGGCATATTCACTCCCCCTGCGATTTGCGGTTGGATGGCCCCGGCGCGCCGCCGGCCAGCTCGGTCATGCGGTCGACGAGCGCGCGGTCAGCATCCATCGAAAACTTTCGCGCAAACATGCAGCCGCTTGCGCGGATCTGGTCAAAGTCCTCCAGCCGGAAGGTGTAGGGGCTGCCGTTTCGCCCGCGCTTCCAGTCCACCAGGCGCTGGTTGGCCAGACAGCTGCCGTCGTACTCCGGGTGGTACAGACGATCGCGAAACGGCGTGTTGTGCACGACCGTCTGCAAAAACAGCTCGTCGGCGCTGTTGGCAAAGCGAAACACCTCGCGGATCCAATCTGAGCGCTCCAGCACGCACGCCGCCAGCTCGTCGGTGATGCTGAACCACGACGAGCCGTAGCGCACCTCCAGCCCTGGAAAGCGCCTGAGCCGGTCGACGCCCAACAGCATCTGAACCAGCAGGCACGCGCGGTCGGCCTGCCGGAACGCCCAGTTGAGCGGACGCAGGCGAAACCTGCGGCTGAAGTGCATGAACAGATGGTACAGCCGCGCGCGCCGCCCGACCTCGCGGTTGGCCTCCCGGCTTGCGTCGGTCGAGAATTCGACGAACTCCTTCCCGGCATTCTGCGCAAAAAATGCATGGATTTCCGCCTGCGGCCGCGTGGGCATGTCCATGCCGGAGAGCAGGTGGTAGTAGCCGTAGCCGCGCCTGCGCGCCATTTCGAGCAGCAGAAGCGTCGCCTCGACCATCTCGAAGCTGCCCCAGTAGATGCGGTACCGCTGGACGATCTCGACGCCCGACGACCGCACCGCCGCGCGCAGCCGGTCCACCGGGCAGTCGCGCGCCTTGCGGTCGATGTGGACGTAGAGGTCGTTGTCCGGATGGTCGAGCAGCCGCAGCAGCCGCTCGAGCTGATCCCACTGCGCGTGGGCGATGATCAGATACGCATGCCGCATGTCGGCCTCCTCCCCAATGAAACGCACCCGCAAAGCACGGTTCTCCGCGCGATGGCGCACAGGGCGCAGATTGCGCTCCTCGGCTGAACTGCCCTTCTCGCCGGACGGCGGTTTCCAGCGCGATGACGCGCAGTGCGCCGGTTGAGCTCCTTGATCGAACAATCCTTCGCCGAATGGCGATTCTCCGCGCGATGGCGCACAGGGCACAAGTGCGGTGCAAACACATCCGTCACGCGCGCCCTCGTGCGAACTTCACTTCATTATAACACGTCCGCCGCGCACACGTCAACGCGCAAATCCCTCCGCGGTTGAATCTGCTGGGAATCCAATGCAGAACAATCCGGAAATGATTTCCCTCGCTTCCATGCAAATTTGCGTCCCAAGGCAGGAATCGCGGCGGGGACGGTCGAATTCAGTGAACAGGAAAAATGCCCGGCAGCGCCGCCGGGCTCAGGAGGGAGATTATGGCAAAATACCAGCTTTTGACCGCGACTTCGATGGGCGTCCGGATCACGCCCGCGAACCGGCAGCCCGTGGGCACGGGCAACCTCTACCAGATGCAGGCGACCAGTGCGGAGACGAACGTGCTCAACGTCTCGGCCTCGCTCGGGATGTCCGTCAAGGCGTTGACGCGCTTCGTCAAGGGCAGCCCGATCGCCGCCTACATCAAGGGCGAGCTGCGCCGGCGGAACATCGCCTATGAGGGGCCGGAGATCGAGCCGGACGGCCCGTGGGGCGTGCGCCACCAGTTCAACATCGCCGACACCGGCTTTGGCCCGCGCGGCCCGCGCGTGTACAACGACCGCGCCGGCGAGGTCGGCCGCACCGTCTGCGCGCAGGACTTCGACCTCGACCGCATCTTCCGCGAGGAGGGCGTGGAGATCGTCCACCTGTCCGGCCTGTTCGCGGCGATGTCGCCCACGACGGGCGAGCTGTGCCTTGCGCTGGCCGAGCGCGCGCACGCAACCGGTGCGCGAGTCAGCTTCGACCTGAACTACCGCGCGTCGTTCTGGAAGGGGCGCGAGGCCGAACTGCGCGAGATCTTCTCCGGCATCGCGCGGCGCGCGGACATCCTGATCGGCAACGAGGAGGACTTCCAGCTCGCGCTGGGCATCGAAGGACCCGAGGCCGGCGGCCGAGACCTCGCGGGGAAAATCGACTCCTTCCGCGAGATGATCGGCCGGGTGCGTGAGGCGTATCCGAACGCGGCGATGTGCGCCACGACGCTTCGCGAGGTCGTGGACGCAAACGAGCACCTCTGGGGCGCGATACTGTTCGACCGGGGGCAGTGGCACGTCGCCGAGCCGCGGCGCATCCGCGTGCTCGACCGCATCGGCGGCGGGGACGGCTTCGTCGGCGGCCTGCTGTACGGCCTGCTGAAGGGCTGGCCGGCAGAGGACTGCCTGCACTTCGGCTGGGCGACCGGCGCGATGGCGGTTACGATGCTCGAGGACTACGCCTCGCCCGCCGATGAGGAGCAGGTCATGAGCGTCTGGAAGGGCAACGCGCGCGTCAAGCGCTGACCGACGTGGAAAGGAGAATTCCCATGCGAAAAGCGGACATCGGCCTGATCGGACTGGCCGTAATGGGCGAAAACCTCGTGATGAACATGGAATCCCACGGCTTTGCCGTGGCCGTCTACAACCGCACGGCCGAGAAGACCGAGCGCTTCCTCGCCGGCCGCGCGAAGGGCAAGAACATCGCCGGCGCGAAGAGCGTCGCCGAGCTGTGCGAACTGCTCGAAAAGCCGCGCAAAGTCATGCTGATGGTCAAGGCCGGGCAGCCGGTCGACGACTTCATCGAGCAGCTCCTGCCGCACCTCGAGCCGGGCGACGTCATCATTGACGGCGGCAACTCCCACTTCCCGGACACGATCCGCCGCTGCCAGTACGTCGAATCGAAGGGGCTGCTCTACGTCGGCACCGGCGTGTCCGGCGGCGAGGAGGGCGCGCTGAAGGGGCCGAGCATGATGCCCGGCGGCTCGGCAGCGGCATGGCCGCTGGTCAAGCCGATCTTCCAGGCGATCTGCGCCCACGTCGGCGGCGAGCCCTGCTGCGACTGGGTCGGAGAGAGCGGCGCGGGGCACTTCGTCAAGATGGTGCACAACGGCATTGAGTACGGCGACATGC
>DVJL01000080.1 GCA_018716805.1 Candidatus Faecivicinus avistercoris | reverse complement strand
CCGCCCGGGGCGCATTGTCTTTCAGAGGATCGCGGGCTGTGGTTACAGCCGGATGCAGGGCTTGCCGGTCAGGGATTCGCTGCGGGCGTCGGGCTGGCTGAAGCCGCAGTAGAAGGTGCAATGTCCGCTGCCGGGCACGCGCTCGCCGGCGTCGTTGACTACCGTGCGCGCGTTCTTGTCCAGCGCAATGCGCACTTCACGCGTCTCTCCCGGCGCCAGCGCGACGCGCTCGAAGCCGCACAGCACGGGGTTGCGCGGCGCAAAGGGGCTCTGCTCGTCGCGGACGTACACCTGAACGACCTCCGCGCCGGCGATGCCGGAGCGGTTTGTGAGGCGCGCGGCGACGGATTCGCCCCCGTCGGACAGCTTCGCCTCGTCGAGGTGGATGTCGGCGTAACCCAGACCATAGCCGAAGGGATACAGCGCCTCTCCGCGATAATAGCGGTAGGTGCGGTTGTCCATGGCGTAATCGGTGAAGGACGGCAGATCCTCGGTCGAGCGATAGAACGTCACCGGCAGTTTGCCGGACGGCGACACGCGACCGAACAGCACGTCGGCGATGGCCGTGCCGCCGCGCGCGCCGGGATACCACGCCTGCAGCACCGCCGCGCAGTGCTCGTCGGCATAGCGCAGGTCCATCGCGCTGCCGGCCATCATCACCAGCACGACGGGCTTGCCCGTCTCGCAGAGCTTTTCCAGCAGCAGCTGCTGCCGGCCGGGCAGGCGCAGGCTCTCCTTGTCGCCGCCAGGCAGGTCGCCCTCGAGCGCCTGCTCCTCGCCCTCGATCGTCTCGTCCAGGCCGAGGAACAGCACGACGGCGTCGCTGACCTCCGCCACGGCCAGCGCCTCGGCGATTCGGTCGTTCTCCTGCGCAAGGTCCTCGTCCTTTGCGCGCGTGAGCGGGCAGCCGAGCGAGTAGTGCAGCCGGAATCCGGTGCGGTCCGCTTCGGCGCCGAGCGCGTTGAGCGGCGTGTCCTCGCGGTCCGGCGTGCCGTGGTAGTTGCCGATCAGCGCGGTGAAGTTGGCGGCGTTCGGGCCGACCACGCCGAGCGAGCGGATGCCCTTGAGCGGCAGGATACCGTCGTTTTTGAGCAGCACGATGCTTTCGCGCGCGGCGTCGAGCGCGGCGGCGATGTGCTCGGGGCAGCAGACCGCCTCGTAGCCGATTTGGTTGAACGAGCAATCCGGATCAAACAGCCCCAGCCGCAGCCGCGTGCGCATCACGTGCACGCAGCATTCGGTGATGACCTCTTCGGAGACCAGCCCGCGCTCGCAGGCGGCGACGGCGTGCGGATAGCTGACGCCGCAGTTCAGATCGCAGCCGTTGTTCAGCGCCAGCGCGGCGGACTCGAGCACGTCGTCGGTCACGCGGTGGTGCTCGTGGAAGTCGAGGATCGCCCAGCAGTCGGAGGTCACATAGCCGTCAAAGCCCCACTTTTCGCGCAGGATGTCGCGCAGCAGCAGCTTGCTGCCGCAGCACGGCTCGCCGTAGACGCGGTTGTACGCGCCCATCACGCCCTCGACGCGCGCCTCGGTGACGAGCTTCTCAAACGCGGGCAGGTACGTCTCCCAGAAGTCCTTCTGGCTGACCACGGCGTTGAATTCGTGGCGCTGGTTCTCCGGACCGGAGTGCACGGCGAAGTGCTTGGCGCAGGCCGCGGCCTTCATGTAGCCCTTTTCGTCCTTTTCCTGAAGCGCTTCGACGAACTGTGCGCCGAGCTCGCCGGTCAGATAGGGGTCCTCGCCATACGTCTCATGGCCGCGGCCCCAGCGCGGATCGCGAAAGATGTTGACATTGGGCGACCAGAAGGTCAGGCCCTTGTAGATGTCGCGGTCGCCGCGCGCGGACTGCGCGTTGTACTTTGCGCGCCCCTCGGTGGCGATGACCTCGCCCATGCGGCGGATCAGCGCGCGGTCAAACGACGCCGCCATGCCGATCGCCTGCGGGAACACCGTGGCAGTGCCGGCGCGCGCCACGCCATGCAGCGCCTCGTTCCACCAGTTGTACGCGGGAATTCCGAGCCGGGGAATGGCCGGGGCGTCGTAGCGCAGCATGGCCGCGCGCTCTTCAAGCGTCATCTGGGCGACGAGCTCGCGCGCCTGTTCGGTGAATCGATCCGAGCTCATGTTCTCACTGCTCCTTTGCGTTGATGTAGGGTCTGCGGTAAGCGCCGCGCATGGCCGCGCGCTTGCCGCTGTACGTCCATTATACCAGCGTTTGGCGGGGCGTTCAAGGTGCAATTTTCCATTCGGCGGGCTCCGGGTCTCCGCGGCCGGGAACAACGTCCGCGCGCTTCAAACCGGGGGAAGGGTATGCAATCTCAGTGCCCTTACCGCCGGTTTTGCACGGCGAATTTTCCACGTCGCGCCGCCCAAAAGCGCGAAATTGCGGGTTTTCTCTATGCAAACGTTCGCTGCGCGGCCGGAGCTGCGCTGAAAAGGGCGCGGTTCCGCCCATTTGGGCGATCTTCCATGGTGCTCATGTCCTCCGCATGCGCCGCCGCAGCGTCCGTCCGCCGCGAACGAGCGCCCAACCGGCGAGCGCGCCGAGCGCGTTGAGCCAAACGTCGTCGACGTCGGTCACGCCCGTGGACAGCAGGTATTGCGTCAGCTCCATCGCCGCCGAGATGCCCGCGCCAATGCCCAGCGCCGCCCAGAAGCGCAGATTTGGATTTCGTGCCGCCAGCAGCGCGCCCAGCGGCACGAACCAGCCGACGTTGCCCAGAGAATGGTAGAGAAGCGGCCATGCGCCGCCGCGGAGCTGCGCCAGCGTGGTTTCAAGGGGAATGAGGTTCAGCGTGCGGGCGGCATGGCCAAGGCCGATGCGCAGCGCGATGATCTCCGCAAGCGCGGCGAGATAGGCGACCATCGCCAGCAGCAGCGCCTCCTGCCGGGGATCGCCGTCCGGGAAGAGGCGGGCCGGCAGGCTCTTTCGCGGATTGGCGCGGGAAGCGCCGGATTCCTGCTGTCCGTGCGCGCATTCAGTTCCGGCGGGCGCTTGCGCGCAAAACCCGCGCCGGTCGGATGGGCGCGGGTGAGGCCGGTTCCGCTGCTTTATTCGCAAGTCCGCCTGTGTACCGCGCCGTTTCAGCCAGATCCGCCGCGCGGGCAGCCAGATTGCCGCCGCAATGAGCGCGAACAGCGCGGCGTGCGCCAGATAGCGCAGGATGTTTGCAGCGGTCATGGATCCTCCCGATATTCCAGAATGTCGCCCGGCTGGCATTGGAGCGCGCGGCAGATCGCGTCCAGCGTGGAGAAGCGGATTGCCTTCGCCTTGCCGTTTTTCAGA
Source organism: Candidatus Faecivicinus avistercoris (assembly GCA_018716805.1). Lineage (GTDB taxonomy): Bacteria > Bacillota > Clostridia > Christensenellales > Aristaeellaceae > Faecivicinus > Faecivicinus avistercoris. The sequence continues at coordinate 9,891 of DVJL01000080.1, read as the reverse complement.
ATGGAGATGTTCGCCATCGTGATGCCCACGCGCGCCGAGAGTTCGGTCACGCTCATCTTCCGCTTGGCGAGCATTACGTCGAGGTTGACTATCAGCATGTGCGCGCCTCCTCAGATCGTCAGGTCGTTTTCGTCCTTGAGGGCCGCCCCGGCGCGGATGAGCTGCGCCATCGCCGAGGCAAACAGCGCGAGGACCAGCGCGATCAGCGCGCCCAGCGCGGTCAGCCCCTCGAGCACCGGTTCCGGCTGGCCGCGCCCGAACAGCAGCACGGCCAGCCCGACGGCCATCAGCGCGCAGGCTGTGCCCATCAGGCGCGAGATGCGCACCAGGCCGCGCGCGTTGACTTCGGAGAATGTGTTGTCGCGCCCGATCTCCACGCAGATCTTCCACGCCTGTCCCAGCGCCGCGAAGCTCAGCGCGCCGACGATCCAGATGTAGATCAGGTCGATCCAAAATCGCGGCTCGCGGTGCGAGGCATAGTCCATTACGACGGCCGGCGCGACGAAGAAGAACAGCGCCACGCCCATCAGCGCCGTCAGCACGCAGGCGAGTTTCAGCAAATTCAGGGAATGTTTTCGGTTCATGGCTCGTTACCTCCCGTGGATTCTATCGGAAATTATACCATGGATTCGGACGTGGGTCAATAAGAATTCATTGTAAAACAATAAATTCAGCCGCGTGAGTTGTCATTTAACAGGTTTTGTGATATGATGGAAGCAATGCTACGAAAGAGGGTCTGCCGATGGCGTTTTGCAGCTTTGCCGAAGGGGCGGGGATCTACGACGCCACGCCCATCGAGAACATGTTCCTCCTCGAATACCTGCCCACCGCGCCGGACGGGTTTCTGCGCGTGTACCTCTATGCGCGGATGCTGAGCCTGCATCCGGAGCTGGGCGAGGATCTGGAGGATATGGCGCGCGCGCTGAACATGGACACGGAGGCCGTGCTCAACGCCATGTCCTATTGGGAGCGGCAGGGGCTGGCCCGGCGGCTGAGCGACCGGCCGCCGGCCTATGCGATGCTGCCGGTGCGCTTCGCCGCCGAGACCGCCGACCCGATGGAGGGCGACTATTACGAGTACCGCGATTTCAACGCCAACCTGCAGTCGCTGTTCGGCCCGGACTGCCTGCTGCACCCGAAGCAGTACGAGATGGCGAACGACTGGCTGAACCTGCTGGGATTTACGCAGGAGGCCGTGCTGAAGATGGTCGAGGCGCAGCTGAAGAAGTCGCGCGCCCGGAAGCCCGACCCGGACCGCGTCTTTACCCAGCTGGACAAGCTCGCCCAGCAGTGGTCGGAGCGCGGCGTGCGCACCGCCGAGGACGTCGAGCGCGCGATGTCGGCCGACGAGGGCGTCCGGCGGGCAGCCTCGGCCGTGGCGAAGCAGCTCGGCCTGCGCCGCGCCGCCACGCCCGAGGAGCTCAAGCTGGTGGAGAAGTGGCTGGTCGAATGGGCGTTTACGCAGGAGGAGATCCTCGCCGCCTGCGCCGAGACGACGAAGTCGCGCACGCCCACGATGGCGTACCTCGACAGGGTGCTCGAGGGCCGTCGCAGGGGCGACGGCGAGCGGTTCGACGGCCTGAAGGCCGCGCTGCGCGAGATGGACATCCGCGAAGCGCCGACGCCCGACCAGCTGGCATGGTATGCGGAGCGGCTGCAGGAGGGCTTCGAGCCGGAGACGGTTCGGCTGGCGGCGGTGCAGTGCGCGCGCAAGCGGAAGCTCCGGTTCGACGACCTGCGCTGGATGGTCGGCAAGTGGGCGGAGCTTGGGCTGTTCCGCTTCGATGCCGCCGACGCCTACATCCGCGAGCAGGGCCGGCTGGCCGCCGGGGTGCGCGCGCTGCTGGAGCGCTGCGGTTCGGACCGCCGGCCGCAGATGGGCGACCTCGAGCAGTATGCGCGCTGGCTCGCCGAGTCGCCCGCGGAGCTGATCGACTACGCCGCCGAGTGCGCCCGCGGCATGCAGATGCCGATGCGCTACATTGACAAGCTGCTCGCCTCGTGGCGCAAGAGCGGCGTCGAAACCGTCGAAGCCGCCCGCGCCGAGCGGGGAAGCCGCGCCGCCGCGCCGGGGACGAGGCCGTCTGCCGCGCCGAATCCCGCGCTGAATTACGAGCAGCGGACGCACGCGGAGAGCGACTACGATGGGCTGTTTATCGATTTGGACGCGTGGGATACGGAAGGCGCGGACGGATCGAAAAACCGCGGTGCGGCAAAGTGAGCGCCGCGCGGGAAGCGGAGATTTCTGATGACGCAGAGCACCGCAGCGACCAGCGGTGCGGCGAAGTAAGTGCCGCGCGGAAAGCTGCGATTTCAGATGACGCAGAGCACCGCAGCGACCAGCGGTGCGGCGAAGCAAGCGCCGCACGTGAGGTTAAGATTTCGGATGACGTAGAGCACCGCGGCGACCAGCGGTGCGGCGAAGTGAACGCCGCGCTGGGAACAGAGGGCACGGGGAGGGATGCGCATGACGCGCTCGGAGCACATTCGCGCGCTGCTGGAGGAGTACGCGCAGCAGCGCATGGCCGACGAGGCCGATCAGGACGCCCGCCTGGAGGAGGCCGCGCGGCGGGATCCCGAAATCGCGCGGCTGCGGGAGGAGCAGGCGGATCTGGCGCTTCGCACGATGCGGCAGATTCTGGCGCTCGATACGCGGGAAGCGCGCGTCGACGCCGCCCAGCGGATGCGGCAGCGCGGCATCGCGAACAACGCCGAGATCCGCAGGCGGCTCGCGGCGCTCGGCCTGCCGGGGGACTATCTCGAAATGCGCTACCGCTGTCCGGTCTGCCGCGACACGGGCTATGTCGGCGACGCGCCGTCGCGCTTCTGCGAGTGCTTTGAGGCGCGGCTGCGCGCGCGGCAGCACGAGGACGGCTCGATGGCCGGCGTGGACGAGCAGTGCTTCGAGCGCTTTGACCTCATGCGCTTTCCCGAGGCGGACGGCCAGCGCGACCGGATGGCCGTCGCGCGGAAGATCTGCGAGGCGTATGCCGACGGGTTTCCGGATACGCGCTACCGCAACCTGCTGCTGACCGGCGCGGGCGGGCTGGGCAAGACGTTTCTGCTCAACTGCATCTACGCGCGCGTGGTCGACCGCGGGGGCTCCGCCGTGCGGATCACGGCGTTTCGGATGTTCGAGGCGATGCGCCGCCAGCACATGGGCGAGGACGCGGCGGGCGAGGGCTTCCGCTCGCTGCTCGACGCGCCGCTTCTGCTGATCGACGACCTCGGCACCGAGCCGATGATGCGCAACATCACCGTGGAGTATCTGTTTACGCTGCTCAACGAGCGCATCGCGGCGAAGCGCCACACCGTCGTGGCGACGAACCTGTCGCCGGTGCAGCTTCAGGAGCGCTATGGCGAGCGCGTGTCGTCGCGGCTGCTCGACCGCGCCGTCTGCGGCGCGATTCAGCTCAAGGGAAAGGATCTGAGGACGCTTTGACCGAATCGGAGATTCGCGCCGCCGTGTATGCCCGGCTGGACGCGCTCGGCATCGCCTATCGCGTCGCGCGCCACGCGCCCGCCGCCCACATCGACGACTGCGCGGAGATCGGCCGCCGGCTGGGCGCGACGGTCTGTAAGAACTACTTCCTGACCACGAAGAGCCACCGCGTCTACTGCCTGTGCGTCGCGCGGCCGGAGGTGCGCCTGCGCACGTCCGACCTCTCCAGACAGGCCGGCACGCCGCGGCTGAGCTTCGCGGGAGAGGACGACATGGTTTCGCGGCTCGGCACGCGGCCGGGCTCCGTCAGCCCGATGGGGCTGTTGTTCGACCCGGACGGCTGCGTGCGGCTGCTGGTCGACGAGGGGCTGCGCGGCTTCGGCGACCTGGCGTTTCACCCATGCGACAACACCGAGACTCTGGCGATGTCGGAGGACGATTTTTTCAACCGCTTTTTGCCGGCGACGGGTCATGTGCCGCAGTTTGTGACATTTTCTGGACGGCCGTTTGAAGATACGACTCGATTCGACATATTGTGATCGATCTTTCCCGGATTTGTAAGGGAAATGCAATATCCGTCGATTGACAATTTCGGGCCGACCGCCTACAATAAAAGATACTCCGATTGCGGAGATTTTGGGGAAGGCGGTACATGGAGGATGCGTGCGAAGTTTGGGTTCCTGAAGCGAGTTTTGGTTCTTGTCTGCGTTTTGATGATGGTGGCTGGAAGCGCGCTGGCCAGCTTTGACGCGTATGTCTTTCCCGGTACGATGAAGATCTACGACACGCCGAATCATCAGATCGGCGCGCTGCCGATGGGGACGCGCGTGACCGTGGAGGCCGTGTCGGGCAATTGGTCGCTGATCAACTGGAATGGCCATCGCGGCTTTGCAAGGTCTGAGGACATGATGGCGGTCAATCCCATCCGGAGCACTACGAATCGCGAGACGACGATCTATTACATCACGCCGGATAACTTTACCCCGCGCACCGGCACGCTGCCGCGCGGTGTGGACGTCTACGTCCGTGGTTTCCGCGACGGCATGACGCTCGTGTCGAATGCGGATTTCACCGTGCTCGGCTATATTCCGTCCAGCAACATCGGCTGAGAACGGACAGAGAAAGCTGAAATGGCCTGAGGCGATTCGGATTTCCGGATCGCCTCAGCGGCTTTTGGGGATATTCGAACAAGTTGGGTTTACACTTCATTCCCCGCGGGGGCGGGCCAGACGGATAAAAACCAAGGAAGAGCGCGAGAGGGCAGGCGTCCTTTCGCGCTTTCATCGTTCCCGGCGGCGCGTGCGGCGGGATTTCTTTATGCCGCCAACGGCAAGCTGCAAGGGCAATGCGCGGCTTTCTGCCTTTTTTCGCCGGATTCCGTCATATTCCGATTGGATTTTGAATACAAATAGAAATGTGGGACTTTATTGCGAAGTTATTACAAAAGTATTGAATTATATTTCCTGAGCGTGTATAATAATGGCTGTGCATGAAAGATTTGCGCGGATACAGCTGAGTGGGAAAGGGGCGGATGCCCATGCGGAGGTTTGTGGCGCTGGCGGCGTTGGCCGTGGCGCTGGTTTGCGCGCTGGTTCCGTCCGTGAGCTTTACGGAGGACCGGGATACGGTGCAGCTGGCCAAGGTGATCTACGCGCTGGCGCGGGATGAGAGCTATGCAACAAAGCTCGCGATCGGCACGGTGGTGATGAACCGCGTGGAGAGCGACTGGTTTGACGACACGCTGGGCGAGGTGCTCGACGAGCAGCAGCAGTTCCCGGCGGGCAGCCGCTACGATGGCGAAAGCCTGAGCGCCGCGCACGACGTGCTTTCGGGCGCGCGGACGCTGGATGCCGGCGCGCTGTACTATCAGGCGCTGGACGCCTCTCAGCCGTGGGGCGAGGAGGGGCGCGTGGCGACCGTTGGAGGCTACGCCTTTTATTCCACGGATGGGAATCTGTGAAGGAACCCGCCGCGAATCATTGTGTTCGCGGCGGGTTTTTGTATGCTTCTTTGGACGCATAACGTCGATTTAGCCGTGTTCCGGTTGACTTTTTTCGCTTCGGATGCTATAATAACCCACATATCAAAGGCATACGGGGAACGAGTTCTTCGCGCAGTCCTCAGAGAGCCGCCGGTTGGGTGCGAGGCGGTGGATGGGCGCGGCGAACGGCCCTCTCCGGCGGGCGAAAGCCCATGCTTCGCGCAGGAAATGGCGCGGCGGCCGCCGCCGTTACCGGCATCGAGTGGGCTTCGCGTGCGCGCGGGGTCAATCAGGGTGGTACCGCGAACGGCATCTTTTCGTCCTTGAGAGCGAAGGATGCATTTTATTTTGGAAAGATATTTGGAGGAGTTTGCATGAACATCAAGACGGCCAACGAGCTGCGCAGCCTGTTTCTGAAGTTCTTCGAGTCCAAGGGCCACAAGGTGATCCCCTCGGCGTCGGTCATTCCGGAGAACGATCCCACCGTGCTGTTCACCACCGCGGGGATGCACCCGCTGGTGCCCTACCTGATGGGCGAAAAGCACCCCATGGGCACGCGGCTGACCGACGTGCAGAAGTGCATCCGTACCGGCGACATCGACGACGTCGGCGACGCCAGCCACCTGACCTTCTTTGAGATGCTGGGCAACTGGTCGTTGGGCGACTACTTCAAGGAGCAGATGATCCCGTGGAGCTGGGAATTCCTGACCAGCCCCGACTGGCTCGGCCTGGATCCCGACCGGCTGGCGTTTACCGTGTTTGCCGGCGACGAGGACGCGCCGCGCGACGAGGAGGCCGCGAACCTCTGGCGCGCGCAGGGCGTGAAGGACGACCACCTGTTCTACCTGCCGAAGAAGCACAACTGGTGGGGTCCGGCGGGCATCACCGGCCCGTGCGGCCCGGACACCGAGATGTTCATCATCACCGACCGCCCGCCGTGCGGCCCGGACTGCTCGCCCGCCTGCTCGTGCGGAAGGTATCTGGAGATCTGGAACGACGTGTTCATGCAGTATGAGAAGCAGGCGGATGGCACCTTCGTGCCGCTCAAGCAGAAGAACGTCGATACCGGCATGGGCCTCGAGCGCACGTTCTGCGTGCTGATGGGCGCCAAGACCGTGTATGAGACGGAGATCTTCGCGCGCATCATCGGAAAGATCGAGGAGCTGTCGGGCAAGAAGTACGGCTCCGACGAGGAGACCACCCGCTCCATCCGCATCATCTCCGACCACATGCGCACCGCGACGTTCATCATCGGCGACGACCGCGGCGTCACGCCGTCGAACGTCGATCAGGGCTATGTGCTTCGCCGCCTGATCCGCCGCGCCGTGCGCCACGGCATGAAGCTCGGCATGGCCGAGGGCTTCACCGGCGAAATCGCCAAGGTCATCATCGACCAGTACAAGGAGGTCTATCCCGAGCTCGAACGCCATGCGGACTTCATCCTCGAACAGCTGCATCTGGAAGAGGATCGCTTCCAGCGCACGCTGAAGAAGGGCATGGCCGAGTTCGAGAAGGTCTACAACAACATCAGCAAGCTCGTGTCCGGACTCGACGCCATGCGCAGCGCGCTCAACAGCGCTTTCACGCCCGATGTGATCGAGCGGCTGCAGAAGATGGAGGAAACCGCCAACAACGTCGGCTCTACCTTCCGCCCGACGCCGGAAATGCAGCAGGCGATCGAGGAGTTCAGAAAGTTCGGCGAGGCTGTGGAGACCATCAAGGGCTTCACCGACAAGGTCGACTCCTTTGTGAAGGAAAACGCCCGCATCGACGGCCGCAGCGCGTTCAAGCTCTACGATACCTACGGCTTCCCGATTGAGATCACCCGCGAGATGGCCGCGGAAAAGGGCATCGACGTGGACGTTGACGGCTTCCACGAGCGCTTCAAGAAGCATCAGGAGACCAGCCATGCCGGCGCGGAACAGCGCTTCAAGGGCGGTCTGGCGGACAACTCCGAGGCCACTGCGCGGCTGCACACCGCGACGCACCTGCTGCACGCGGCGCTTCGCAAGGTGCTCGGGCCGGAGGTGGCGCAGAAGGGCTCGAACATCACCGCCGAGCGCCTGCGCTTTGACTTCTCGTTTGGCCGCAAGATGACCGCCGAGGAAAAGGCCGAGGTCGAGCGGCTGGTCAACGAGGCGATTCAGGCCGACGTGCCGGTGACCTGCGAGGAGATGACCGTCGCCGAGGCAAAGGCGCAGGGCGCCATCGGTCTGTTTGAGTCGAAGTACGGCGAGCGCGTCAAGGTCTACACGATGGGCGAGTTCTCCAAGGAGATCTGCGGCGGCCCGCACGCGAACCGCACCGGCGAGCTGAAGTCGTTCAAAATCAAGAAGGAAGAGGCCTCGAGCGCCGGCGTTCGCCGCATCAAGGCCGTCATCGGACAGGAATAAGAATGGCAAAGGCGGCGTTCCACGGGATGTGGGGCGCCGCTTCGGTTTGTCAAAAAACCCAGAAGAGAGCGAGGGGTTCAAAGCCTTTTGCGCAAAAGAGGCGCGCGCCTTTGGGACTGTCGCGCGAATGCGCGGAATTTAACAGGAAAGGGCGTGTTTTTTGCAGGATGATTTGTTATAATCAGGTTGACGATCGGCGCGCAATGCGCCGGATGTACAAGAGTATGGGAGCGAAAGCGAGGTCGTATTTATGCCTGAATTTGACAAAATGTCGCTGGAAGCGCTGGTGCGCCCGGAGGGCTACGATTGCGAATGCGGCAAACACCATGTATGCGAGCTGAAATATCTGAAGATCGGCCGCGGCGTCGTGGAAAATGTGCCCGATATGATCGCCGCGATGGGCAAAAAAAAGCCCTTCGTCGTCTGCGATGAAAACACCTATGAGGTCGCTGGACGGCGCGTCTGCGAGATCCTCGACGCGGCGGGCATCGCGCACGGCTGCTATGTCATCCCCGGAAAGCGGATTTCCCCGTCGGAATGGGAGGTCGGCAGCGTCGTCATGCACTATGATCCGAGCTGCGACATGCTGCTGGCGGTCGGCTCCGGCGTGATCAACGACACCTGCAAGGTGCTGGGCCACGCGATCGGCGTCCCGAGCGCCGTCGTCGGCACCGCGCCCTCCATGGACGGCTACGCCTCGAATTCCTCCTCGATGGAGGTCAACCACGTCAAGGTCTCGCTGTACAACCACTGTCCGGAAGGAATCCTGCTCGATTCGGAAATCCTCGCGCAGGCGCCGATGCGCATGCTTTGGGCGGGCCTGGGCGACATGGTGGCGAAGTACATCGCGATCTGCGAATGGCGCATCTCGCACATCGTCACCGGCGAGTATTACTGCGAGAGCATCGCGCAGCTGATGCGCGCGGCGCTGAAGAAGGTCGTCGACGCGGCGGACGGCATCCCGAAGCGCGATCCGGACGCGGTGCAGTCCATCGCCGAGGGGCTGGTCATCGCCGGTGCGGCGATGGCGTACGCCGAGGTTTCCCGCCCGGCGTCCGGCCTGGAGCACTACTTCTCGCACATGTGGGAGATGATGGCGCTCGAGCGCGGCGTGCCCTACGACCTGCACGGCATTCAGGTGGGCGTCGGCACGGTGCTGACGATGAAGATCTACCGCAAGCTGCGCGAGGTCGTGCCCGACCGCGCGAAGGCCGAGGCGCACATGAAGGCGTTTGACCGCGCCGCGTGGGAGGCGCAGGTTCGCCGCATCTTCGGCAAGACTGCCGGCGAGATCATCGCGATCGAGGACAAGACCCGCAAGAACGATCCCGCCCGCCACGCCGCGCGGCTGGACAACATCATTGCGCACTGGGACGAGATCCTCCGCGCGATCGACGAGGAGCTGCCCGACTACGACCAGCTCTACTCGCTGATGTCCGCCACCGGCATGCCGATGACGCCGGCCGACATCGACATCTCGGTCGAGGACACGGTCAACGCATTCATCGGCGCGCGCGACATCCGCGACAAGTATCTCTCCTGCTCGCTGATCTGGGATCTCGGACTGACGGACGAATTCGCCGCCTATCTCGCCCAGGTCGCCTGATGGACGCAGGCGGCGGCCCGCAGGCTGGCCCCGAAGGGCGGCGGGAGCCGCTGGAACAAGACAGGCCGTGGACGGCGCCGACCGTCCACGGCCTTATGGGGGTTTCGCGCGTGCGCTGGGATGAGACGGGAGGGGGAACCCGCGTGTTCTGCGTCCGGATCAGAGGCGCGCGTAATCGTAAGCCGGCTGGCGGCCGACGGCGGTGTTGTCCTGCTGGCGGTCGCGCAGCTCGGGAATGGGGTGCGGCGCGGTCTCGAAGCGGTAGTCTCGGCCGTCGCGCGCGATGGTGCGCTCAATGACGATGTGGCTGGGCACGATCGATTCGCTGGGGTTGACGCGCCGCTGATACTCGAAGAAATCGCTGTCGGGCGGCAGCTGGCCGACGTTGGCGTAGCCCTCGCGGACGGCGGTGTTTTCGACCGACGAGGTGAGCACGCCGCGGACATAGTCGATCTGGCTGCACAGCAGG
>DVJL01000011.1 GCA_018716805.1 Candidatus Faecivicinus avistercoris | reverse complement strand
GGGAACTGAGAGAATATGGGGGAAACGCATTGACAGCATTGTATCAATAATGCTGTCAGAGCGCTGACAAAGCCTGCAAACACAAAAATTGCCCTGATCAAGAGAGAAGTCAGAGGCAATTCTTGCTTCCAGTGTCGTCCGCACTTGCAGGCTGCGGTCACTTACGTTCAAGTAAATTCCCTTGCCTGCAAGTTTACTTCCTTGTCTTGCAGACTTTCTCATCGCTCTGGCAGGATGTTGACTTTGTCAACATCCTGAGCATAGTATCAACAATGCTGTTTTCATATGGCTGCAAATGGCGAGAATTCCATGCGTTTTCCTCCCCGCATATGAACGGCGAGCGCTGCGCGATGACTGCGGCGGAGGGAGAAGCTGCGCTGGCTCACTTTCTCTTTGTGGGTTCGTTGGCCGGGCGGATAAACGGGCAACGCGCGCGGGAAGCCGGTTCAGGGGAGTCCCGGGATGGGCTGCGGGATAGAAGGCGCAGAGCCGGCAGAATGCCGTGGGATCGGCCCGGATGAAACTGCCGGCGGGCAATCCGAAGAATTGCGCCGCCGGCTTCAGTCAAATCCATGCTCCGAATTTTTTCGATTATTTCCCCGATGTTGCGCGCAGATCCAACCCCTTCTGCGCCAGCAGGCCGTCCTTGGCCATCATGGTCTCGAGCACTTCGATGTCGGCGTCGACGTCGAGCGCCGTCGTGCGGAACAGCCGGTCCTGCTGCTGCTCGAACGCCGTGACCAGCGAATCGAGGATCTGCTCGATCTTCCGCCGCGCGGCGACGATGTTTTCGCCCTGATAGCTCTGCTCCTCCATCAGCGCGTAGCTCCTGAGCAGCTTGATGGTGGTCGGAAGGTAGTAGTTCATGAATTTCTTGACCTCATCGGCGCGGTCGGGGTCTTCGCGCAATACGCGGAAGATGCCGGCGGTCAGCTCGCCGATGCGGTCGATGCGCGCGGACACGCCCGCGTCGTCGATGTCGTCGTTCAGGCGGCGGATCTCGCGCAGGTTCAGCTCGAACTCGCTGTCCGTCCACAGCGGCTGCGGTTCCGGCTCGGCCTTGGGCGGCTCAGGCTTCGGCTGGGGCTTCGGTTCGGGCTTTGGCTCCGGCTTCGGGCGAACCGGCTCCTCGACCGGCTCGGCCACGATCGGCTCCGGTTCGGCCTCCACGAACTCGGTCGCCACCGCGTCGAGCACGAGCATACTGCGGCTGCGGTCGATGTAGGCGTTGTCGCCGAGATAGCCCTTGGCGATCATGGCCTGCAGGTCGCCGACGATGAGCGACATCGGCTTGCCCAGCTTGGCCGAGAGCTCGGTGATGTCGATCTCCGCCCGGTCGCCGATTACAGCGGCATAGGCGCGGTAGTCGCCGGCCTTCTTGTTGCGCCAGAGCACCAGGCCCTTTTTCAGAAACAGCAGCGCGCCGATCGGCCACAGCGGCGGGATGACGATGAATACGGCGATGGAGATCCACGAAGGCCCCTTTTTATTTTCATAGGGAATGAATATGCGCCCCTTCCGACGCCTGACCGCCTTGTTCTTTGCCGCCATCTCCCTCACCTCGCCGAGCCCAAAATATCATTGTGTATTATAGCATAGATATGTTATATTTCCATTGTTTTTTCAACCGACCAGAAATCTTTCAACCGCGCTTCGAGTGCGTCCAGCCGCTTTGCACGCTCCAGTTGCCAATGCTCCGGCAGCAACTGGCGGATGTGCGGATCGCCGTAGCGCATGTCGATCAGCAGCACCACGCCGCGGTCGGTCTCGGTGCGGATCACGCGGCCGGCCGCCTGCAGCACGCGGCGGATGCCGGGGTAGGTGTAGGCGACGTCGCCGCCCGCGCCAAAGCCGTCGTCGAACAGCTCGGCCATCAAGTTTCGCTCAAAGCCGATTTGGGGAATTCCGGTGGAGACGATCGCCGCGCCGGACAGCCGGTCGTCCGGCAGGTCGACGCCCTCGGCGAACACGCCGCCGAGCACCACGAACGCCACTATGCCGCGCGCCGGGTGCGCGTCGAACTGCGCGATGAACGCGGCCCGCGCGGCCTCGTCCATCCGCGGCGTCTGGCGCACGGCCACGTCGTCCGGAAACAGCAGCCGGTAGCGCTCGAACGCCATGTCCAGATAGGCGAACGACGGAAAGCAGGCCAGATAGTTCCCCGCGTGGGCGCGCGCCATGGCGCGGATGATGCGCACGACGGCCTCCAGCGTGCGCTCGCGGTCGGAAAAGCGCACCGACACCGGCAGCCGCACGGTCAGCTGGTTCTCCGGCGGGAACGGCGAGGGGAGCCGGAGCGTCGCGTCGTCGCGGTCAAGGCCGAGCTGCCGCGCATAGTGGTCCATCGGCGCGAGCGTCGCCGAGAACAGCGCCGCGCCGCCCACGCGCCTGAGCGCCTTCTTCAAGTGCTCTGAGGGATCAAAGCACCACAGCCTCGCCGCGATTCGCTTGCCCTCGGGCAGGATCAGCGCGCGGTCGCGCTGCGGGTCGAACCGCCCGGCCGTTCGGACAAACCACATGGCGTCCAGCATCAGCTCGTTGACCTGCGGCTCCGGCGATTGCAGCTGTCCGGCGCGGTCGGCGAACAGCTGCGCCGCGCGGACGATCGCCTCCGGCGGCGCCTCGGACGCCTCCGGCTCAACCTCCGGTTGCGTCAGCGCGGCGAGCAGATCGGTCAGCGCCTGCCACGTCGGGCTCTGCCGCCCCTCGTAGCGGCCGACCTCGCGCCGCGCCGTGGCGACCTTCTTTCCCGAAAGCTCCGCCGAAAACATCTCCCTCGCGCGGTCGGGCAGGTTGTGTGCCTCGTCGATCAGCAGGCCGGCCTTGGACTTCTGGTCGAAGTAGCGGCGAAGCCGCACGCGCGGGTCGAAGGCGTAGTTGTAATCGCAGATGACGACGTCGGCCTGTTCAGACATGTCCAGCGACAGCTCGTAGGGGCAGAGCTCGTATTCCTCCGCCAGCGCGCGGACGGCCTCGGCGGTCGCGGCCTCGATGGCGAGCGCCTCGCGCAGCGCGGGACGCCGGCGCTCGTAGTAGTCCGCCGCCAGCGGACAGCCGAAGCACTCCCGGCGTGGCATCGGACAGCACTTGTCCTTGGCCGTGATCGCAATCGAGCGCAGCTTCAGCCCCTGCGTGCGCATCCGGTCCAGCGCCTGTTCGGCGGCGCGCCGGCCGGTGGTGCGCGCGGTCAGATAGAAGATCGCCGTGACGCAGCCGCGCCCGAGCGCCTTCAGCGCGCCGAACAGCGCCGCCGCCGTCTTGCCGATGCCGGTCGGCGCCTCGATCAGCGCGCGCCCGCCGTCGCGCATCGCGCGGTAGACCTGCGCGGCCATCGCGCGCTGCCCGTCGCGATAGCGCTTAAACGGAAACTTCAGGCTCTCCAGCGTCGGAGCCGATTGCTCGCGCCATTCGTCCAGCGCGGCCATCCACTCCGCATAGGGCACGGCGCAGCGCAGAAAGACCTCTTCCAGCTCGGCGCGCGTGCTCTCGCGGCGGTAGCGGACTTCGCCGCCGGCGGTGCCGACGTAGCACAGCGTGACTTCCGCGCCGGGCAGGCCCTCGTTTTCGCAGATCAGATAGGCGTAGATCTGCCCCTGCGCGAAGTGCGCCGGCCAGTCGTCCGGGCCGATCAGCCGCGGATCGCGCGCGGTCGACTTGATCTCCAGCACCTCCACGCGGCCGTCTGCGCGGCGCACGGCGTCGGCGCGCCCCTGCACGCGCAGCGCGACTTTGCCGACCGGCACCTCGCGAGAGACGTATTCCTCCGCAATCCAGCCCTCGCCGAGCGCCGACTGCAACCTGCGGTGGATTTGCGCGCCTTCGTTCATGCGGTCGGCCGCCGCCATCGACAGATCGCCGCGCTGAAGCGCGAATTCCGCCAGCGCGCGGACGTTGATCGGGTGCACTTTTGCCAACGTTTTTCCCTCCCGGGCTTGACAGCTTCGCCCGTCAATGGTAAATTATAGACAGTGAATCACATCCAGTATACCCTACGACCGTGCAATTTGCAAGCAGGAGGCATGTGGAATGAACATCTATCCGCTGTTGATGGCGCCCTATTTCCGCCATGGCGAGGAGACCCCCTGGGGCGGCTCGATGCTGCGCGACGTCTTTATGAAGGATGCGCCCGACGACTGCACCGGCGAGAGCCTCGAGGTCTCGGCGCTGCCCGGCCGCGAGAGCATGGTTCGCAACGGCGTCCACGCCGGCAAGACGCTTTCCCGCATGATCGAGCTGTGGGGCGAGGCGCTGACCGGCCCGATGCAGGGCGAATTCCCGCTGCTTCTGAAGCTGCTCGACGCAAAGCAGACGCTTTCGGTTCAGGTGCACCCCGGCGACGAATATGGAATGGCCCACGAGGGAAAGCTCGGCAAGAGCGAGGCGTGGGTCGTGCTCAACGCCGAGCCGGGCGCGAAGATCGCCTATGGACTCGACTTGAACGGCGGCGACCTGCGCGCCGAGGTTGAGGCAGGCCGGCTCGAGGGTGCGCTGCACTGGGAGACCGTGCGCCCCGGCGACGTCTATTACATCCCCAACGGCACCGTGCACGCGCTCGGCGCGGGGATTCAGGTCTACGAGATCCAGCAGTCGAGCGACGCGACCTACCGCTTCTGGGACTGGGGCCGCGTCGGCAAGGACGGCCGGCCGCGCGAGCTGCACACCGAAAAGGCGCTGGACGTCAGCGTCCCGGATCGCCGTCTGCCCAAGATCGAGGGCACGACCGTGCTCTGCAAGGGCGGCAGCCGGACGTATTACATCTCGGAGAAACACTTTGAGCTGTGCCGCCTGAACCTGTCCGGCCGCATGCCGCTCAGTTCCGGCCGGATGTGCTTCCTGACGCCGATGTCGCCGGTCACATTGCGCTGGGCGGACGACAGCCTCGAGCTGAACCCGTTCGACAGCGTGCTCGTGCCCGCGCAGATGGAGGGCGTCGCGCTCGAGGGCGAGGGCAAGGTGCTGCTGTCCGGCACGCCGGATCAGGCCGCGCTGCGCGAAGAGCTCGGTTACCGCGCGGAGAACGTCGCGGGGCTGGTGGAATAAACGCCGGCCGCATTCCCTTTGAAGCTGAGGGGCGGTTCCCGCAAGGGAATCGCCCCCTCAGCGCGCTGACAAAGCCCGCAAACGCAAAATTGCCCTGACAAGAGAGAAGTCAGAGGCAATTTTTGCTTCCAGCGTCAGCGGCGCTTGCAGACTGCGGTCACTTACGCCCATGTAAGCTCCCTTGTCTGCCAGCTTGCTTCCTTGTCTTGCGGTTTTTTCATCGCTCTGGCAGGATGTTGACTTTGTCAACATCCTGAGGGGCGGTTCCCGCAAGGGAATCGCCCCTAGTTTTTATATTTCCCGATTCTTCTCCAGATTCCAGATGTGGCGGTCTCTCCGGAAGATCAGGCAGACCAGCGTGCCGGCCAGCGCGAGGCCGAGGAACAAAAGCGCCGCGCCATTGCCCGCGTGCGCGCCCAGCAGCTTCGCCAGCGGGCTTCCATCGCCCAGCCTGGCCATCAGCGGCGTGCAGACGCCGTCCACCAGCCAACCGCCGAGCAGATAGCCCACGGGGATGGTGCAGAATTGCAGCGCGTTGCGCGCGGCGTACACCCGCGCCTGCATGTCGATCGGGATGTTCAGGCGCAGGATCGCGTCCAGATTGGCGTTCATCGCCGGGATGCTCACCCAGCCGAGCACCGCGCCGAGGCACCAGACGGGCGGCGTCCGCCCCACGGCGAGGATGAGGTTCTCCGTCGACATGGCCAGCATCAGCGCATTCTGGATCACGCGCACGCGGCTCTTCGGCGCGCCCCGGAGCGACGCGAATGCGCCGCCCGCCAGCATCGCCGCGCCGGAAAAGGCGTTGACCATGCCCAGCGCCGCGTCGCCGCCCACCGGGATCACCAGCGCCGGCAGTGCCGCGTTGTACATCGACGCGATCAGGTTGATGGCCGACAGAAACAGGATCAGGTGCAGTACGCCCCGGTTCGCGCCGAGAAAGCGCAATCCTTCGCGCGCCGCGCGCAGGGCCGGTTCCTTCCCGGCGGAGCGCGGCCCGGCCGGGATGCGCACGAAAATGCCCAGCGCGGCGATCGCGACGGCGCAGGTGCCGAGGTCGAAGAAGATCACGGCTTCCAGCCCTGCCAGCGCGTAGAGCGCCGAGGCAAGTACCGGCGCGAACACCGATCGAAGCGCGCTGCCCAGCGCCTGCATGGCGCTCGCGCGCTGATAGCGCTCGCGGGGCACGAGCAGGCTGACCGCCACGTCGGAGGCGGGCTGCTGCAGGGTGTTCATCCAGCCGTTCAGGGCGTTGAGAAGGTAGAGATGGGCGATTTCCAGCCGTCCTGCGCGCAGCAGCGCGAGCACGGCCAGCGTGGTCAGCGCCGCAAACAGGTCGCAGATCAGCATGACGCGCTTTTTGTCCAGCCGGTCGATCAGCGCGCCGGCAAACAGGCTCATCAGCACATAGGGCGCGTACGAGCTGACCGACAGCAGCGCCGTGACCACGGCGGAGCCGGACTGCCCATACGACCAGAGCACCAGCGCGAAGCTGGTCATGGCGCTCCCGAGCGCCGAGAGGGTCTGCGTCGCCCAGAGGATGGTGAAATCGCGCATCCCGGGCGAGGAATGTCCTTTATACATCGAGACTTTGCTCCTTCCGATTGTGATGGAATGCCGGATGCAAAGTCCGCCGGACGGTTCATCGGTCGATTGGGCTTCGTGCGTCCCGTCCGGGATCAGACCTTGCACGAAGCCTCGCGGATGCAGAGCCGCACGGAAATCCCTCCCTCCCGTTCATCTGCGGCCATTATAGCACAGACCCCACGGTATCGCAAGGGGCCGTTTCAGCCGGACCCAGTTTGAGAAAGAGCCGGGGCTTTTCTGAAAATGGATTTCATGGATTTCGGCGATCGCATAAAAAGCGGGCTTCCACGGAGTCGTTCCGTGGAAACCCGCATTTCGTTTGCGCTGGATCCGTTATTCCCCGTCCATCAGCTCGTCGTCGCCGTCCATGAACTCGCGGCCGCTGACGCGCTTGGCCTCGCGCTGTTTCTCGATCAGATCCGAGATCAGGTTCTTCACGCGCTGGGAATCCTTGACGTGCAGGATGTCAAATTCCGGGGTCGACTTGTCCGCCGAGCAGCAGTGGATCGTGCCCACGCCGAAGATCCGTTCCCCGAGCGAGCGCTTGAGCGTCACATCCATGATCCGGTAGAGCCGGACTTCCTCCTCTTTTTGGCGAAGGATGCCGGTTTTGACCAGCAGCTTTTCCTCCGTCAGCGTATAGATCGTAAACGACCACGGCAGACCGAGAAACGGCCGCTTCCGGTCGCGCCAGATGATTTCCATGTCCGCACCTCCTCGTTCCTGCGCCGCCGTTCAGCCCTGCGGCGCCTCCTCCAGAATCTCGCGCAGCGCCGCGCGGAACTTCGCCAGCATCTTCTTTTCCACCGGCGGAAATTCCCAGACGACGTTCGCATCGCCGCGCCGCCGCCGCGCGCGCAGAAGCGGGTTCTTGCCGTCCTCGCACAGCAGCGCACAGTTCTTGTTGACGATAAACGGGATCGACAGCTCCACGCCGCCGCGATCGACGACCGCCAGAAAGCCGACCGCGCCCTTCTTGCCGATGCCGAGGAAGCCGCCCATGCCGGTGGACTCCTCGAAGTATTCCTCAAACCGCACCGGCAGCCGGTCGTAGCGCTCGAGCACAAATTCGCCCTCGCCGCCGAAGTCCGGCCCCAGCACGAGGCACGACTGGCCATCCACGCGGCACAGGCCGATCACGCCGCCGCGCTCCGTCGAGGCCAGAACCATCTTCTGCGGCGCGAATCCCTCCGCCTGCATCCGCTCGGCAAAGCACAGCCGCCGATCCTCCATCGCCTTCAGGTTTGCCCGGCGCTTCGCCTCGTCAGCGTCGTTGAAAAGCCCCATCGCCGCACCGTCCTTCCATTCTATGGTCTGTGTCTATTATATCAGAACGCGCCGCGCAGGTCAACGCCCGCGGCGGGCGAAAGGGCTTTATGGGTTGACAGCGCATCGGAGACCGGCTATAATGATTGTAAAGAGTGTTTGAAGATTCCCTTTATGTGCGGCTGGGTTTTTTCACATTTTGCCGCCGCCCAGTCTTTCGGAAAACTGAAAGAGAACCCCCTTGGAATTCCAGATGATCCCCTTTGACAGGTTTCGGGAAGATTCCCGCGCGTGGGCGGGAGAGAAGGAGGCGTTTTGAAGTGCATCCGGCATTGGAAAAGCTGATTCAGGAGGAGCAGGCGCGCGCAGATGCGAAGGTTGACCGCGCGCTGATCGAGCTGGGGCTGTTCGAGGAGAGGAAGGTCTATCCCACCGGCGCGCTCTCGCCGGACGAGGCGGCGGCGCTCGGCTTCGATCAATCGGAGGTCATCGGCGGCGTCCGAACCTTCTACCGCGTCGAGAAGGTTCCCATCGAGCTGACCGATGAGGAGCGCGCCGAGGCCCTCGAGCTGTACGAATCGCGCGAGCGCGCAGCGCAGCAGGCCGAACCCCCGGCGAAGCGGAAGTTCGCGCTCTCCGGCACGGTGAGCGCAGGCGCGGACGCCCGCGAGCCCGACGTAATCGGAAAGGCGCTCGCCGTCTGCGCGGCGCTGCTCTGGTTTATCGGCGCGTATTATGGGTTCGTCAGCCTGCTGGAGGGCGAGGTGATGGGCGCCATCCTCAACGCGGCCATATTCTTCGCGGCCGGCATGACCTTCATCTCCCGCCGCAAGATGATTCAGGCGATGGACGAGATCGCCGCCCATACCCGCAGCCAGTCGATCCAGCTCGAACAGGAGGAGGACTGACGCCATGCATCCAAAGCTCGAAGCGCTGATCGCCCGGCAGCGGGCGCGCGGGGCCGCGGAGGCCGACCGCGCGCTGATCGAACTGGGGCTGTGCACGGAGAAAAAGGTCTACTTTGAGGGGCGGATCTCGGACGCCGACGCGAGGGAGCTGGGCTTCGACCAGTCCGAGATCGTCGGCGGCGCGCGAATGCGCTATCGCGTGGAGAGGACGCCGCTTCCGCTGACCGCCGAGGAGCGCGCCATCGCCCTGAAGATCTACGAAACGCGCGTGCGCGAGGCCAGGGAGCGCGCAAAGGATGCGTCGCCGCGCAGACTCCGGCTCGAGGGCCGGATGTGCGCTGAAGAACGGTATGGCCGGTGGAACGGCATTGGGCAGCTGTTTTCGTGGATGGGCGTCGCCCTGTGGGTGGCGGGGCTCGTATTGGGCAGCGCCAAGTTCATCTTTGAGCTGCCGCTTCTGCCGATGCTTTTGCTGTTCGGCATCCTCGGCATGGCGCCCATCTCCAGCGGCGCGCTGCACGATCTGTACAACGACACCGCCGGCAACCTCCGCAAGCGGCGGGCCGAAGCCGCCGAAAAACCGGACGATTGACGGCCACAGGGACGGCAGGATGTTGCAATTCTATTTCGATTTGATTGTATAATCGTGGACTTCGCGGATTTTGGCCGTTCGCCCGAAAACTTTCCTTGACAAACGCGGCGGACGCGCATACAATAATCTCAACCGCTAGGGGCGCCGAAAGGCTGAGATGGACGTTTCGTCCGGTCCCTTGGAACCTGAAGTGGATAATCCCACCGGAGGGAAGCGGAACGCCGCGAGGTCTGTCCACACGGCATCCGTTTCCCGCATGTGCGCGACACATGCGGGTTTCTTTTGCGGGAAAAACCAAGGAGGTTTGTACCGATGAAGAAGTATCTGAGCATCCTGACGGCTCTGCTGCTCGCGCTGATGCTGGCGGTCGCGCCGGCGCTGGCCGAGACGGCGGAGTCCCCCGAGGCGACGGAAGCCGTCGAAGCAACCGCTCCCGCCGAAGAACCGGCGGCCGATGCAACCGCGGCTGGCGAAGCTGCGGCCAGCGAGGCTCCGGCCGATGAAGCCGCGGCCGGCGAGACCGCGACCGATGAGACTGCGGCCGATGAGACTGCGGCCGATGACGCCGCCGGCGAGGAGGCCGAAGAAGAGGCCGAGGAACCGGCGAGCTGGTTCGAGGAGGCGTTTGGCGATTTCACGAGCGTGCACTGGTACACGGCGGTGATCCTGATCGTGCTGCTGGTGCTGGGCATCGTCGTCTGCCGGAAGCAGAAGGAAAATTGGACGACCATGCGGCTGGCCTTCGCGGCGATGTGCATCGCCATTTCGTTCGTGCTGTCGATGATCAAGCTGTTCCACATGCCGCAGGGCGGCTCGGTCACGCCGGCATCGATGCTGCCGATGGTGATGTTCGCGCTGGCGTGCGGCCCGGCGCAGGGCATCGTGGCGGGCTGCGCCTACGGCCTGCTGCAGCTGATCGAGGACTTCTACGTCATTCATCCGCTCCAGCTGCTGGTGGACTACCCGCTGGCGTTCGCGGCGGTGGCGCTGTGCTGCCTGGTGAACGTGCTGCCGATCAAGAATGTGCGCGTAAAGCTGGTCGTGGCGGTGCTGCTGGGCTACCTCGGCCGCTACATCATGGCGACGATTTCCGGCGCGGTGTTCTTTGCAGATTCCGCAGGCGAGCAGAACGCGTGGATCTACTCGCTGGGCTACAACATCACCTACCTCGGCGTGGAGGCGGTCATCTCCGCGGTGATCGTCGCTATCATCCCCGGCTTCGACCGGCTGGTCGAGACGATGCGCAAGGCCGTCGCCAAGCGCTGACCCGCCGCGCTTGCGCCGCGCGCGCAGATGTGGTATGATGAGACCGGATGGGCATGCGTCCCGTCCGGTTTCGATCTGTCCAGCCTTAGGAGAGCGCGAGAGACAGAGCCCTCTCGTGGTAAAATCGTGGCCGACGGCGTGTACGTCGGGCACGGGTGCTGATTTTTGCGTCGGGGAATTCATTCCCCAGAGCAAAAATCGCTTCCTTGCACAATTTGCTTGAGTTTTCCCAAGGAAAACTCAAGCAAATTGTGGTGGGGGTGGCAGAAGGCGCAGAATCCGCAGGATTCTGCGGTTTCGCCCTGCGGGCGAAACTGCCGCGGCTCAAATTGAAAATTTGAGGCGCGGCACCTGGCGGGGGAGCTTGCTCCCCCGTCCACCAGCTTGTCAAAAGCTTTTTGACAAGCTGAGACCGGATGGGCATACCGCCCGTCCGGTCTTTTGCACATTTCGGGAGGGAGGACGATGGTCGACGTCAAACTGAACACGCTGCTCAAGGTCTACGAGATGGGCAGCTATACCCGCGCGGCGGAAAAGCTGTCGCTGACGCAGCCCGCGGTCAGCAAGCACATCCGCCAGCTGGAGCGCGAACTGGGCGTTTCCATCTTCGACCGGACGGGGCCCAAGCTGCGCCTGACGCCGGAGGGCAAGCTGATCGTCCGCTATGCCGAGCGCGTGATCGCGCTGAGCGACGGCCTGCGGCGCGCGCTCGCCGACCGGAACCGCGCCGTGGACCGCCTGCGCGTGGGCGTGACGCACACGTCCGAGAGCAGCATCGTCGCCGAGGTGCTCGCGCGCTATACGGAGGAAAATGTCAACACGCGCATCACGCTGCGAACCGACGCGCTGGCCAGCCTCTACGAGATGCTCAAGTCGTATCAGATCGACATCGCCATCGTCGAAGGCGACGTCAGCGATCCGGCGATCCGAACGATCCGGCTGGACACGGACGACCTGGCCGTGGCGGTCTCCAACGAACATCCGCTGGCATCGAGGCCGTCGGTGACGATCGACGAGCTGCGGCGCGAGCGGCTGATCCTGCGCCTGCCGAGCTCCGGCACGCGCACGCTGTTCGACGCCAATCTCGAAAGCCGCGGCATGTCGCCGGACGACTTCAACGTCATCCTCGAGGTCGACAACATCGCCACCATCAAAGACCTCGTCCGGCGCAACTACGGCGTCTCCGTGCTCGCGCGCAGCGCCTGCATGGATGAGCTGCGCAAGGGCAAGATCCGGATGCTGCCCATCGAGGACCTGACGATGGTGCGCCAGATCAACCTGCTGTATCACCACACGTTCGAGCACGCCGAGGTGCTTCAGGACATCGTGCGCATTTACAACGCCGCCACCCGCGAGGGGAGCGTGGGTTGAAATTTCCATGCAGGTAGGTGTGCTGGAAGGCGGTGCAGGTCGCTCCCCGCGAGGGAAGCGTGGATTGAAATCAGCGTATGCTGTTCCTACGCCACGCGCAGGCAGGGTCGCTCCCCGTAAGGGGAGGGGGTTGAAATGTCGAACCCGTTCCATATTTCCATCGCCGCCTGCGCCGCTACTCGCGAGGGAAGCGTGGACTGAAATGCCATCGGGCGGCGGTGCCGGGGTGCCAATTGGCCGCGTCCCGCGAGGAACGGCCGGCGTCCCAGCATGGCGCAATTTTCGCCCCATCCAAGGGATACAAATGGTTTGAGAAATCCGAAAGAAAGCCGCTTTGCATTTCTGCAAAGCGGCTTGAACCATCGGGGTTTCCGGCGTTTTCAGAATCTCCACGCGCACGTTCGCCGCGCGCACGCCGCTTGAGCCATCAAGACGGCGCTTTCATTGCGCCCTGCGGCGGATGGACTCTGGACGCCGGAGGTTCGCGGATTACTTGCCCTCGTAGGTCAGGCGGGTGGCGTAGACGCCGTACTGGCGCAGGAAGGCGAGATAATCTTCCGGCTTGGCGATGCGCTCGGGCGCGTCGCGCTTGACGGATTCGAGATCCTCCAGGCACGCCTGCAGGTCGTGCTCGCCGCCGTAGTTGTACAGCGCGGTGTCCTCGAGCACGCGGATGGTATAGGTGTGGTACGGCGGGATGTCCACGATCGTGTCCGCGCCGACGGTGAACGTCTGCGGCTCGGCCGTCTCATAGCTGTGGTCGATCGTGACTTCCAGCTTGCCGCTCTTGACGTAGAGCATCTCATAGCCCCTGTGCGGATAGCCGTATTCGACCTTCAGGCCCTTTTTCAGATCGGCGTGCCAGATCTCCTTGCAGCCGTTGGTTTCCCATTTGGCGATCTTCAGCTTGAGCGAATAGCCCTCGCCCTCGTGGCGCACCCATGCGAAGTCCGGCGTGCGGCACTGGAAGACCGTGCTGTGATCCACCGGAGGCTGCTTCCAGACGGCCGGTTCCTCGCGGCGCATCGTCTTGCCCGCGCGGTACATCGCCATGAACGCCGCGTCCTCCTTCATCGGCTCGTAGTAGGCGTTGACGATGTTCTTCTCAAAGATGCCGCCGGACATGTCCATTTCCTGGAACAGCTCGCGCCAGATCGTGCCCTCCTCGAGGTGCACGAATCCGTGCGCCGTGTACGGCGGGATGTGCAGCAGGTCGCCCTCCTTGGCGATGAAGTGCTTGCCGTCGATGACGCAGTCCACGCTGCCGCGCGCGATTTCAAACGTCTCGAAGCCGTGCTGGTGCCAGTGGTAGGGCACGGAAGCGCCCTTGTGGTAGACCGTATCCGAGAATTCGTCCTTCTGCCGCGGGCCGCGGGGCAGGATGAAATCGTTGACGACCTCGTCGCCCTCGTTGTAATGGCGCAGCCAGTCGCCCGGCTCCATCATTCGAATGACATATTTGTGGCCGGTGAAATTCTTGACTTCCTCCATCTTCTTCAGATCCATGGTCGTATCCTTCCTTTCCAATCGCCGCCAATGCGGGCAGAAATTGAACATGTTCGATTTTTAGTATAGCAAAAATTGCAGTTTTGTCAATGGGGTTGCAGGAGATTCTTCCGCAAAAAAACGCCCTTCCGCATCGCGGAGGGCGGGGAGGCGGCAAATCAGCGCAGCGAGCCGGAGAGCTGTTCCAGCCAGAAATCGCGCAGGCGGACGGCGTGGTCCGGATCGGATTCGCTGAAATTGCGGGCGAAATCGGCGATCATCGCGTTGGGGGGAAAGGCGTTGAGCGTGCCGCCGATTTCGCCGGCGAGACGGCGGCTCTCTCCGTCCCGCGCGCGGATGTCCGCCTCGGGGATGAAGTGGCTCATGGCCGTGTGGCAGATCAGGTAGGGAACCTCGTCATAGGAGATGGTTGCAAAGAACCCCTCTTCCTTTTTCAGCACGACGGTCTTTTCCATCATATAGGGCATGTATTTGGAATAGAGCAGGATGTCGTCCTCCGTGGCTTCAAAGGGATAGAAGCGCTGCAATTCGCGGATGAGCACCGGCGGGTGGCTGAACAGGTGCTTGAAAAAGAAGTCGTAGCGCAGGGAATCTAGATAGAAATTCCAGTAGCCCCGCGTGGACATGAAGTCGTACAGCACGCGCACGCTGACGAGGTCGTAGAGAATGGGGTCATCGTGAAACGACAGGCGCCGCTTCAGCCCGCCCACGGCGTAGGTGTCCAGCAGCGAAAGCACCTGCGCGCCCAGCGTCTCCTTGCTGCCAAAGTAGTGGTTCACCATGCCCAGCGCCACGTCCGCTTTTTCTGCAATTTGCCGCACGCTGGTGTCCCGATAGCCGTTTTCCCGAAACAGCGCCATTGCGGCGCAAATGATCGTATAAATTCCGTGTTCACGCTTGGTCATCCTTCGTAACCGCCTTTCCGCGAGTCTCCCTTGCCGAATTGTGCCACGTTTTGCAATATGCGATAACAAAAATTGCAAAAAAACGGGAAAAAGTGAAAAATGGGGCTTGACAATCGAACGCGTTCAATGTATGATAAAACACATAAATTGAACATGTTCGATCATAGCACGACGGCTCTATCCTTATATTACCCGAAACGAAACACATTGTCAACAATGCGGACGCAAGGTTCGCACCCACATGGGAGGTAGGAGCACATGGCCCGATACATACTCAAGCGAATTCTGTTGATGATCCCGGTCGTGCTGGGCATTTCGCTTTTGGTGTTCAGCATGCTGGAGCTTTCCCCGGGCGATCCCGCGCAGATCATCCTCGGCATGCGCGCGACGCCGGAGGCGCTGGAGAACCTGCGCGAGGAGATGGGGTTGAACCAGCCGTTCTGGACGCGCTATTTCAACTACATCATCAATGCGGTGCAGGGCGATTTCGGAACGTCGTGGCGGACGAACCTGCCGGTGTTCAACGAGATCATGGCGCGCCTTCTGACGACGGTGCGGCTGGCGCTGGGCGCGATGGTGCTGGTGGTGGCCATCGGCATCCCGGTGGGCATCCTGTCCGCGGTCAAGCAGTATTCGCTGCTGGACAACATGGCGCTGACCGGCGCGCTGATCCTGTCGTCGATGCCGGCGTTCTGGCTGGGCACGCTGCTGATTTTGCTGTTTGCGCTGAAGCTGTCGTGGCTGCCGGCGATGGGGAACAACGAAGTTTCGGGCTATATCCTGCCGTGGATCACGCTGGCGGCCTCGTATCTGGCGACACTGGTGCGCATGACGCGGTCGAGCATGCTGGAGGTCATCCGCGCGGACTACATCAAGATGGCGCGCGCGAAGGGCGCGAACGAGCGGCAGGTGATCCTGCGCCACGCGCTGAGGAACGCGCTTCTGCCGATCGTGACGATCGTCGGCATGAACTTTGCCGGCCTGCTGGGCGGCACGGTCATCATCGAGCAGGTGTTCACGCTCAACGGCCTGGGCTCGCTGGCGATCACGTCCGTGCGCCAGCTGGACGTGCCGATGGTCATGGCCGAGGTGCTGTTCATCGCGCTGATCACCAGCGTGATCAACCTGATCGTGGACGTGCTGTACGTCTACATCGACCCGCGGCTGAAGAGCCAGTATGTTAAGATCCGGAAGGCGAGGGGTTAATATGAGTCAGACGAGCAACGCCGCGGCGGCCAGCCTGCGTCAATACAAGAAGCGCAGCCAGATCGGCTCGATTTGCCGGAGGTTTGCCAAGAGCAAGACGGCCATGGCCGGGCTGGTGATCCTGGTCATACTGGCGCTGGTCGCCCTCTGCTGTCCGCTGTTCCTCGACTATTCAGCGGATGTCACGGGCCAGAACATGCGCGAGCGGCTGCAGTTTCCGAGCTGGGAGCATCCGTTTGGCACGGATCAGTACGGCCGCGATGTGCTCGCGCGCGTCGTGTGGGGCACGCGGATCTCGCTGTCGGCCGCGCTGGTGATCATCTCGATCGCGACCGTCGTCGGCGCGCTGCTGGGCGCCGTCGCGGCGTACTATGGCGGCAAGGTGGACAACCTCATCATGCGTGTGATGGACGTGTTCTACGCGCTGCCGTTCAACCTGATGGCGATCTGCATCGTCGCCTCGCTGGGCAACGGAATGTTCAACCTGGGGCTGGCCTGCGTCGTCGGCGTCATTCCGGGGTTCACCCGCGTGTTCCGCTCGGCGATTCTGCCGATCCGCAATCAGGAGTACATCGAGGCGGCGCGCGCCTGCAATACGTCCGACGGGCGCATCCTGCTGCGCCACATCCTACCCAACGCGCTGGGGCCGATCATCGTGCAGGCGACGCTGAACCTCGCGATCACGATCCTGTCCATCGCGGGCCTGAGCTACATCGGCCTGGGCGTCGAATCGCCGACGCCGGAGTGGGGCACGATGCTCTCCGACGGCCGCGAGTACATGCGAAACTATCCGTATCTGGTGATCTTCCCCGGGCTGGCCATCATGGTCGCGGCCATGTCCCTGAACCTGATCGGCGACGGCCTGCGCGACGCGCTCGACCCGAAGCTGAAGAACTGAGGAGGGATTTGAATGTCCGATAAGCCGCTTCTCGAGGTTCGCAACCTCAGCGTGGAATATCACACGGACGAGATGACCGTCAAGGCCGTCAACGGCGTCAGCCTGTCCGTCGACCGCGGGCAGACGCTCGGGCTGGTCGGCGAGACCGGCGCCGGCAAGACGACGCTCGCGCTGAGCCTGCTCAGGCTTCTGCCCAAGGGGATTGGCCGGATTACGTCCGGCGAGATCGAATTCGACGGCGCGAAGCTGCTCGAGCTGCGCGAGGCCGACATGCGCGTCTACCGCGGCCAGCTGCTGTCGATGATCTTTCAGGATCCCATGACCAGCTTGAACCCGGTCATCCCGGTCGGCAAGCAGGTCGCCGAGGTGCTCCAGCTGCACAACGACAAGAAGCTGACGAAGGAGCAGATCGACGCGCGCGTGGACGAGATGTTCCGGCTGGTCGGCATCCCGCCGGAGCGCAAGGGCGAATACCCGCATCAGTTCTCGGGCGGCATGAAGCAGCGCGTGGTCATCGCCATCTCGCTGGCGTGCGAGCCGGAGCTGCTAATCGCCGACGAGCCGACCACGGCGCTGGACGTCACGATTCAGGCGCAGGTGCTGGCGATGATGACCGAGCTCAAGGAGAAGCTCGGCACTTCGATGATCATGATTACCCACGATCTGGGCATCGTGGCCGAGATGTGCGACAGCGTCGCGGTCATGTACGCGGGCGAGATCGTGGAAAAGGGCACGGTCGAGGATCTCTTTGAGGGCGAGACGCACCATCCCTATACCGAGGGGCTGTTCGGCTCGATCCCGCGGCTGGACGTGGAGACTGACCGCCTCCGGCCGATCGACGGCATGATCGCCGATCCCTCCGATCTGCCCAGCGGCTGCAGCTTCCATCCGCGCTGTCCGTACTGCACCGAGCGCTGCAAGGTCGAGCACCCGCAGCCGCACGTCGATTCGCGCGGCCATATGATCCAGTGCCACCGGTTTGACGAGGAGGGCAAGGCATGAGCGCGCAGAACGAGGCAAAGATCCTGCTGGAAACAAAGCATCTCAAGAAGTATTTCAACACCCCGCGCGGCATGCTGCACGCCGTGGACGACGTCGATCTGACCATCCGGTCGGGGCAGACGCTGGGCGTCGTCGGCGAGAGCGGCTGCGGCAAGTCCACGCTGGGCCGCACGGTGCTCCGGCTGCTGGAGCCGACCAGCGGCGAGATCCTGTTCGACGGAAGCGACGTCGCGAAGATGAACCGCGCGCAGCTCAAGCAGTTCCGCAACCGCGCGCAGATCATCTTTCAGGACCCCTACGCGAGCCTGAACCCGCGCATGACCGTCTACGAGATCATCGCCGAGCCGCTGATCGCCGGCCACCTGCACAAGAACTCCGCGGAGCTGGAGAAGGACGTCTTTCAGATGATGGACACGGTCGGCCTGGCCGCGCGGCTGGTCAACGCCTATCCGCACGAGCTGGACGGCGGCCGCCGCCAGCGCATCGGCATCGCCCGCGCGTTGGTGCTTCAGCCGGAGTTCATCGTCTGCGACGAGCCGGTCTCGGCGCTGGACGTGTCGATTCAGGCGCAGATCCTGAATTTGCTGATGGATCTGCAGCGCGACCGCGGGCTGGCGTACATGTTCATCACGCACGACCTGTCCGTCGTCAAGCACATCTCCGATGAGATTGCGGTCATGTACCTCGGCCGCTGCGTCGAGCGCGGCCCGGCGAAGGCGATCTTCGCCAACCCGCTGCACCCCTATACGCAGGCGCTCCTGCAGGCGATCCCGGTGCCGAACCTGTCGCGCCGCGGCATGAAGCGCGAGATCCTGAAGGGCGAGGTCTCCAGCCCGATCGATCCGAAGCCCGGCTGCCGCTTCGCGGCGCGCTGCCCGAAGGCGACCGACGCGTGCCGCAAGCAGGACGTGCCGCTGACCGACCGGGGCGAGGGCCACTTCTGCGCCTGCCTGAACGGCTGAACTCTTAAATAGGAAAGCGTTTGTTCTGCGCGTCCGCGCGCTTGAGCAATAGATTTACGAGGAGGAAGACAAATGAGCAGATTCAAGTCACTGGTCGCAATGCTTCTGGCGCTGTCGATGCTGCTGGGTGTCGGCGCCATGCCGGCGATGGCCGAGGAGACGCGCGACGACATCGTCATCGCTCTGTGGGGCGAGCCGAGTACGCTCTGCGGCGGTCTGGCCGCGTCGTCTTCGGTCAACATGGTCTCCCGTCAGATCTTCGATACGTTGATTGCGAAGACGGAAGAGACCGGCGTGTATGAGGCGCGCCTGGCCACCGAGTGGACGTGGGAGAACGACAACAAGGATCTCGTGCTCACGCTGCGCGACGACGTGACCTTCCACAACGGCGAGCCGATGACCGCCGAGGACGTCGCGTTTTCGTTCAACACGATCATCAACGCCGGCTATGCCGACACCGCCACCTCTGCGATGGACAGCATGGAGGTCGTGGACGACACGCACGTCGTGCTGCACTTCCAGTTCGAGTACGGCCCGGCGCTCGAGTGCGTCTCGTCGGACTACATGGTCATCTTCCCGAAGGCCGCGTATGAGGCCGCCGCGGACTTCGGCCGCGAGCCCGTCGGCACCGGCCCGTACAAGTTCGTCGAGTGGACGACCGGCGACCGCATCGTGCTGACCGCGAACGAGGACTACTTCCTCGGCGAGCCGTCCATCCACGACGTCACCTTCCGCATCCTCACCGACAACTCCGTGGCCACGCTCGCGCTGCAGAACGGCGAGATCGACGTGCACACCAAGGTGCCGCAGGCCGACGTTCCCAACGTGCAGGCCGATCCGAACCTCCAGTACGACGAGACGCTCGGCAACGGCACGACCTGGATTATCTTCAACTTTGACGGCATCTTTGCCGACGAGAACCTCCGTCTGGCGGTCGCGCACGCGATCGACAAGGAGGGCGTCATGATCGGCGCCATCGAGGGCAACGGCGAAGTCGCGCAGGCGATCTATGCCAACTTCGTGCCCGGCTACGATTTCGAGTACGAAGGCCCGGCCTACGATCCGGAGCTCTCCCGCCAGCTGCTGGCCGAGGCCGGCTATCCGGACGGCCTCGAGCTGACCGTCAAGGCCAGTTCCAACGAGGCGTATGCCAAGCCGCTGGAGATCGTTCAGGCGTATCTGGCCGACGTCGGCATCATTTTGAACATCGAGCTGATGGAGTCCAACGCGTGGTTCGAGGACGTGTTCAAGGGCGGAGACTTTGATCTGAATCTGGTCAGCTTCAACATGGCCATGGCCGACCTCGAGGAGCTCTATGCGCTCTACCGCGGCGGTGAAAGCCAGAACTACGGACACATGGACGACCCGGATGTCAACGCCGCCTACGATGCCAACCATACCAGCATCGACGAGGAGACCCGCCTCGAGGCGTTCCGCACCGTCCAGCATGTGATGGGCGATCGCGCGCTGACCGTGCCGCTGTACACCGCCATGAACGGCATTGCCGCCAACGCGAACCTGCAGGGCGTCAAGGCCGATCAGATGGGCAACTACTGGGTGTACAACTGGTCTTGGGCGGAGTAAGCCGGACATTCTCAGCGAAGCACATGCCTCCATTCGGCGCCGCTTTTCGATTCCGAGGAATCGGAAAGCGGCGCTTTTTCGTGAACGGAAAATGTACGGCGTCCGGCGCGGCGGAATAATTTGTTAAATTTTGAAAATCGCGAACCTTTTGGCGTTGAAATGCTTCTAACTATTGGAAAGAAGGAAGTGGCGAAGGAGCGGGGCACATGATGGATGAGCGGGCATTCACGCAGAGCGTCACGCGCTCGCGCGACAAGCTGTTTCGCATTGCCTACGCGATTTTGCACAACGAGCAGGACTGTGCCGACGCGCTTCAGGAGGCGCTTTTGCGCGCGTGGGCAAACGTGGGCAAGCTGCGTGAGGAGCGCTATTTCGATACGTGGCTCGTGAGGATCCTCATCAACGAGTGCAAGCGGCTCTGCGCCGCGCGCCGCCGGCATCCGGTTGCGCCGGCCGACGCAGGCCCGCCGCCGGAGGATCCCGAGCTTGGCGACGCGCTCAAGGCGCTGGACGAAAAGTACCGGCTGCCGATCGTGCTGCACTATCTGGAGGGCTATTCTTTAGAGGAGATTGCGTGGCTGCTGCGCATTCCGGCCGGCACGGTCAAGAGCCGGATGTACGCAGGGCGGCGCGCGCTCAAGGCGATGCTGGAGGAGGGGTGACCGTGTCGGAGCGAGAGAGACTCAAGCGGGCGTTTCCGCCGACGCCGGACAGCTTTGACGCGCGGATGCGGAGCACGCTCGCCAACCTGCCGCCCAGGCGGCGCGCGGTCAAACCCGCGGTCATGGTCGCGGCGGTGCTGCTGGCGCTGGCGCTGTGCGGCTTTGCGGTTGCGGCCAGCCAGTCCCGCCTGCTGGAATCGCTGTTCTTCGGCAATGCGCCGACGCCCGAGGCCGAGCGCCTGGTGACGCAGGCCGGCACGGCGGTCGAGCGCGATGGCGTGACGCTGACGATCGACGAATACCTGCTCGACGGTGCGGATCTCTACGTCCGCTGGACGGTGACGAACGGGCGGGATGAACCGCTGATGCTGATGACCTCCGACCTGGAAGTCGATGCGCCGGCCACGCCGATCAATGAGGACAACCTCGCCGACTGGATGTTCGCGTCGGGCGTGCTGCTGGACGGGGAGCACCCGAGCTATTCGGCTATGAGCCGCGTCAACTTCGACGATTCCGCGCCGGAGGCGGCGTTCGATGTGGCGTTTACGGTGGCGCTGCTGCGCCCGCTCGCGCCGGTGGAGGACTACGATTCGGTGGAGGCGTTCAGCGGCTCGCCGCTCTTCCTGTCCAGCGAGATCGATGGGCGCACCGTGTACGACGCGGTTTCGGGCGTCGAGCGCATCGACGGCGGCCTGTCGATGAATTCGCCGCTGGAGGCACTGAAGGACGGCTGGTCGCTCGACGCGCTGGTGGACGTCATGGTCGAACAGGGCTACGCCGAGGAGGCGGTTCGCATTCCGGTCTCCTTCACGGTCCGGCCGGACGCAAAGAACATCGTGCACACCGCGATCGATGGCAGAAAGACGTTTGTGTTCGACGAGTTTACGATGATCATCGACCGCGCCGACTTTACGGCGGCGGGCGTGAACATCCGCTATCGGATTTTGCCGCGCGATGCGATGGATCCGTGGGACAGCCCCGCTGCGCGGATGTGGTTTGAAGTGCTGCCCGACGGCGAGGCGACGGACAATGCGTTCATGCAGAGCAAGACCAGCGAGGGCGGCCATCTGGTCGGGGAGATCGTCGCGCGCGCGTCGTCCGAGATTCCGGATTGGGTGCGGCTGGTTCCCTATGAGGAGGAGAGCGGCCGGCTGCTTCCACAGTATGCGGTGGAATTCCATCTGCGGCGGATGAACTGAGGAGAGAACTTTGCCCCTTGTGCGCCTCGAGATGCGCTTTTGCCTGCCCCGCGCAAATGTGCGCGGGGCGATCTTTGCCGCGCTTGACGCGCCGGACAGGACGTTGTATAATTGATGCAGCACATTATTATGTGAAAGCGAGGAAAAAGATGTTTACTTCCAGACTGCAGAGCGAACGCGTGGATGTGCTGGCGCATGCGTTCCTCTCGCTCGAAACGGTGGAGGATTGCTACCGGCTGTTCGAGGATTTGTTCACCATCCGCGAGGTTCAGGATCTCGCGCAGCGGCTGGAGGTCGCCCAAATGCTGAGCGATCACGCCACCTACACCGAAATTGTCGAAAAGACCGGCGTCTCCACGGCCACGATCGGCCGCGTCAACCGCGCGCTCAACTATGGCGCGGGCGGCTACGAGCGCGTGCTCGAGCGACTGAATCCGAAAGAGGAAGAGAATTCATGATCGATTTGACCCGGCTCAACCCTCCGCAGCGGGCCGCCGTGGAGTGCACGGAGGGACCGCTGCTCGTGCTCGCCGGCGCCGGCAGCGGCAAGACCCGCGTGCTGACCTACCGCGTGGCGCACCTGATGGAAAAGGGCGTGCCCGCGTGGAAGATCCTGGCCATCACGTTTACCAACAAGGCCGCGCGCGAGATGGCGGAGCGCGTGAAGCAGCTGACCGGCGAGGCCGGCGACGAGGCGTGGATCTCGACGTTCCACGCCTGTTGCGCGCGCATCCTCCGCCGCGACATCGAAAAGCTCGGCTATAAGCGGCAGTTCGCCATTTACGACACCGACGACAGCATGACGGTCATCAAGGCCATCCTGAAGTCGCTCAATTTGAGCGACAAGGAGTATCCTCCGCGCGCCGTTCGCGCGGTCATCTCGGATGCGAAGAACCGGATGCTCTCGCCGAAGGAGTGGCTCGCCGACGCCGGGAGCGACGCGCGCAACCGCCGCTACTTCGAGGTCTACGAGCAATACGAAAAGACGCTGCGCGGCAACAACGCGCTGGACTTCGATGACCTGCTCATCCGGACGCTGGAACTGCTCTCCCAGAATCCGCCGGTGCTCGAGTATTACCAGCGGCGGTTTGAGTACATCCTCGTGGACGAATATCAGGACACCAACGCCGCGCAGTACGAGCTCGTCCGCCTGCTGGCGGGGGAGAAGCACAACCTCTGCGTCGTCGGCGACGACGACCAGTCGATCTACGGCTGGCGCGGCGCGGACATCCGGAACATCCTCGACTTTGAGAAGGACTTCCCCGAGGCGAAGGTCGTCAAGCTCGAGCAGAACTACCGCTCCACCGGCAACATCCTCGACGCGGCCAACCAGGTCATCGCCCACAACCGCGGGCGCAAGGAGAAGGCGCTGTGGACCGAGGCGGGCGAGGGCGAGCGCATCGCGCTGTACCACGCGCTGGACGAGCGCGACGAGGCGGCGTTCGTGGCCGCGATGGCGCGCAAGCTGATCGCCCACGGCGACCGACCAGGCGAGATCGCCGTGCTGTACCGCACCAACGCGCAGTCGCGCGTGCTGGAAGAGGCATTCGTGCGCGGCGGCGTGCCGTATCGCGTCTACGGCGGCCAGAAGTTCTACGAGCGCAAGGAGATAAAGGATCTGATCTCCTACATGCGCGCGCTGGTCAATCCGGACGACGACGTCTCGCTCCGCCGCGTCATCAACGAGCCCAAGCGCGGCATCGGCGACGCGACGGTCGACCAGCTGGCCGCCTATGCCGCCGAGAACGAGCTTCCGCTGATGTCGGCGGTGCTGGACGCGGACGGCGCGGGGCTGTCCGCGCGCGCGCGCAAGCTGGTCGGCGAGTTTGGCGAGCTGATGGTCGACCTGACGGACGCGATGTACGAGCAGAAGCCGGGCGAGTTTGTGCAGACGCTGATCGACAGGACCGGCTACGTCCGCGCGCTCGAGGCGGTCAAGACGCCGGAAAACGAATCGCGCGTCGAGAACATCAGGGAATTGCAGGGCGCGGTCGCCGAATTCGAGCGGCTGAACCCCGAGGGCGGGCTGAGCGACTTTCTGGAAAACGTCGCGCTCGTCTCGGATACGGATTCGATTGACGAGGCCGGCGGCAGCGTGACGCTGATGACGTTGCACTCCGCGAAGGGACTGGAATTCGACGACGTGTTCCTCCCGGGCATGGAGGACGGCATCTTCCCGCTCAGCCGCGCGATGTACGACGACGACCAGCTCGAGGAGGAGCGCAGGCTTGCCTACGTCGGCATCACGCGCGCGAAGAAGCGGCTGTTTTTGAGCCATGCGCGCACGAGGATGCTGTACAACGCCCGGTCGGCCAACGCGCTTTCGCGGTTTGTCGGCGAGATCCCGGCGCGGCTGATCACGGACGGCACCCAGCGCGGCGAACAGCGCCGCGTGCCGCCGCCATCGCACGCGCGGGCCTACGGCGGCGCGGACCGCGCGCCGTCGAGGCCGCAGGCCGCCGGGCGCGCGCTGGGCATCGAGGGCGTGCAGAAGGGATACGGCGGAGGCGGGAAGTTCGTCGGCTCGCAGGCGCGCAGCGTCAAGCCAATCTCGCTGTTCCGCGCGGGCGACCAGGTGATCCACCGCTCGTTCGGCCGCGGCCGCGTCGTCGGCGTCGAGGGCGAAGGGCAGGAACAGAAGGTCAGAGTCGATTTTGGCGAGCGCGGCGTGCGCACATTCTCGGCGAGCATTGCGCCGATCATCAAGGTGGAGTCGTAACAGGGGCTTTCGCGGCCGCGGGCAGGGGCACGAAGACCCGGCGGTGGAGCGGCCGCGGGCAGGGGCGCGAAGACCCGGCGATGAGGCCGCAGCGGGCAGAAGGGCGCGGCCTCTCTGCAAAAGGGCGGGATCCGCGCGCCTTCCCGGACGCACGAATGATTGGACGCAAAGGGGCGTTTCAAAGGAAATGATGAGCGTATTTCGCAAGAAGTGGGAGTTTCTGTTTCTGTGCTGTCTGACTTACATGTGCGCCTACCTGTGCCGCGTCAATCTCTCGTCCGCGCTGGGCAAGATGGAGCTCGCGCTCGGCGCGTCGACGGCTCAGCTGGGCCTGCTCGGCACGGCGTACTTTTTCTCCTATGCCTGCGCGCAGCTCGTGTGCGGGTTCTTCGGCGACCGCGTCCGGCCGGAGCGGCTGGTGCTGCTCGGCATGACGGGCATTGCGGCGATGAACATCGGCATCTCGCTCTCAGGCGGCTACGGGCAGATCCTGCCGCTGTGGTGCTTAAACGGGGTGTTTCAGTCGATGCTCTGGGGGCCGATGTCGCGCCTGCTGGCCGGGCGGTTTGCGCCCGAGGAGCGCGTGCGGGTGTCGACGTGGTATTCGCTGTCGATGCCGGTGGGCTACATCCTCGGCTGGAGCGCGATTGCGCCGCTGCTGAGCGGCGCGGCGTGGACGTACAACTTCCTCGTGCCGGGGCTGATCGTGGCCGTGCCGGCGCTCTTGTGGGCGATGATCGCCGCTTCGGCCGCGCGGGATCCGGCGTTCGCTCCGGTCAGCGCCGCGAAGCCGTCGATGCGTGTACTGGTCGCCACAATCCGCGAGGACAAGCTGTGGCGCATTGCGATTACCTGCCTGTGCAACGGCATCGTCAAGGAGAGCTTCACCGTCTGGGCGCCGACGCTGCTGACGCGGCTGCTGGGCGTCGGCGCGGGGGAATCGGCGCTGTATCTGGTGCTGTTTCCGGTGTGCAACGCGGCGTTTATCGCGCTGGTCGGCGCGCTGGCCAACCGCGTGCGCATGCCGCTTCGGCATCTGATGGCGGCGCTGTTCGGTCTGATCGCCGTCTGCGCGTGCGCGCTGATCTTCCTGCCGTGCGGCGCGATCGCGACGGTCGCGCTGATGGCCGCGATTTCCGGATTCGGCTATGCGGCGAACAACCTCTGCATGGGCGTGCTGCCGATGGGTTACGCGGAGAAGAACATCACCTCGTCGCTGGTGGGCATCTTTGACTTCAGTGCCTATATCGGCGCCGGCATCGCGGCGTTCGGCCTGGGGCTGCTGATTTCGGGAAGCGACGTGCGGCCCATCGCCGCCGTCTGGCTGGCCGCCGCGCTCATTGCGGCGCTTCAGGGCGTTCTGCCCATGAAAAAGTCCCGCGGTTGAAGACGGGATTTCAGGCTGTCAAAAAACCAAGGAGAGCGCGAAAGGATCGAAATCCTTTCGCGCTCCAATCGTTCCCGGCGTGTTAGCCGCGCTTTCGATATTTTTCCGGGTGAAGCGCCGGCCATGCGATGGACAGGGCGACCATCGCCGCAACGATTCCCAGTCCGATGCACAGCAGGGCATCCTGCCCGGCGAAACTGCCGCACAGCAGCGGGATCAGCCCGACGCCGCAGCCGATGACGCATCGCCCATGGAACCGCAGGACGGCCGCCTTGTCGCATTGCGCCTTCGCTTCGCGCGGCATCGTGTTCCAGCCGGCGAGGAGCCATCCGCCCCGCTGATGGCAGAGGCATGCGCCCCAGATGACGGCGCCGAGGGAAAAGGCCGCGGTCAACAAAATTTCCAGCCAGCTCATGGCCGTGCACCTCCTGAAGGCATTTTCAGCGCGGAATGGCGCGCTTCAGGCGCCGTCCTTCCGGCGGCGGATCCGCACCTTTTGGGCGGCGATGCGGAACCGAAGGGCCGGATCCGTTTCGCAGAGGACTTCCAGACCGTCCGGATGCGCGCTGAAGCAGAGGGAATACATTTCCACGGGGAAGGGCGGCTTGCTGCAGAAATCACAGCTGCACGCAAGGACGCCCTCGGCGCGGAGCTGAAGCCCGCACGCCGGCGAAACATAGTCCTGAAAGAGATTGAGCGCGACAGTCAGCTTTCCGCGCGAGTCAAAGCGCCAAACCATGTCCTGAAGGCAGGCGTCGTGCAGATATTCGTATTTTCGGTAGAGCCTCGCCGTGGTTCCGCCCAGCAGGGATTCCACGGCGCAGAGCCTTTCTTCAGCTTCCCGGGAGGAGAATGTCTGCATTTTTCATTTCCCCTTTTGCACGGGGCGTAAGTGCGCGATTCCCTTCGACCTCATTATACCATCGCCAGGCGAGGGCGTCAATTGCGCCCTCCGGGAAAAAATTTTGCCCAAAAAATGGAACAGAAGCGCCACGCCTTTCGTCTAAATGGCAGAAAACGAAAAAGGCGAAGGGAAGTGGGGTGATTCCATTGTTCTGAGGTTTGGGCAATTTGCCGCGGCGGCGTTCTCTTTTTCGCGTGGATGTGATATAATGGTCGCGCGGCCGGGAGGTATCCCGGCAAACGAAGGAGAAGGCGGCGACGCGGAATGGAACGGGCAATCATGTGGATACTGGCGCTCTGCGCGGTGGTGGGCGGGCTGGACCGCCTGTTGGGCAACCGGCTGGGATTGGGCAAGCGCTTCGAGGACGGGTTTGAGCTGCTGGGTTCCACCGCGCTCTCGATGGCGGGCATCCTCTGTCTGGCCCCGCTCCTGTCCGGGCTGATCGGCGGCACGCTGGCGCCCGCCTTCGCGGCGCTCGGGTTCGACCCGGCGATTCTGGCGGGCGTGCTGGCCATCGACATGGGCGGATATCCGCTGGCGGTGGAGTTGGCGGAGGATCCGCTGGTCGGCCGGTATGCGGGCATTCTGGTCGCCGCGACGCTCGGCTGCACGGTGACGTTTACGATCCCCGTCGGCATGGGCATGCTGTCCGACGCCGACCGCGCGCCCTTCGCGCGGGGGATGCTGTGCGGGCTGGTTGCGTTGCCCGTGGGGCTTGCGGCGGGCGGGCTGCTGAGCGGGATGGGGATCGCGGCGCTCGCGTGGCAGAGCCTGCCGGTGCTGTTGCTGTCGGCGCTGTTGCTGGCGGGGCTTCGGTTCGCGCCGCGGGCGATGCTGAAGGGCTTTTCGGCCTTTGCCGCCGTCATCCGCGCGGTGACGACACTGGGGCTGATCGCGGGCGCGTTTTCGTACATGACGGAGGTGGAGATTCCCGGCCTCGCGCCCATCGAGGACGCCATGGCGGTCGTCGCGTCGATCGGGGTGGTCATGCTGGGCAGCCTGCCCGCGGCGGAACTGCTCCAGCGCGCGCTGAAGCGGCCGCTCAAGTGGCTGGGCGAGCGCACCGGCATGAACAGCGCGAGCGCGACGGGGCTGATCGTCGGCGCGGTGAGCGTGCTGCCCGCGATCGTGCTCGTGCGCGACATGGACGCGCGCGGCAAGGTGGTCAACGCGGCCGCCATGGTCTGCTCGGCATCGGCTTTCGCAGCCCATCTGGGATTCACTGCTGGCGTGGACGCGGGCATGCTGGTTCCGCTGCTGGCGGCGAAGCTGGCAGGCGGCGCGGCCGGCGCGGCGATTGCGCTCGCCGCGACACACGCTCGCAGTGTTCCACACTCTGCGGCGGAATCTTGACGAATAGATGGAAACTGAGTATAATATTGACGATGGATTTGAAAAAGGGGGAAGAATTATGAAAAAGATCCTGGCAGCGCTTCTCTGCGCAATACTGCTTCTGAGCTGCATGACGGCCTTTGCCGCGAGCAGCTACATCGTCGCCACGGGCGATGTCAACGTGCGCTCCGGTCCGGGGCTGGGCTATTCGATCCTCGGCACAATCCGCAAGGGCGGCACGCTGGATTCCGATGGCACGACTTCCGTGGACAGCCGCGGCGTGGCGTGGTATCGCGTCTACTACGGCAGCAATACCTACGGCTGGGTTTCCTCGGTGTGGGCCACGCTGTATTCCGGCGGCTCGGGGTCGGTCGTCCAACCGGGCGGCGCGACCTACGTCCGCGCGACGGCGAGCGTCAACCTGCGCTCCGGCCCCGGCACGGGCTATGACGACATCGGCACGCTCGCAAAGGGCGAGCAGGTGCGCTACCTCAGCTCCTCGACGGACAGCCGCGGAAACGTCTGGTATCAGGTGCAGTATTATTCCTACGGCACCGGCTGGGTTTCCAGCGTGTATTCCGAGCTGGTCTATGGCAATTCTTCCGGCGTGGCCGACACGACGACCAACGTTGCCGGCAGCTATGTCAAGGCGACCAACGGCAAGTCCAACCTTCGCACCGGCCCCGGCCTCGGCTATGCCGACGTCGGCACGATGCAGAAGGGCGAGACGGCGACTTACCTCGGCTCCTATTCCACCGACGAGCGCGGCGTGGTCTGGTATCAGGTCCGCTTTGAGGGGCAGACCGGCTGGGTCTCCTCCCGCTATACCACGCTCTATTGACATTGGCCTCAGGCGCACGCCCCTGCGGCGCGCGCTGGCAGCAACCCCTTCCGCCGCGGACGGCACATGCCGTCCGCGGCAATCTTTTTGGGCGCAGCCCTCGGAAGGCGCCGCATCGCTTCCGGATCTATCGCAGGGCGCGCAGCCCCAGCCGCCCGCCGAGCCGGGAGAGCAGCTCGTTGGTGAGAACGCCGCACTGCCTGGCCAGATCGACGGCGGAGATCTGCGCCGCGCCGTCGCGGCCGATCAGCGTCGCGACGTCCCCGGGCCGGACGTCCGGCACGTCCGTCGCGTCCACGAGCATCTGATCCATGCACAGCCGTCCGACGGCCGGCGCGCGATGGCCGTGCAGCAGCACCTCGCCGCCGCGCTCGGGCAGGTCGCGCGGAAGGCCGTCGGCGTAGCCGATGGCGACGGCCGCCAGCTTCGTCGGCCGCCGTGCGGTGAAGGCGCGGCCGTAGCCGGCGGATTCGCCCGGCGCAAGCGCGCGCACCGACGCCACGCGCGCCCGGAGCGACAGCACCGGCCAGAGGTCGGCGGTTCGTGCGGTCGGCTGGGAATCGCTGGTCACGCCGTAGAGCGCGATGCCCGCCCGCGCGAAGTCGCACGGCACGGCGGGGTGGTTCAGGATGCCGTAGCTCGCCTGCAGGTGAACCAGCCCCGGGTCGCAGCCCCTGCCGCGCAGCGCTTCGATGGCGGCGAAGAAGCGGCGGCTCTGCTCGCGCGTAAACGCCACGTCCGCTTTGGACAGGCTGTCGGCAACGCTCAGGTGGGAGAACGTGCCGCGAATGCACAGGCCGGGCAGCGCGAATATGCGCATTTGGGCGTCCAGATCGTCCCATGTGACGCCGAGGCGGTGCATTCCGGTGTCGAGCGCGAGGTGGACGTCCAGCCGGACGCCCTGCGCGGAGAGCGCACGGGCATGGGCTTCGTCGGCGATCGTCTGGCTGAGATGCCAGCGGGCCAGCCGCCGGGCGAACTGCGCCGGCGTCCAGCCGAGCACGAGGATCGTTCCGCGGATGCCCGCCCGGCGCAGTTCGATGCCCTCCTCCATCGTGGCGACGGCGAAGGCGTGCACGCCGTGCCGCCAGAGGGCGCGCGCGGCGATGACCGCGCCGTGGCCGTATGCATCCGCCTTGACGACGGCCATCAGCGCGCGCAACGGAGTGCTCGAAGCGCCGCCCGAGCGGTCAGACAGGCGGTGAGCCGCGCTTTTTTTGCGATGGCTGGAGCCGGACGTGGCGGGAAAAATTTCTCTGTGAATGCCGGAGCCGGATGCGGCGGAGACGGTTTCTCTGTGAACGCTGGAATTGGACACAGAAGGGAAGTTGTCTCTGTCAGTGTTGGAGCCGGATGCGCTGGGGAAGGTTTCTCTGCAAACACCGGAATTGAGCGCAGTGGGGGAAGCCATGCCGCCGGTGCGGGAATCGGAGGAAACGAGCATCGCGGCGAGCGCGTCGGCGTTGTGGCACAGCGCGGTCAGGTCGATCTCGCGCCACGCGCGGCTGGTCTCGCGGGAAATGGATACAGCCGCGCGGGGCAAGCGAATGCGGGACGCCGCCGGGCCGACCGTGCGCGGAGACTGCGGGGGTTCCGCGGCGCTCGATGCGAAGCGCTGGAGCGATGCGCGCGGCCCTCTGCGCCGCAGACTGCGAAGGGCGGCCGTCCATCCGGCGGCGAGCGCCAGACTCAGCGCGGCGGTCAGCAGGAAGTGGGCGAGGCTGTTGCCGATCCAGACTGCCTGCGTGCCCGTGAGCTTTGCAAAGCCGCGCACCAGCACGATGCACCATGGGTGCAGGATGTAGACGGCCGTGGACATCTCGCTCGCCGCGCGGCAGCGCGCGCCGTTCAGGCTCAGGAGCGTCAGGAACAAAAACGCGGCGCACAGGGGAAGCGCGAGGGTCATGCTGTCGTGGCGCGGGGCGCCGAGCGCGCGGAGCCAGAGCGCCTCTGCACCCATGATGGCCAGCGACGCGGCGAAGCAGGCGGCGCACAGCGCAGTGAGGCGGCCGGTTCGCGTGCGGAGGGCGTCGAGCGCGCGGGGAAGCTGTGCGCCGAGCAGCAGAAACAGCGGCGCCATCAGCGCGCGGGTGTGGGGTAGCGCGGCGAGCAGGCCGTCGTAGAACGCCGCGATCGCGGGCGTGCGGCAGACCACGCCGTGCCAGCTGTCGCCGCCGAGGCCGATCAGATAGAGCACGCCCGCCAGCGCGAAGCCCAGCCATGGGCGCAGCTTGCGGAGGAAGAACGCCGCCGGTACGGCCAGCAGGACGGCGGGAAGGTACCAGAGGTGGTAAAAGGTGCCCTCGATGAGCAGGCCGCGCAGCCATTCGATCGCGGACATGCCGCCGGCATAGAAGTTCAGCGGAAGGCAGAGCGCGATGGAAAGGGCGTAAAGCCGTGCGGTCCGGCCGAGAAAGCGCCGCACGCCGCCGTCGTTGAGGAGGAAGCAGCCGGTGACCATGAAGAAGAACGGAACGGCGAGCCGTCCGGCGACGCGGGTGAGCAGGAAGTCGGCGTCGGGGGAAAGGGAGGCCAGCGGCGAGGTGTGGATGGCCACGACGAGCAGCGCGGCGATCAGGCGAAAGGCGTCGAGCGCGGCGAAGGACTTTTTTTGCATGGAAATGCCTCCGATGAATGCAGGGGGATGGTTTGAAGGGAGCGACCGCCGCGAGCGGGATTTGCGCCGGCTCGGGCGGGAGCTCCGCGAGCGCGCGGAGTTCTGACATTCGAGGCGCGAAAGCGGCTCTCTTCATGAAATCTGCGCGCCTTCTAGGCGATGCGGCTGCGCGAGGCGCTCCAGAGGGTGACGATGAAGCCGCCGTCGTTGTCGCCCGAGATGGTGGCCTCGCCGGGCAGTTCGATCTCGGTGGTCTCTCCCTGGCAGGGGACGTAGAAGACCTGCGCGCAGCGGCCGTCGCCGAGTGGACAGAGCCGAGCGCCGCCGTCGCGCAGGAAGGGGACGTATTCCTCGAGGCAGAGGCCGTGGTCGTGGATCAGGCGGGCGTGGGGCGCGCCGACGTAGCGGAAGTGCCATGGCTCGGCGGCGATGCCGGTGACGGCCTCCTTGCTGTGCTGGTAGCGCTCGATGAAGCCGTAGCCGGCGGCCATGCGGCGGAAGCGGCCGCACGCGCCGTGGTTCGGAAACGCCGGGCGGATGAAGTCGATGCGGCGGGCGGCGCGGCCGAGGTCGATGGCGAGGCCGGTCTGGTGCTCGCTGCAGCCGGGCAGGGCGACGTAGCGGCGGGTGAAGCGCTCGCCGTGCCCGGCGAGGGAATCGTCCCAGATGCGCTGCTGTTCGCCGTGGCTTCGCCAGCCCGAGACGGCGACGATTTCCGATTCGCCGCCGCAGGCCTGGATGCAGGCGCGAAGCAGCGCGGCGGCCGTGCGGTCGAGCAGGATGTGCCCGTCGCCGGAGAGGGGCGCGAGCGCCGGGCTGAAGCCATCGGCCAGCGGGTGCGAGGCGTTGACGAGGATCAGCGCGC
Source organism: Candidatus Faecivicinus avistercoris (assembly GCA_018716805.1). Taxonomy (GTDB): domain Bacteria; phylum Bacillota; class Clostridia; order Christensenellales; family Aristaeellaceae; genus Faecivicinus; species Faecivicinus avistercoris. Next base: position 374 of record DVJL01000011.1, on the reverse strand, counting down.
CGCGGTGAACGGCCGCGCGGGGAAGGGTGATGGAATTCATGAAGCGACCTCCTGAAGAATGATTTGCCAAAGGGAATGGGCGCGCCCGGCGGACGGGATTTCCTGCCGCCGCCTCGGCGCATCGCGGGCTGGTTTCCTTACAGGGCCTGCTCGATCAGCCGCTCGATCAGCTCGCCGAAGGGCAGGCCGGCGGCCTGCATCATCTGCGGGAACCGGCTGTGCGCGGTGAAGCCGGGGATGGTGTTGACCTCGTTGAACAGCAGCTGGCCGTCCGAAGTCAAAAACAGGTCGACCCTCGCAAATCCCCTGCAGCCGAGCGCGCGGTACAGGCCCTTTGCCATCTCCCGCGCCCGGCCGGCGGTCTCGTCCGGGAT
>DVJL01000079.1 GCA_018716805.1 Candidatus Faecivicinus avistercoris | reverse complement strand
TCAGAGCGCTGACAAAGCCCGCAAACACAAAAATTGCCCTGACAAGAGAGAAGTCAGAGGCAATTTTTGCTTCCGGCGTCAGCTGCACTTGCAGCCTGCGGTCACTTACGTCCATGTAAGCTCCCTTGTCTTGCAGGCTTTCTCATCGCTCTTGCAGGATGTTGACTTTGTCAACATCCTGGGAAGGGCCGAAGCCCTTCCACACTTCAATCATCCCCGGCGGCGGGGAAGCGGGGCGTCAGGCGAGCAGCTCGCTTTCGAGGTCGCTCAGCATGATGTCCAGCGCGGTGATGCCGCCCTCGGCGGTGTACCACACGGCGGGATTTGCGAGGTAGACGATGTTGCCGTTGGCATAGACGCCGGTGCCCATGACCAGCTCGTTTTCGACGATCTCCTGCGCCAGCTGCGCGCCCTCGGTGGCGATGGCGGCGTCGCGGTCGAGCACGAACATGTAGTCGGGATCCAGCTCGACGATCAGCTCGAAGGACGATTCGTTGCCGTGCGTGGCGGTGACATCGCCGTCGCCGAGGTTCTCAAAGCCGATCTCGACGCTGATGATCGAGCAGCGGCCGTCGCTGCCCAGCACGTTGAAGCTGCCGCTGGTGACGAGGCCGACGATGGCGGTCTTGCCCTCGGCAAACGCATTGAGCGCCGCGATGCGCTCGTCGAAGCCGGCCATCAGATCCTCGACCTGCGCCTCCAGGCCGAACATCGAGGCGATGGTGGTTGCGTTCCGGCGGACGCTCTCGACCACGCCGGTCTCGGAATCGGTGGAGAGGTAGACGACCGGGGCGATCTCGCTGAGCGCGTCGTAGGAGCCGCTCAGGCGGCCGCCGATGAAGATGACGTCCGGCTCGCAGGCCATGACGGCCTCGAGGTCGGCCTCCTTGATGGTGCCGAGGTTGGCCACGCCCTCGCGGGACACGACGTCCTGAAGGTAGGAAAGCGACGTGCTCGCCGAGCCGACCACGCGGTCGCCGAGGCCGAGGCTCATCAGGATGTCCAGCGCCGCCATGTCGAGGATGGCAATGCGCTGCGGGTCGTAGGGCACTTCGAGCTCCACGGCCGCGCCGCTGGCGTCGAGGGAGGTGATGGTCACGGTCGCGGGAGTCTCCTCGGCGACGGCCGAGGCGAGGGTCAGCAGCATCAGCGCCGCGAGCAGCGCAGAAAGCAGTTTTTTCATCGTTCAAATTCTCCTTTTTTCAAAAAGTACCGAAAAATGGGGCTTGTATCGCGCGTGTTGCGGGGTCAATAGTAGATGGAGAGCGGCTTTCCCTGGATCTCCATGATCTCGAAATCGACGTTGTAGATCCGTCCCAGCGTTTCCTTCGTCATCACCTCCTTCACGGGACCGAATTTTTCGATCTTTCCATCCACAAACGCGCAAATGTAATCGGAATAGAAGGCCGCATAGTTGATTTCATGCAGCACGAGGATGACCGTCTTGCCCAGCTCGTCGCACAGGCGGCGGACGATCTTCATCATGTTGGTGGCGTGGTAGATGTCCAAGTTGTTCGTCGGCTCGTCGAGCAGGATGTACTCCGTGTCCTGCGCGATGACCATCGCGATATAGGCGCGCTGGCGCTGTCCGCCGGAGAGCTCGTCGATGAACCGGTCTTCAAATTCCTCCAGCTCCATGTAGGCGATGGCCTGACTGACGATGCGCTCGTCCTCGGCGGTCGTGCGGTTGCCGGAATAGGGGAAGCGGCCGAAGGTCACCAGCTCGCGTACGGTCAGCTTCATCTGGATGTTGTTCGTCTGGGTCAGGATCGCCAGCCGCTTGGACAGCTCGCGGCTCTTCCAGCGGGCGATGTCCGTGCCGTCGAAGTCGACCAGCCCGCTGTCGCGCGCAATCAGCCGGGAGAGGATGTTCAGCACCGTCGATTTGCCCGCGCCGTTCGGGCCGATCATCGAGATGACCGCGCCCTTGGGGATCTCAAAGCTCACGCCGTCGACGACGGTCTTGCCGTCGTATTTCTTGGTCAGTTCTCGGACAAACATGTTTCATCGCCTCCTGTTCGTCAGCAGCAGATAGAGGAAGTACAGCCCGCCGCCCACGGTGATGAACACGCTGATGGGCACGGAATAGCTGAACACGTGCTCCACGATGGCCTGCCCGCCGACCAGCACCAGCATGCCGAACAGCGCCGAGCCGGCGATCAGCTGCGAATGCCGGTAGGTCTTGAGCAGCTGGCGCGAGAGGTTCGCGATGATCAGCCCGAGGAACGAGATCGGCCCGACCATCGCCGTGGCCACGGCGATGCACAGCGTCACGCCCAGCAGCAGCCGGCGGATGCAGCGGTCGTAGTCGACGCCCAGGTTGATCGCCTGATCCTTGCCCAGCGTCAATACGTCCAACAGCGCGAGTTCCCTGCGCAGCGCAAAGATCACCGCCGCCAGCACCACCAGCGAAAACACGATGATTTCGGTGTTGATGTTGCTGAAGCTGGCCACCAGCGTCGCCAGCAGCGAATCGTATTCGTTCGGATCCATCACGCGCGTCATGGTGGACTGCATGCTCGAGAAGAACGACGTCAGCACCGTGCCGATGAGCAGCACGTAGAGCACGTTGTGCTTCGTCTTTTTGAACAGGTAGCTGTAGATCACCGTCGCCACGATGCCCATCAGCACGAGGTCCACCGCGAAGGAGACGTTGGCGTTCGACGCAAAGAGGCTGCCGGAGCCGAGAAAGAACACCACCGACGTGTGGATCAGCGTGTACAGCGAGTTCATGCCGAGCAGGCAGGGGGTGACGATCGTGTTGTTGATGATCGACTGGAACACGATCGACGCGCCGCCGATCGCGAAGGCCGTAATCAGCATCACGAACAGCTTCGGCGCCCGGATGCGCATCGAATAGCGCATCAGCTTCTCGTTGGAAAAGTTGACGTCCACGACCATGTAGAGAACCGCCGCGACAAGCACCAGCGCCGAGAGCGCCGCCAGCTTGCGCATATTCGACCGGCGCGCGGCCGTCATGGCGCGGGGAACGGGCCTCGCCGTCGTCATCGCTCAGCGCCTCCTTCCAGCTTCACCGGCGCGCCGCAGCCGCCGCCCGCGCTCAGGCGGATCGCCTTGCGCCCGTGGCGGAGGCGGTAGAACAGCAGCGCGATGAACAGCAGGCTGCCGAGGATGCCCACGATCAGCTCGATCGGCAGCTCGTAGGGGGCGATCACCGTCCGCCCGATCATGTCGCACGCCAGCACGAACACCGCGCCGAACAGCGCCGTGTCCACCAGCGTGCCGCGGATGCGGTCGCCCTTGAACATCGCCACCACGTTGGGCACGATCAGGCCGATGTAGGAGATCGACCCCACGACCACGACCACGCTGGCCGTGATCATCGCCGCGATCGTCAGCCCCATGAACAGTACCGCGTTGTAGTGCACGCCCAGGTTCTTGGAAAAGTCCTTGCCCATGCCGACGATGTTGAAGTGGTTCGCGAACAGAAATGCCAGCGTCACCAGCGGGACGATCAGGTAGACCAGCTCGTACCGCCCGCGCAGCACCAGCGAGAAGTGGCCCACCAGCCACGTCGACAGCGCCTGCGTCATCTCGTACTTGTAGGCCAGAAAGTTCGTCACGCCGCTGACGACGTTTCCGAACATGATGCCCACCAGCGGCACCATGACCACGTCCTTGAACTGGATCCGCTGGATGAACCAGACGAAGATCCACGTGCCCGCGATCGCGGCGAGGAACGCGAAGATGGCCCGTCCCCACAGCGTCGACGACGGCATGAACAATAGCGCCAGCAGGATGCCGAACTGCGCGGATGAAATCGTCGCGCCCGTCGTTGGCGAGACGAACTTGTTCATGCACAGCTGCTGCATGATCAGGCCCGCCACGCTCATGCCCACGCCCGTGCACAGTATCGCCAGCAGGCGCGGCAGGCGCGAGATAAGCAGAATTTCGATCTGCTCCAGATTGCCGCTGAGGATCTCGGCGGCGTCCAGATCCAGTACGCCGAGAAACAGCGACGCCAGCGAAAGCGCCACCAGCGCCGCGGCCAGCAGCAGGGTCAGCTTGTGTTCTTTGATGGTCGGCGACCTCCCTTCGATAGTTAGATAACGCTAACTTATGCGGAAAAGAAAATCGGGCGGTTGGTTAATCGAAACTAACTGCTCGATCAAAAACAGTCGCGGCGCCTGATTCCGACGTCAGCGACGCGATTATTCTACCATGTGCGCCGGAGGAAAATCAAGGGGAGATTTTGTTAAAATGAAGACATGCCTCAGCCAGCCAAATTCCCAAGGAGAGCGCGAGAGGGCCGCAGCCCTCTCGCAGTAAAATCGCGCCGACGGCGTGTACGTCGGGCGCGGGTGCTGATTTTTGCGTCGGGAAATCCCATTTCCCAGAGCAAAAATCGCTTCCTTGCACAATTTGCGGCCAGAGTTTTCCTTTGGAAAACTCAAGCGAATTGTGGAGGGGGTGGCAGGAGGCGCAGAATCCGCAGGATTCTGCGGTTTCGCCCAGCGGGCGAAACTGCCGCGGCTCAAATTTTCAATTTGAGCCGCGGCACCTGGCGGGGGAGCTTGCTCCCCCGTCCACAAAAACTTTGCACTTGAACGGCGGCGGTTTGTGGTGTACAATAGAGGCAGAAACTAGAAAGGGGAATCCCTGCGATGAGCATTGTAAAGAAAGCCTTTGGCACGGCGCCGAACGGGCAGCCGGCCGACCTCTATGTCATGACCAATGCGTCCGGCGCGTCGGTCGAAATCACCAACTTTGGCGGCATCATCCATGCGATCAACGTGCCCGACCGCGAAGGCAAGCTGGGCAACGTCGTGCTCGGCTATCCGTCCGTCGAGGGCTACACGCCGCTCAACGGCTACCTCGGCGCGCTGATTGGCCGCGTGGGCAACCGCATCGCCGGCGGCGAATTCGAGCTGGACGGCGAGAAGTATGTGCTGGCGAAGAACGAGGCCGGCCGCACGCACCTGCACGGCGGCGACGTCGGCTTTGACCGCAAGTTCTGGGACGTTACGCCCGTCGAGGGCATCTGCGAGGATCACCTGATCCTCAAGTACACCAGCCTCGACGGCGAGGAGGGCTATCCCGGCGCGCTGAAGGTCATGGTCACCTACACCTTCACCGACGACAACCAGCTGATGATCCGCTACGAGGCCGTGTCGGACAAGGACACGCTGTGCAGCCTGACCAACCACACCTACTTCAACCTCGAGGGCGAGGGCTCCGGCCCGATCGACGACCACGTGTTTGAATTCAACTGCGACACGTTCACCGTCGTCGACGAGTACTCCATCCCCACCGGCGAGCAGCGCGACGTGACCGGCACGCCGTTCGACCTGCGCGAGCCGACCCGCATCGGCGACGGCTTTGCGAAGGTTGCCGGGGACGAGCAGCTGACCTTCGGCAAGGGCTACGACCACAACTTCAACATCAACGACCCCGAGGCCGGCCTGCGCTTCGCCGTCAGCGTCCGTGCGCCGAAGTCCGGCCGCACGATGGACGTGTTCACCGACATGCCCGCCGTTCAGTTCTACACGGCGAACATGCTGGAGGGCATCAATCCCGGCTCCTGCGGCCGCAAGTACCAGCCGCGCGAGGGCTTCTGCCTCGAGACGCAGTACGCGCCGGACTCCATCCACCACCCGAACTTCCCCGACAGCGTGCTCCGCGCCGGCGAGAAATACGATTTCACCACCGTGTTCTCGTTCGATGTCGAGGGCTGAACCGCCGGTTCAGGCACGCATTTTCCACAATCCACGTCAAAGGAGTTTCACAACATGGAAGTTCGCACCCGCTTCGCCCCCAGCCCGACGGGATACATGCACCTGGGCAACCTGCGCACGGCGCTGTACACCTATCTGTTCGCGCGCCGCAACGGCGGCAAGTTCATCCTGCGCATCGAGGACACCGATCAGGAGCGCGAGGTGCCGGGCGCGGTCGAGCTGATCTACAAGTCGCTCGCCACCGCCGGTCTCACGCACGACGAAGGCCCGGATGTCGGCGGCCCCTGCGGCCCCTATGTGCAGTCCGAGCGCCGCGACCTCTATCTGCCGTATGCCAAACAGCTGGTCGAGTCCGGCCATGCCTACTATTGCTTTTGCACGAAGGAGCGGCTGGACGAGGCGCGCGCCGAGGCCGAGCGCAGGGGAGAGACGTTCAAGTACGACAAGCACTGCCTCCACCTCTCCAAGGAGGAGATCCAGCGCCGCCTCGACGCCGGCGAGCCGTACGTCATCCGCCAGAACGTGCCCACCGAGGGCAAGGCCGGCTTTGACGACGTGATCTACGGCCACGTCGAAGTCGACTGCGACACGCTCGACGACAGCGTGCTGATCAAGGCCGACGGCCTGCCGACTTACAACTTCGCCAACGTCATCGACGACCACCTGATGGGCATCACGCACGTCATGCGCGGCAACGAATACCTCTCCAGCGCGCCGAAGTACAACCTGCTGTACGAGGCGTTCGGCTGGGAGCCGCCGAAGTACGTCCATCTGACGCCGGTCATGGCCAACGCCCAGCGCAAGCTGTCCAAGCGCAAGGGCGATCCCTCGTTTGAGGATCTGCTCAACCAGGGCTACCTGACCGAAGCGATCATCAACTACCTCGTGCTGCTCGGCTGGAGCCCGCGCGGCGAGCGCGAGTTCTACACGCTCAAGGAGCTGGAGCAGGTCTTCGACCTCGAGGGCCTGAGCAAGTCGCCCTCGATCTTCGACACGGTCAAGCTCAACTGGTTCAACGCCGAGTACATCCGCAAGCTCGCGCCCGAGGACTACCTCGAGCGCGCCACGCCGTGGCTCAACCAGGTGCTCGACCCGCAGAAGTTCGACTACAGGCGGCTGGGCGAGCTGCTGCAGAGCCGCACGGAGGTGTTCAACCAGCTGCCGGAGATGGTCGGCTTTCTGGCGGAGCTCCCGGAATTCAGCGCGGAGCTGTACGTCAACAAGAAGCAAAAGAGCACGCTCGAATCGTCGGCCAGGGCGCTCGAGCTGGTTCGGCCCGTGCTCGAGTCCATTTCGGACTGGACCGAGGCCGAGCTGCACGACCGCGTGATGGCCGTCATCCCGGACAGCGGCATGAAGAACGGCCAGGTGCTCTGGCCGCTGCGCATCGCGATTTCGGGGCGGATGTCCACGCCGGGCGGCGCGTTTGAAATCGCCTATCTGCTCGGCAAGGACGAAACCCTCCGCCGCGTGGCGCTGGCGCAGGAATCCCTGTCCCAATAATCCATGGAAGGGGACTTTGCCCCGGAGACGCTCCCCGGCAAGGTCCCCTTTTCGCATGAAGCGACGGTACCGCTTTCCACTTTCGAGATGAATTCTCAGACGACCGAAGGAGCATTCCGATGAGCAAAATTCCACAGGACTACCTGCAAAAGGTCTACGCCGGATGGCTGGGCAAGGTCATCGGCATCCGGCACGGCGCGCCGATCGAGGGCTGGACCTACGAGACGATCGGCAGGGTGCTGGGCGAAATCGACGGCTATCCCCTGGACTACCGCCCGGCGTTTGCCGCCGACGACGACAGCAACGGCCCGCTGTTCTTCCTGCGCGCGCTCGAGCTGGCGAAGGATCCGCAGAACCTCGAGCCGCAGGACGTCGCGCAGGCGCTGCTCAACTACGCGCCCTACGAGCACGGCTTTTTCTGGTGGGGCGGCTATGGCGTGTCCACCGAGCACACGGCGTATCTGAACCTCCGGGCGGGCGTGCCGGCGCCGCGCAGCGGCAGCATCGCGCAAAACGGCGCGGCCGTCGCCGAGCAGATCGGCGGGCAGATCTTCATCGACACGTGGGGGCTGGTCTCTCCCGGCAACCCGGAGCAGGCGGCGCGGCTGGCGCGCGCGGCGGCCAGCGTGATGCACGACGGCAACGCGGTCTACGGCGGCGTCTATGTTGCGGTGTGCATCAGCTTGGCGTTCGTCCGCGACCGGATCGGCGAGATCCTCGCCGAAGCGCTCCGGTTTATTCCGGAGGACTGCGAGTATGCGCGCGCCGTCCGCGCGGTCATGGACTTCCACGCCGCGCATGCGGACGAGGGCTGGCGCGCGTGCTTCCGGTTCGTCCACGACCACTTCGGCTACGACCGCTATCCCGGCGCGTGCCACATCATCCCGAACGCCGCGGTCATGATCCTCGCGATGCTCTACGGCAACGGCGACTTCGTGCGCACGATCAACATCTGCAACATGTGCGGCTGGGATACGGACTGCAACGTCGGCAATGTGGCGACCATATTGGGCGTGCTGACCGGCTTGCAGGGCGTGGACGAAGAGAAGTGGATCCGGCCGGTCAACGACCTGCTCGTCTGCTCGAGCGTCGTCGGAAGCCTGAACGCCATGGACGTGCCCTACGGCGCGGCGTACATCGCCCACTGGGCGTACCGGCTGGCCGATGAGCCGATGCCCGAGCCGATGGCCGGCATTCTCGCACGCGCCATCGATGGCTGCCACTTTGAATTCGAGCGCTCGACCCACGCGATCCGCGCCCGCGGCGCGGGCGAGGTCTACCTGCGCAACACCGGCGAGCAGGCGCACACCGGCCGGCGCAGCCTGAAGGCCAGCGCGCCGAACCGCCGTCCCGGCGACTCGATCTTCCTCGGCAAGAGGACCTACTATGGGCCGGAGGACTTCTACGACAGCCGCTACGATCCGAACTTCTCGCCGCTGGTCTATCCCGGCCAGACGGTGCACGCCAGCGTCCGACTGGCGGAGGGAAGCTGCCCGCTTCGCGCCTGCCTGTACGCCCGCGACGCCCATAGCGGAGAGACCGCCCTCTCGGACGCGGTCGCGCTGGAGTCCGGCCGCTGGCACGAGCTTGCGCTGCGCATCCCGCCGGCGGACGGCGCGCTGATCGACGAGATCGGCGTCCGGCTGGAGGCGTCCGGGCTGAACGGCGGGCTGATGAGCGCCTATCTGGACGACCTCTACTTCGACGGCGCGCCCGACTACGCGGTCGACCTGTCGCGCGAGCAGACCGAGGTCTGGTCGCAGTCGCACCGCGGCGTCAGCCAGTTCACGCGCCTCAAGGGGTTGATGTATTTGGAGGACGGCGAGCTGCACCTGACCGGCGCGGACTTCGCCGAGGCCTACACCGGCCGGCACGACTGGACGGACTATGCGGCGCGGTTTGTGCTCGCGGTGCAGCAGCCCGGCGCGCACGCCTGCGCCAACTTCCGCGTGCAGGGCGCGATGCGCTCCTATGCGGCGGGCTTCATCGGCGAGAATGCGTTTGCAATCGCGAAGAACGAGGGCGGCGCGTATCGCGTGCTGTGCCAGGCGCCGTTTGAATGGAAGCCGGGCGAGGTCTACGAAATCGACATCTCCGCCAAGGGCAGCCAGCTCGCGGCCGAGTGCCGGGGCGTCCGGCTCGAGTGCTGGGACGGCGACTATCCAACCGGCTCCGTCGGCATCTCCGCGCGCGGCGGCGCGCACGTCCGCCTCAGCCGCATCGAGGTACACGGGGAATAGGAACGCCGATTGAAGCGCGCTGCGGCGGGCAGAGGCCGTTGGCGGCGCGGGTTTGTTTCACTGAAGCGAGGCGGGCCGCCCGCGAAGACATCTTCGCGGGCGGCCCTTTAATAAAATAAGTTTTTGTTTTTCAGACGCCGGACAGGAGGTCGCCGTAGGTTTTCAGCGGAGGTTCGCCGTAGAGCGACTGATAGTCCGGGCCGAGATAGCAGCCAAAGGCCGTGATGTTTTCAAAGCCCAGAGACGCGTAGAATTCCACGTCGCGCCGCATCGTCTCCTCGTCCAGAGAGAAGGGCTTCGGCGGCTTTTTCCACCCGGAAAAGAGCGAATTGTCCATCCAGTAGTCGAGCACGCGGGCGTCCTTCGCGCCGAAATAGTCGAGCAGCGCGCGCAGCGGCGCGACCTCGCGGCGGTTTTCGTCGCAGTCCGGATCGTTGATCGGGCGGTGATGATTCCGGCGGATCGGCGCGTATTCGAGGAACACGCCGTCCAGCGGCGCGACCTTCTTCGGAACTTCAAGCGCGTCGACATAGGCGAGATAGCACAATTTGGCCGACCGGTCGTATTTCCGCAGGCCGCGGAGCATGGCGTTGACCATGCGCATCTGCTGGTCGCTCGGCGACAGCGCGCGGCACTCGGGACAATGGCAGCTGTAGCCGCAGACGTCGTCGATCCAATAATAGTATTTCGACGTCCCCGTGTCCAGCAGTTCGGCGAGCAGGGCCGTGCGCTCCGAGACGTAGTCCAGCGCGTCCGGGTTTGATGCGCACAGGTTGAAATCCGCTGCGCGGTCGCCCTTTTCATCCATGCGGAACCAGTCGGGATGGCGGTCGAACAGGTGGCGCGGCAGCAGCCATGCCATGACGTGCGCCTCGTATTCCACCGAGATGCCGCGCAGGGCGGCCTCGGCGCGCAGCCGGCGGCTTTCCGGCAGCGGATGGAGGTCGATGGCGCGCTGCAGCGATTGGTCCGCATGGACGCCGCCCACGGGATGCAGGCCCAGCGTGTTGAGCCTGGCCTCCGCCATGCGGTCGAGCCATGCAAGCGTCAGCTCTTCGGGATGGACGATGATTCCCCGCCTTGTCAGTTTCACAGTTTTCCTCCTCTCGATCAGCCCTTCAGGGCGCCGATCATGATGCCGTTGGTGAAGTATTTTTGCAAAAACGGATAGACCACCAGAATGGGCAGCACGGCGATGACCGTGTTGGCCAGCTTGATCGTCTCCGAAAATACAGCGCTGACGCCGCCTGCGCCGATGCCGACGCCCGCGTTGTTGTTGCTGTTGTTGCTCAGCAGCATGTACAGGTAGTCCTGAAGCGTCTTTTTGGAGGAGTCCGACATGAAATAGACGCTCTGCTGATAGGTGTTCCAATAGTCCACGGCGGTGAACAGCGCGATGGTCGCCAGAATCGGCTTCGACAGCGGCAGCACGATCCGAAAGAACGTGCCGTATTCGCTCGCGCCGTCGATGCGCGCCGCCTCCTCTAGTTCCGAGGGGAAGCTGGCGAAGTTCGTCCGCAGGATGACCAGATAGAACGTGTTGACCAGGTACGGCAGGATGTAGACCTTCAGGTCGTTGAGCAGGCGCAGGTTCCGGAACAGCATATAGTTTGCAATCAGCCCCGGGTTTAAGAACATTGTGAACACGACGATGTAGGTAAACAGCGTCGAGCCGGGGAACTTCTTGCTCAACCCATAGGCCATCCACGTCACCATCGCCATATTGCAGATTGTTCCGACGATGGTGATGAGCACCGTGGTCTTCATCGGGTCATAGATTTTTCCCTGATCGAACACGAATTTATAGGATTCGAGCGTGAGGTCGTCCGGCCAGATGAGCACGCTCTTTTGCATGTACTCCGTATAGCTCATCAGCGAGCCGACGACGCAATGCCACATCGGGTACAGCGTGATGACGGCCAACACCGCGAACAGCGCGATGATCAGCACGTCGGCCGCCGTCGTCCGCCGGGCGCTGCGCGCTTTCATTTTTTTCACATCGATCCCTCCTCAGAACAGGCCGCGCTCGCCCAAGCGCTTGGCCAGCCGGTCGGACGCGAGCAGGAGCACCGCGCCCACCGCGGAGTTGAACAGGCCCGCCGCGGAGGCGAAGCTGAACCGGCTGTTGGAGACGCCCACGCGATAGACGAACGTGTCCAGCACGTCGCCGACGCTGAGCACCTGGTCGTTGAGCAGCGACTGCACCTGGTCGAAGTTGCCGGCCATCATCGACCCGATTCGCAGAATCAGCATGACGACGATCGTCGATTTGATGCCCGACAGCGAAATGTGCCAGAACTGGCGCAGGCGCCCCGCGCCGTCGATCGCTGCGGCCTCGTAGAGCTGCGGATCGATGGAGGTCAGCGCGGAGAGATAGATGATCGCGCCGTATCCGGATTCTTTCCACAGGTCGCTGAGCACGAGGATCCAGCGGAACATGCTCTTTTCACCCAGGAACATGATCGGTTCCAAGCCCATTGCCTCGCGGATGGTGTTGAACAGACCGCCGTAGATCGACGTGAAGTTGAACAGTATGCTCGAGATGACCACCCACGAGATGAAGTGCGGAAGGTAGAGGATCGTCTGAACCGTGCGCTTGTAGCGCTGGCTGCGAAGCTCGTTGAGCAGCACGGCCAGCAGAATCGGCGCGGGGAAGCAGATGACCAGCTTCATTGCGTTGATAATCAGCGTGTTCCGCAGTGCCTCCCGGAAGCTGACGGAATTGAAGACCTCCATAAAGTATTTCAGTCCGGCGAAGTCCGCCTGTTCCACCGGGCGCGTGATGCGGAAATCCTTGAATGCAATTTGCAGATAGTAGAGCGGGACGTATCGGAAGATGAGATAAAAGACGATGCCCGGCAGCACAAAGGCATACCACCTGCGCGCTTTCCAGACCTGACCGCCGAATGTGCGGAGCTTTCCCTGTCCGCCGGCCTGTCGAACCATGTGTCAACCCCCTCGATCCGCGCGGCGCCGTCCCCGTGCGGGGAATTTTCCCGGGCCGTGCGGCAAGCATTTGATTGTGGCGGCAGAGCCGAAGCCCTGCCGCCACGAAGTTCGCCGGTTTCCGGAATCAGCTCAGCACGGAGCCCAGCTCAATGCCCTGTGCGTCCACGTACTCCTTCAGCAGCGCCTTGTACTCCTGAAGTCCCGCGGCATTCATCGCGTCCTGGAACTCCTGCCACTGGGTTTCGATGTCCATTTCGCCGGTGACGAAGGCCGTGGTGTAGCGCGTCGCGACCTCGGTCACCTCCGCCCAGATCGCGGTGGCGTCCTCGTTGTAGAAGTAGCCCGTCAGGTTCGGCGCGCAGTTCGCCGGATCGTCGAGATAGGCGTACCATTCGACGACCTCGGGCGCGCTGGCCAGCATGTCGCTCGTTCCGAAGTCGGCAAGCTCGCCCATGAAGTGCAGCGCCTGGCCCCATTCGAGGTTGACGACGTCCTCTTTCTGAACCTTCTTGCCGTCGACCACTTCGTAGTACTTGCCTTCCTCATAGCCGTACAGCGTCAGCTCGCGGCCCTCGTCGGACAGCAGGTAGTCCATGATGGCGAGGATGCGGGCGGCCTTCGCCTCGTCCATGTCTGCGGAGAACGCCGAGTCGGCATAGTAGCCGATGTCCGTCGCGGCATACGCGCCGGCCGGGCCTTCCAGCATCGGCACGGTGACGCCGAGGCGCGCCTCGGGATCGTAGTTGGCCAGCATGGTCGCGTTGTTCGACCACCAGGTCGTGTTCAGGTTCATCATGTAGAAGCCCGCGCGGCCGGTGTTCAGCTTTTCCATGCAGGTCTCATAGCTGTTGACGAACAGCTCGTTGTCCAGCAGCTTCTCCTCGTAGAGCATGTTGACCCACGCGAGGAAATCCTTGTAGTTGTCGTCCTCGTACCAGTAGACGAGGTTGCCGTCGGCATCCTGTCCCCAGGTGTTGTAGCCCGTCCACGACGGAGCGATGCCCTCGAGGCACCACAGGCCGTAGCAGGTCAGGCCGGTCGTGCCGTTGCCGTCGGGATCGGCCTCGACGATCTGGCGCAGCGCGTCGACCATCTCATCGTAGGTCGTCGGCGTCTCGATGCCCAGCTCCTCGAGCCAGTCCGCGCGGAAATAGATGCAGCGGCAGAGCTTGCCGATCGTGTCCGGAACGCGGTAGAACACGCCGTCCGTCGCGAGGATCGAGGCATTCGGCGCGTCGAACGCCGCCTGGATGTTCTCGAAGCCGTACTTGTCGACCAGCTCGCTGACGTTGAGCAGCAGCCCGTCCTCCTGGAGCACTCCGTACACGGACTGATCCGTGATGCGGAACCAGTCGGGCATGTCGCCCGAAGCGACGCGCATGTTCAGCGTATCGGCATAATTGTCGATGTTCGTGAGCGTAATGGTGAAATCGACGTTGAACTTTTCCTCGAGGTACTGCATGACCGGGTCGGTGTCGGGATCGACGTCCATGACAAAATAGGCCATGATCTCGATTTCAACGGGCTCGGTCATGTCCACCGTCGCGGTTTCCTCTGCTAGCGAAGCCGGCGCAAAGGCCAGCAGGAGCAGCGCAACCAGCAACATGCAGAAACTCTTCTTCATCAGATCTCCTCCTTGTTTAATGTTTGCACTATAAATCATACACTATGTGCATAAATGTTAAAAGGGGAGGATCTTAAGGTTGAAGGGGGTGTTTTTTGCGCATCTCGGATGCAGACATGCCGTGGTAGGCGCGGAACGTCTGGTTGAAGTACTTGATGTCCGAATAGCCGCAATCACGGGCGATGTCGTGAATGCGCATATCCGTCTCCCAGAGCAGGTTCTTTGCCCATTCCATGCGCAGCTTTCGGATGTACTCGGCAAATCCCATGCCGACCTCCTGCTTGAACAGGCGGCTGAAATAGGGCGTGCTGATGTAGAAGCGGCTCGCCACGGCCTCCTGGCGCAGGTTCTTGCAGAAATTGGCGTTGATATAGCGCACTGCGCGGCCGATGACCGTCTGCGCGCCCTGCTCAGCCGGCGCGCGGTCGGCCGCGTTGGACAGCGCGGCGGCGGTGATTCGCTCCAGCGTGTCCATGCTGAGCGCGCGGTTCAATTCCGGCAGCGTGTCCGTGAGCAGGCGGCCCGCGCCGCCGGGATCCGCGCACGCCGCCTGCGAGAGCGCGAGAATGACGCTCAGCCGCGCATGAGCGACCGTCGCGCCCTCCACGCCGATGAAATGGCCGATCATCGCGCTCAGCCCGGCCAGCTGCTCCTCGACCGGCGCGTCGGCGATCAGCCGGGTCAGGATCTTCGCCTGCACGGTCACGCCCACCTCGCCGACCTCGTAGCGGATTTCTTCCGCGCGCGCCAGCTGCGCCCATTGCCCGGGCTGGCGGCGCAGGAAGTCGCGCGCCTTGGCCAGCTCGCCGACCGCCCCCGGAGCATCCTCCGCGCGCAGCAGCGGCGCGCCGATGATGCTCCGCGCGCCCGACGCGGTCAACCGGCGCGCGAACGCCTCGACCGCGTTTTCCATGGCCTCGAGGCTGTCCCTGCGAATGGCGACCGCATAGCCGTCCGGCTCCATCGCCGCGACGCACTGGCCGGCCAGCTGCCTTTCCTCGCCCTGCGGGCATTCGACGAACAGCAGCCTGCGCGAGCCGAACGGCCCGCCGGGCATCTGCGCCTCGAGCGAGTCGAGCAGCGACTGAACGGCGTCCGACGGCGCCGCCGCGCGCTCGCGATCCATCTTTTCCCGAAGGCGGCGCATGACCGGTTCCAGTTCGGTCAGGATGTCCATCTTCAGCACATAGCTGAACACTTGGTATTTCAGCGCCTCGCGGGCGTAGGAGAAGTCGGCGTAGCCGGAGAGGACGACGATTTCCGTGCCCGGCGCCGTCTGCCGCACCTCGCGGATCGCCTCGAGCCCGTCCATGCCGGGCATCTTGATGTCCGTCAGCAGCACGTCGACATCGCCCTGCGCCACGCTTTCCAGCACTTCCAGCCCGCTCTCCACGGCGCCGCAGATCGTAAACCCCAGCGCTTCCCAGTCCAGCGCGGCGCAGATGCCCTTGCGGATCAGCGGTTCGTCCTCTGCAATCAACAGCTTATACATCCGTCTCCTCCTCCATCTCCGCGGGCAGCGCAATGTCCACCCATGTCCAACCCTCGGCGCCCTCGCTGTGCAGCGTCAGGCCGAACGGCGATCCATAGCGCAGCGCGATGCGCTCTTGGACGTTGCTCAGGCCGATGTGATCTGCGGCCTCGCGCCGTTCGAGCCGAAGGTTCAGTTCCGCCACCGCCTCGGGCGCGAGGCCGTAGCCGTCGTTGGCCACGCGGATGGCGAGCCGCCCATCCTGCTGCGCGATGCGGACGCGGATGGTCAGCCGCGCCTTCGGGCGCATTCCGTGCTTGATCGCGTTTTCAAACACCGGTTGGAGCAGATATTTCGGCACGCGGCAGCGCAGCAGGCCGGGATCGCACGGCGTCCACTCGACGTTGAGCTTTTCGCCGAACCGGATCGACTGGATTTCCAGATATGCCTCGACATGGCGCAGTTCGCGCGACAGCGGGACGTCGTATTCGTTGTGCACGAGCCCGCTGCGCAGGAAGTTGCCCGTGGCGTCGATCATCCGGCGCAGCGTGCCGGCGTCGCCTTCGAGCTGCAGCAGCTTCATCGTGGCGAACACGTTGCTGATGAGGTGGGAATCCATCTGCGATTGCAGCGCGACCACCTCCGCCTCGCGCTTGCGCGTCTCCAGCCGGTTTTGCTTGGCTTGTTCCTCGACGATCTCCTGTTTCAGGCGGTCGATGCGGGCGATCGCGTCGCGCATCGACCGGGCGAGCGCGCCGATCTCGTTGCCGGCGTCGATCTCTTCCGGCAGCTCGTAGTGCTGGAGGTCGGCCGATTCGAGGTATCGCTCCACGTCGCGCACGCGGCGCACCAGCTTTTTGGCAAACAGCATGGCGACCAGCAGCATCGCGCAGCCGAACGCGAGCGAGGTGACGATCAGTATCGCCGGCATCAGGCGGCCGACCTCGCTGATGGGGAGCATCGACGTCGCCGCGATCAGCACCAGCTCCGCCGGTTCGACCTGCGCCGAAACGACGAGGAGCTGGTTGCCGCCCTCGCCCTGCGTGAATCCGGGCAGATAGGATTCCCTCTGCAGCATCGCGCGGTCGATCTGAAAGATCCGGCTGTCCACGGGCAGGCCGATGTCGATCAGGCTGCCCTGCGCCATGCCCTCCAGCGCGCGGCGGAACGGCAGATAGTCGGGCGTTTCGACGAACGCCCATGCGTCGCCGGAGTACAGGTAGAAGTAGCTTTCGTCGTCCTGATCCACCTCGAAGTCCATCACCGGGTCGCTTTCCACCAGCAGGTAGCCCATCGTGTCGAACAGGCTGTAACTTCCCTGCACCCGGGTCGAACGGACGGCGTAGACCGTGACCATGCCGTCGCTTCCGTAGGGGTCGGTGACCATCGTAGAGAGGCGGTATTTTCCGGCGAGCAGCTGCCGGATGGAGCCGTCCAACGCGCCGTAGCCGTCGTAGCCGCGCGAGTTGGCGAGGACGCCGCCGTCCGCGCCGTACAGCACCGCGCCCTGGATGTCCCGCATGAACATGCCCTGCGAGAGCATCAGGTTTTCCAGCTCCGCGTCGCTCTGTGTGCGCGGCTGTTCCGGCGCCGCAAGGATGAGGTCGTGCAGCGCGGTGTTGACCACCAGCGCGGTGCACTGCCTGCGGCTGAGTTGGATGCGGTTGGAGATCATCTGCGCGGTCTGCTGGACGGAATCGACGTAGGCGCCGCGCGCCTCGACCATCACCGGGCCGCCGAGCCATGCGACCGATACCGGCAGCATTGCGATGACCGGGACGAGCGTGAGCGCGTAGACGCCAAAGACCTGCGTCAGGATCGTGCGCCGCCGGCGCAGCGCGCGCATCAGGCGGTTGATCTGCTGGACGCCCTCGTCGCCGCCGGTCATCTGGCGGGCGGATTCGCTGAGCTGGGCGAACGGCGTCAGCACGCGCCGGGTCATCGGCGCCAGCGCAGCGAGGATGGCCACTTCGAGCAGCGCGCACAGGGCCGCGCAGCGCAGCGCCGCCCACGCGGCCGAGCGCACCGCGCCGTCCATTTCCTGCAGCTGGATGTAGCGCACGCCGCTTTCCAGCGCGCAGTATTCGGAATGAAAGTACAGCCGTCCGTCGATGACGTGCAGGTTCCGGAAAAGGTCCAGCCCATAGCGCCGCACGCCAAAATCGCTCGAGCCGAACAGGGAATCGCCATTGTCTTTCACAAATGCCGCCAGCGGCGCGCTGGAGTCGAACAGGATGGAGTCGCCGGCTTCATTGACCGCAAAGACGCCCTCCTCGACGCCGGAATAAAATGACGAATAGTCGAGCAGCGCTGCGAAAAACGCCCGGTCGCTCACGCGCTCAAAGATCATGCTCTCCTCGGGGACGCCGGAGTAGCCCTGCTCCTCGAGGTATTCGCGAAAGGCGTCGCGGGCAAACATTTCGTTGAGCGTCTGGTTGGAGTGATCCAGATTGTAGATCGTGCCGGAGACATTCAGATTGGTCAGGATCGTTCCCGGCGCGATCAGCGCGACAACCTCGAACTCGGGGTTGTTGTATTCCGCCGAGAGCAGGTGGCGGCGCAGCTCGACCTGCGCCTTCTGCCGCGCCTGCGTCGATCCGGCTTCGTCCAGATAGGCGGCCGCCTGTGCCGATACGCCGTCGCTCTGCGCGAGGAACCGAATGGTCTGCTGCGCGTAGCGAAGGCTCTCGAGCATCGATTCATCCATCGTCCGCAGCGATGTGCGGCTTACATCGTCGACGTAATCCGCGATGACCGCCAGCGGCGTGATCCCGCAGATCAGGAAAAACGCGCAGACGATGACGACCTGCATGCGCAGTATGTTGACGATCCACCGCCGCCGGAATTTGCCCATGCCCATCGTCCATCTCCTTTACACTTTTGCACTTCAGCGAATTTATTATATACAAATCTCCGCGCGCAGGCAACCCCCTCGGGGCCGCATGGGCGCAATTCCGCTCAGGAGGCCGGAAGCTCGTGGTCGGCCGCATCGAGGATGATCTTGCGAAGCTCCTGAACGAAGTCGTCCACGTCCTTGCACAAAAAGACGAGATACAGGACGAACGTCAGCGTGGCGCAGAGATTTCTGCCGTGTTCAAGGTCGACGTAGGAGCGCGTATCCACCATCAGGATTTCGGAAAAGGCGGCTTGTGTGAGTTTGGCATCCTTGCGCGTCCTTGCGAACCGCGCGGCCATGTAGGCGCGCAATGCGCATTTGCATTCGTATTTCATGGAGAAATCCTCTCTTTCGTCAATGTTTTCCGGCCGGTTACATTAAACATATCAAGAGCAGGAATTTCATACCATGAGGCGCATACCACAATCCGCCCGTTTATTTCAGACAAAGGAGGCGCGGCTCATGAAGAACCGCGCAATAATGCGTTGATCTTTATCCATTGAATGAGAAAAGCGGCGGCGCAGATTTTCCTTTGCCTATATTTGTTATCGTGGAAACAGGGGAATTCCGGCGGGAAGCTCGCCGGGAGTTCTTTGATGGGCAGCCGTTGGAAGCGCTGAAGAGACAAAGCGCCCCGCCGCGGAATGTTCCGCGGCGGGGCAATGGACGTTATGTTGGGTTTTGCTTCGATTACAGCTGCGGGCCAGCGGAGACCAGCGCCTTGCCGGCTTCGTTGCTCTCGTACTTGACGAAGTTCTTCTGGAAGCGGGAGGCGAGATCCTTGGCCTTAACATCCCAGTCGGCCGGGTTCGCGTAGGTGTCGCGCGGGTCGAGGATGGCCGGATCGACGCCCGGGAGCTCCGTGGGCACTTCAAAGTTGAAGTACGGAATCGTCTTGGTCGGCGAGTTCTTGATGGAGCCATCGAGGATCGCGTCGATGATGCCGCGGGTGTCCTTGATGGAGATGCGCTTGCCGGTGCCGTTCCAGCCGGTGTTGACCAGATAGGCCTTGGCGCCGCTCTGCTTCATGCGCTTGACCAGCTCCTCGGCGTACTTCGTCGGGTGCAGCTCCAGGAACGCCTGGCCGAAGCACGCGGAGAAGGTCGGGGTGGGCTCGGTGATGCCGCGCTCAGTGCCGGCCAGCTTGGCGGTGAAGCCGGAGAGGAAGTAGTACTCGGTCTGCTCGGCGGTCAGGATGGAGACCGGCGGCAGCACGCCGAACGCGTCGGCGGACAGGAAGATGACGTTCTTCGCGGCGGGTGCGGTCGAGACGGGGCGGACGATCTTCTCGATGTGGTCGATCGGATACGACACGCGGGTGTTCTCGGTGACGCTCTTGTCGGCGAAGTCGATCTTGCCGTTCTCGTCGAGGGTGACGTTCTCGAGCAGGGCGTTGCGCTTGATGGCGTTGTAGATGTCCGGCTCGGAGTCCTTGTCGAGGTTGATGACCTTCGCGTAGCAGCCGCCCTCAAAGTTGAACACGCCGTTGTCGTCCCAGCCGTGCTCGTCGTCGCCGATCAGCAGGCGCTTCGGGTCGGTGGACAGGGTGGTCTTGCCGGTGCCGGAGAGGCCGAAGAAGATGGCGGTGTTCTCGCCGTTCATGTCGGTGTTGGCCGAGCAGTGCATCGAGGCGATGCCCTTGAGCGGGAGGTAGTAGTTCATCATCGAGAACATGCCCTTCTTCATCTCGCCGCCGTACCA
>DVJL01000078.1 GCA_018716805.1 Candidatus Faecivicinus avistercoris | reverse complement strand
CCAAAAAAGCGGAACAAAAAATCCGGACTTGCTTTCACAAATCCGGATTTTAGTGGTCGAGGTGACAGGATTTGAACCTGCGACCTTTTGGTCCCGAACCAAACGCGCTACCAAACTGCGCTACACCTCGTGATGGAGCCAATGAAGGGACTTGAACCCCCGACCTGCTGATTACGAATCGGCTGCTCTACCAACTGAGCTACATTGGCGTATCGATTGTCAACGCATGATATTATAGCACATCTGGGTGCCGTTTGTCCATAGCTTTTTTGAATATTCCGAACATTTAACATATTTTCCGGCGGCCTTGTTGGACTGGCGGACGGGTGCATAAAAAATGTCATTTTTGGCCTTCAAAAAGAGGATTTTTGGCATAGAGTGTCGAATTTATTAAAAAAAGGCGATGAGCGTCCGACAAAATACAGGGAGGGAGGATCATGCGCGCCGTTAATGCAGCGGTTATGCGCCGGTTCAACCGGCAGTTGATTTTGAACCGGATACGAAAAGGGCCGGTTTCGCGCATGGAACTGGCGGAGGCGACGGGACTGACGCGGGCATCTGTGGCGCAAATAGTGGAACAACTGATCGGCGAAGGCATTGTGGTGGAGACATTGAGAAGCGGCAGGGAGCGCTCCGGGAGGCGAAGCACGCAATTGACGGTTGTCGGCTCGGCAGGCATGATCTTCGGCGTCAGCCTGAACGCGGAGCGCTGCGAGGTCGGCGCGATCAACCTGCGCGGGGATACGCTCAGCCGGAGCGCGGAGTTGGTTTCCGGGAGATCGCTTCAGGAGGTATTGGAGGCGATCGCGGGGGCGATTCAGCGGCAATCCGAGGCGCTGGGGAAGCCGGCGGCGCTGCGGCCATCGATCGGCGTATGCGTGCCGAACGCATGGCTGAGCGAAGACGACTGCGAGCAGATGGCCGCGTATTTGACGCGTGCGACGCAGATGGAGGTTCGCATAGAGTGCACGGCGCATGCGCTGGCGTTGGAGCACCTATATTTTGCCCATGTGCCGGCGAATTTCGCGCTGCTGCGCGTGGACGAAGCGCTGACCGCGAGCGTCGTGCTCGAGGGGCAGCTGATTCGCGGCGCGCGCCGCACGGCTTTGGCGGTTGGGCGCGTCCATGCGCGCGGGGACGGATGGCTCGACGGCTGGGCTTCGGTGCCTGCGCTGCTGCGCGATACGCCGTATCCTTCGTGGACGCACCTGATGGAGCGTGCGCACCGGCCGGACGCCGCGGCGGCGATCGACCGGGCGGTTTCGAGTCTGGCGCCGGTCGCGATCGCCACGCTGAATGTGTTTGGGCTGGATCGCTTGGTGCTGGCGGGCCTTTCGGGCGATGCGCTGCTGGCGCGCATGAACGAGGCCGTGTCCGGCCGCACCGTGCTCGCGGCGCGCAGTCCCGTGATGCTGGCGCTGCCGGAAAATCCGGTTCGGACGGGCGCGATGCCCGCCTACCATGCGCTCTTTGGATTGGAATTGGATTGAATGCGAGGAGGAGTTTTTGTGACGGAATCGGAGATGGTGGCGCTTGCGCAGGCGGAGGGCTTCTGCGCGGCGGTGATCGGCACCGGGGAGATCGAGTTTGACCCGCAGTTTCGCGACTTTTGCGCGGAAAATCTCTGCGGGAAGTATGGCGCGAACTATTCGTGCCCGCCGGACTGCGGGTCGCCCGAGGAGATGCGCCGCCGCATATTGGCCTATCCGCGCGCGCTGGTGTTTCAAAGCGTCTGGCCGCTGCCCGACGTGCAGGATTCGGCGGCGGTTCGCGGCGCGAAGCGCGGCCACAACCTGGGCATGCTGCGCGTCATCGACCGCCTGCGCGCCGAAGGGCACGGCGGATTGATGGCGGGCGCCAGCAACTGCATCCTCTGCGCGCGCTGCGCAATTCTCGACCGGAAGCCATGCCCCTTTCCGGACCGGCGCTTTTCGTGCCTGTCGGCCTACTGCATCTTCGTGCGAAAGCTGGCCGAGCGCTGCGGCATGGAGTACGTCACCGAGCCCGGCACGATCGCCTTCTTTGGCCTCTATGCGATGGAGGACGTTCGCTGAATTTTTGGATCCATGCCCGCCGAGATGCGCCCGTCCGGGCCGGCCGGCATGGAGGTTTCTTTTTTTACGCCATGAATTCGCCGTCAGGATGCGCACTGGAAGGGCTTTACATCCGGCGGGAAATCGACTATAATAGGAATACGATTTTAGAAAAGAGGGATTTTCATGGCGCATACTCTCATCAGGCAGCTGTATACGCAGATGCCGGAAGCGGACCTGCCCGACGTCCGCGTGGACGGCTGGGTGCGCACGATGCGCGAATCGAAGGCTTTTGCGTTTGTCGAGTTGAACGACGGCAGCTATTTCAAGAACCTTCAGGTCGTGCTCGAGGCGGACAAGCTGGACAACTACCGCGAGCTGACCCGGCAGATCACGCTCGGCGCGGCGGTGGCGTTTGAAGGCACGCTGGTGCTGACGCCGGACATGAAGCAGCCGTTTGAGCTGAAGGCCGCTTCGGTGGAGATCGTCGGCGCCAGCCCGGTGGACTATCCGCTTCAGAAAAAGCGCCATACGTTGGAATACCTGCGCACCATCCAGCACCTGCGCCCGCGCGCAAACCTGTTCCAGTGCGGCTTCCGCGTGCGCTCGATTGCCGCGCAGGCGATTCACCGCTTTTTCCACGACAAAGGCTTCCTCTACGTCCACACGCCGCTGATCACCGGCAGCGACTGCGAGGGCGCGGGCGAGATGTTTCAGGTGACGACGCTCGACATCGCCAACCCGCCGCGCACGGAGTCCGGAGAGGTCGACTATTCCAAGGACTTCTTCGGCAAGCCGGTTTCGCTGACGGTGTCCGGCCAGCTCAACGCCGAGATCTTCGCGCAGGCGTTCCGCAACGTCTACACCTTCGGGCCGACCTTCCGCGCCGAGGAGAGCTATACGCCGCGCCACGCCGCCGAATTCTGGATGATCGAGCCGGAGATCGCGTTCGCCACGCTTAAGGAGGACATGGATCTTCAGGAGGAGATGGTGAAGTACATCATCACCGCCGTGCTCGACGAGTGCCCCGAGGAAATGGCCTTCCTGAACAGCTTCGTCGACAAGGGCCTGATCGACCGGCTGAAGTTCGTGCGCGATTCCGAATTCGTGCGCTGCAGCTACACCGAAGCCATCGACATCCTTCAGAAGAGCGGCGAGAAGTTTGAATATCCGATCGCCTGGGGCAGCGACCTTCAGACCGAGCACGAGCGCTACCTCACCGAAAAGCACTTCGGCAAGCCCGTGTTCGTCACCGACTGGCCGAAGGAGATCAAGGCGTTCTACATGCGCTTAAACGAGGACGGCAAGACCGTTGCCGCGGCGGACCTGCTCGTGCCGGCCGTCGGCGAGCTCTGCGGCGGCAGCCAGCGCGAGGAGCGCTACGACGTGCTCAAGGCACGCATCGAGGAGCTGGGCATGAACCCCGAGGACTACTGGTGGTACCTCGAGCTGCGCAAGTACGGCACCACGCCGCACGCGGGCTTCGGCATGGGCTTCGAGCGCATGGTCATGTACTTAACCGGCATCGCCAACATTCGTGACGTGCTCCCCTTCCCGCGGACGACGGGCAGCGCGGAGTTTTGATGTGGCGGGGGAGCGATGTGGACGGGGGAGCAAGCTCCCCCGCCAGGTGCCGCGCCTCAAATTTTTAATTTGAGCCGCGGCAGTTTTGCCCTCAGGGCAAAACCGCAGAATCCTGCGGATTCTGCGCCTCCTGCCACCCCCACCAAATTTCGCTCGCGCCGCTTTGCGACACAAGCGAAATTTGCAAGGAAGCGATTTTTGCTCTGGGAAATGGAATTTCCCGACGCAAAAATCAGCACCGAGCCCGACGTACACGCCGTCGGGCGCGATTTTTATGCGAGAGGGCTTCAGCCCTCTCGCGCTCTCCCGGGGAATATGGCTGGTGCCGGAAGCGGGCAATTTCTTGCCGCGCCGGCTCTTTTTTCGTCCCCTTCCGCGATTGACAGCGAATGGAATTGCGGGTATAATGAGGGTGGGTTCGCGCGCGTCCGTGGTTGAAAATCGACGCCAGTCGCAGGCAAAACGATCCACGTAAACCGGAAAAATTCCGGCGAGCATGGTGCGGCTTAGAGGTAAGTCCGGCCGGCGGAAGCGCCGAGAGGGTCAGTAGTGGGGAGGCCATGTCCTTAGGAGCGAACGCCCCAGCCGGCGAGTGTGGGGGCAAAGACCAGGTCGGGCGCGCGAACCC
>DVJL01000077.1 GCA_018716805.1 Candidatus Faecivicinus avistercoris | reverse complement strand
GATGGCTTTCCGGCAAGTTTTATTTCGATCGATTCAAAGGAGAGAGCCATGGAACCCATTCGCATATTGATCGCGGACGACGATGCCGGCATGCGCACGGTCATGCGCAAGCTGGTCGAGCGCGTCGAGGGCTATGCGCTCGCCGGGGAGGCTTCCGACGGCGAGGAGCTGCTCGCGCTGTATGATTCCGAGCGGCCGGACGTCGTGCTGATGGACGTCGAGATGCCGAAGATCGATGGCGTCGAGTGCGCGAAGATCATTCAGGACCGCAACCCGCGCACGGTGCTCGTGTTCGCCACGGCGCACGAGCAGTATATGCGCAGCGCGTTCGAGGTCTATGCGTTCGACTATCTGGTCAAGCCGTTTCGCGCGGAGCGCGCGCTGAACACGCTCAAGCTGATCCGCGAGCGCCTCACGGCGCAGCCGGCCGCGGCCGCACCGGTGCGCGCGCCGGAGAGCGCGGCGTCCGGGCGGCTGATGCTTAAGCATCGCGACGGGCTGAGCTTTGTCGACATTCCGTCGATTCTGCTCATCCAGCGCGAGGAGCGGTCGAGCGTGCTGTACCTTGCGGACGGCGCGCGCTATGTGACCAGCGATTCGCTCGGCGAATTGGAGGAGCGGCTGCCCGACGGCCTGTTCTTCCGAACGCACAAGAGCTACATCGTCAACTTAAACCAGATCGAATCCATCGCCCCGTACGGCCGCTGGACGTACATCGTCAAGCTCCGCGGCACCGACCGCGACGCGCTGATTACGCACGAGCGGTTTGAAGCGCTGGAGAAGCTGTTCGCCTGAGCGCGGCCTGAACGGCGGGTTAAGGCGCGGCCTGAGCGGGGAAAAGCCTGCGCCGCCGGGCGAATTTCCGGCATGCCTTCGCAAAGGGGTGGGCGGACGTTTTCAGAAATCATCAGGCGCCAGTGGGGCGAAGCCGACATCGAACGACGGGAGGGACTTATGTGATTGACAAAAAGCATGTGGAGCAGGCGCTGGCCGAGGCGCTTCGGACGGGCGGCGATTTCGCCGAGCTGTTCGCGCAGGACCGGCGCTCGAGCGCGGTGACGCTGCGCAACGACCGCGTGGAGAATGCGATTGCCGCGCGGCGGCACGGCGCGGGCATCCGCGTCTACAAGGGGCTCAATTCCATCTATGTCCACACGAACGACACTTCGCTCGCGGGGCTGGTCGACGCCGCGCGCAAGGCGGCGGACGCGGTCGGCGCGGTGCAGGGCGGCGTGGACGTCCATCTGACCGAGACACGCGCCGCGAACGTCCATCCGTTTGGACAGCCCGTGCCGGAGGTTCCCGGTGCGCGCCGGACGGATCTGCTTCGCCGCGCCTCGGCGGCCGCGCGCGGGGTCTCCCCGGAGGTCAGGCAGGTGTACGCCGGCCTGACCGGCAGCGAGGGCGAAGTGCTGATCGCGAACAGCGAGGGGCTGTACGTCCTCGACCGGCGGATGTACACCCGCTTTTCCATCTCTGCGGTGGCGTCCAGCGAAAGCGAGAATCAGACCGGCAGCGAGAGCCCGGGCGCGCTGATGGGATTTGAGCTGTTTGACGATCGCGTGGACGTCGAGGCTTCCGCCCGAGAGGCGGCAAAGCGCGCGGTGACGATGCTGCACGCGGAACCGTGCCCGGCGGGGTTCATGCCGGTGGTCATCGACGGCGGCTTTGGCGGCGTGATCTTCCACGAGGCGTGCGGCCATTCGCTCGAGGCGGCCGCGGTCGCCTTTGGCAATTCTGAATTTTGCGGAAAGCTCGGGCAGCAGATCGCCTCGCCCGTCGTCACCGCCGTGGACGACGGCACCTTGCCCAACGAATGGGGCTCGACAAACGTCGACGACGAGGGCATGCCGACGACCAGGCTGACGCTGATCGAAAATGGCATCCTCAAGAACTACATGGTCGACCGGCTGAACGGCCGGCGCATGGGCATGGCGCCCACGGGCAGCGCGCGGCGTCAGGACTACACCTTTGCGCCGACTTCCCGGATGCGCAACACCTACATCGCTCCGGGCGGCGACGACGAGGCCGCGATCATCGCCACTTGCGGCGACGGGCTGTACGCGAAGCACATGGGCGGCGGCTCGGTCAATCCCGTGACCGGCGAGTTCAATTTCGCCGTCAGCGAGGGCTATCTGATCCGCGATGGCAAGGTGGACCGCCCGGTGCGCGGGGCGATGCTGATCGGCAAGGGCGCGGAGGTGCTGATGCGCATCGACCGCGTCGGCAGGAAGATGTGGATGGCGCAGGGCATGTGCGGCGCGGGCAGCGGCTCGGTTCCGGTCAACGTCGGCCAGCCGATGATTCGCGTGACCGGCCTGACGGTGGGAGGTCGATGAGGATGGACAGGCAGGAATTCATCCGCGCGCTGTTTGCGCGCGCAAAAGAGGTTGGCTTCGAGGATTGCGAGGTCTTTCTTTCGGAAAGCGAAGTGTTCAGCACGGGCGTGTTCAAGGGCGAGATCATCGATTATTCCGCCTCGTCGGGCTTTGGGCTGGGCTTTCGCGGGCTCTTTGGCGGGCGGATGGGCTACGCGTCCACGCAGGTGCTGGATGCGGCGGCCGTCGAGCAGCTCGTGCGCGGAGCGATGGAGAACGCCCAGATGATCGATGAGGACGATCCGGAGGAACTCTACCCCGGCAGCCCGGCGATCGCCATGCCGCGCACTGGAAATCCGGCGCTCGGCGAGATCACGCCTGCGGAGAAGATCGAGATGGCGCGCGAGCTGGAGCGCCGGACGCTGGCGCGCGATCCGCGCATGGCGCAGGTCGATTCCTGTTCGGTGGCGAGCGAGGACAGCCGCGTGCGCATCGTGAACACGCTGGGGCTGGACGTCTCCGAGTCCGCGAACTGCATCGGCGCGTTCGTCTCGGCGATTGCGCGCGACGGCGACCGCGCCGGCACGGGAACGGGCTATCGGTTCGTGCTCGACCGCGAGGCGCTCGACTTGGGCGCGATTGCCGCCGAGGCGGCGGATGCCGCGATTGCCGCGCTGGATGCGCAGTCGATCCCGTCGGGGAACATGGGCGTGGTGTTTGCGCCGCGGCCGGCGGCGAGTTTGCTGAGCACGTTCTCGGGCGTGTTTTCCGCGGAAGCGGCGCAGAAGGGGCTTTCCCTGCTGGCCGGCAAGGAGGGAACGGAGGTCGCCGCGCCGTGCGTGACGCTGGTCGACGATCCGCACCGGGACGGCAGCCCTTCCTCCGCGGCCTTTGACGGCGAGGGCGTGCCCACGCGCGTCAAGCGCGTGATCGACGCGGGTAGGCTGACGACGCTTCTGCACAACCTCAAGACCGCGCGCAAGCAGGGCGTGGAGACGACGGCCAACGCTGCGCGCAGTTATTCTTCGACGATGGGCATTTCGCCGTCGAACTTCTATTTTGCGCCGTCGGACATGGCACCCGAGGCGCTGCTCGAGCGGTTGGGCGATGGCCTGTTGATCACGGAGATCGCCGGGCTGCACGCCGGTGCGAACGCGGCGAGCGGCGATTTTTCGCTGAGTGCGAAGGGATTTTGCGTGCGCGGCGGAAAGCGGGCGCAGGCGGTCAACCAGATCACCGTTGCCGGAAACTTCTTTGCGCTGCTGAAGAGCATTCTGGCCGTCGGCAGCGACCTCTGCTTCGGCCCGCCTGCGGGCAGCTGTTACGGAAGCCCGTCGCTGCTGGTTTCCTCCCTCTCCATAGCCGGCAGTGGCAGGGGCTCTGCCCCTGCACCCCGCCAAGGGGACTGAGTCCTCTTGGAACCCGCGGCTGAGGTTCGGGTTATGGCATACATCGGCCGTGGGCGGCGGAGGGCCGCCCGCGGCTTGCGGTGTGGGTGCTTGACGGTGCTGGGGCGAGATAAAAGGTTTCGCAGAGATTTTGAATTTACAGGAGGCTTGACATGGCGGGAATTCCATTTAAGGCCGCGCT
>DVJL01000010.1 GCA_018716805.1 Candidatus Faecivicinus avistercoris | reverse complement strand
CGCCCGGAAATCCAAAGGATTTCAGCGGAAACTGGTGGGGGTGGTCGGAGGCGCAGAATCCGCAGGATTCTGCGATTTCGCCCAAGGGCAAAACTACCGCGGCTCAAATTGAAAATTTGAGCCGCGGCACCTGGCGGGGGAGCTTGCTCACCCGTCCACATCGAGCCGGTAGATCTGTACCTCAAAGTTGTCGAAGATCAATTCGGCGTTTTCGTTGAAATAGCCGGTGTCGATGGCGAAGCTGCCGCGCTCGTGGCTGGAGATGTAGACGTAGTCGATGCCATACGCCTCGAACAGCGCTTCGTTTTCCGCCGGAGCCTCGTACAGCAGACGCGCGGCGGCCTCTTCTTCGGCGTAGTCCAACCCGTGGAACCACAGGAAGGTGGACGCGCCACAGAGGATGTGCCGCCCGGCGAGGCAGGCGACGGCGTTGTTGTGCTGCTGGCCGGTCAGGAACACGGCGTCCTGCTCGGTGTTTTCGGCGATGAACTCCGCCGCCTCGACGTCGGAGGCGCTGTAGAGCTGATAGTCGCTGACGACCTCGCGCCCGATAGACAGCGCGCCGGAGACCGTCGAGGCGAACAGGAAGCACGCCGCAAAAAGCGCCCGCCCGCGCACGCCGCGCAGCTTCTGCCACAGCTCCACGAGGTACAGCCCGACCGCGGGCAGCACGGCCATGTAGGCGACGTAGAACAGCTTGTTGTTGTCGTAGACGTTGACCTGAAACTGCACCAGCTCCGCCGCGACGTAGATCAGCAGCGCGCCGAGCGCCAGCGTCCGGCACATGCCGCCCTTGCGCCGCGCCAGCGCCGCCGGCACGATCAGCAGATAGGTCAGCCCGACGTTCTTGATCCAGAACCAGAAGTATTCGTCGATCAGCGTGCCGTCGCCCTGGTTGTTCACCCAGTTGAACCGGAAGCTCAGCGCGCCGCGCGCGCCGCCCTCGGCCGTCTGCGGAAACGTCCACAGCACCAGCTGCGGAAGCGCCATCGCCACGGCGATCGCGCCGTAGATCAGGAAGTTCTGAAGCCTCGCCGCGCGCGTCTCGCGCCCCGGGTGGATCGCCTGATAGATCAGCGCGCCGCCGCTGAGCAGCCCGAGGGCGAGGAACGAGTGCGTGTGGATCATCGGCATCGCGCCCGCCCAGATGCCCAAGGCGACGAAATCGCGCCGCCGGTTTTCGCGAATGGCGACCACCAGCTGCCACATAGCCGGCAGCAGCACCATCCAGCCCGCCGCCAGCGTGCGCTGCGGAAGCAGCATGTCGGCCACCACGTTGACCCAGCGGAGGTTCAGCTCCGTCATGTTCGTCGGCGTCTGATAGAAGCCGGTGAACACCGCCTCGAGCGCGGAGCTGTCCGCAAAGACGCGGTCAAACGTGTACAGAAAGCCGAGGCCGCCGTTGATGAACATCAACACATAGGCCAGCACGGCCGCCGCCGGCTTCCGCGTCAGCTCCCACGCGAAGATCACAAAGCCTAAGTAGACCAGCGCCATCATCAGCGTGCCGGGAATCGCGAGGCTCTGCGCAAGCTCGGTGCCGAACAGCAGCATCGACGTCGACAGGCTGTCGGCGAAGAACGGATACCCCAGCTGCGCGCCGGAGAGGATCGCGTAGTCCGGCGGGAAGGATGCGTTCTGCAGGCTGGTGATGATGCTCAGGTGCAGGTTGATGTCGCCGTAGGTCGACTGGCCGACGTGCAGCGCGCCGTCCACCTCGCGAAGCACATGCGTGTACTGCAAATAGCCCGACAGCAGCACGAGCGGCGCGACCAGCGCGACCGGCAGCCACGCGGGCATTTCTCCGCAGAACGGCTTGGCCAAGCGCGGCGCCCTGCGCGCGGCCCACGCGCCCCCGCCCGCGAACAGCGCCGCGACGCCCAGGCCGCACAGCTGCGCGGTCTGATTGAACGTCATCCAGAACGCAAACGGCACGGGCAGCCACATCATCAGCATCATGCCCAGCACCAGCCCCAGCCACACGCGGATCAGTCCGCTGTGCCGCCGGAACAGCGCGTCCGCCGCCGCGAGCCCGCACGCCAGAAAGCCGCACAGAAGCAGGATTCCACCCATCGAAAAGCCCTCCAAGTTCCGCCCGCTCCCGGGCACATTCCCGATGATTATAGCATTCCCCGCCGCGGCCTGTAAAGCACCGATCGCGGACATTTCCGTGAACAATCCATGCTTGACGAAACGATGAAGATTTCGCCGCGAAATGATTTCGTCATGTGAATAAAGTTTGATGATTATTGCATAAATGATACGATAATATGCAGAAGTGGGGAACGCGCTTGAATTTGAAGCGCGTATGCGATACAATAAATTTATCTACGATTGTGTATGAACTGGAGGAATCCCGCGTGAGAAGCCGCGTAACGAAGATCATCGCCGCGCTGGCAATGTGCCTGATGCTGGCATCGTCCGCATTGGCGGAGCAGATGGTGACCACCACCGTCGTGATGCGCGTCTCCCACATGACGCAGAACGCCGTGGTGGACGCGGGCGAGGATCTGTCGATGGAGGTCAACATCGACGGCGTCGCGCCGGCCTCCTATCAGTGGTACTTCAACGGTGCGCCGATCGAGGGCGCAACGCAGCGGGTGTACAACATCGTCAACGCGCAGGTGGAGGACGCCGGCGTCTACCGCTTGGACGCCTTCGACGCGGACGGCAGCATGGTCGTCAGCATGGACATCTCCGCGCGCGTGATCGACGATGCCGTGCCGCAGTCCGGCGATTCTTCGCTGCCGCTGGGCGCCGTGTGGGCCGCGATGGGCGCGGCGGCGCTCGGGCTGGCGTTCTTTGCCCGCCGCCGCGGCGCGCGCGCATAGAGGACGAAGGGATTTCATGCAGGAGGCGATGGCCTGAGCGCGTCGCCTCCTTCGCTTTGACCGCGGATCTGAACGAGGAGGTTCCATGAGCGAGAAACCGTTTGAATTTGAGCTTTTGCACGTCTGCGCCCAGACCGGCGCGCGCCGGGGCCGGCTGCACACGCCGCACGGCGTGATCGAGACGCCGGTGTTCATGCCGGTGGGCACGCAGGCGAGCGTCAAGACGATGTCGCCGGACGAGCTGAAGGCGTGCGGCGCGCAGATCATACTGTCCAACACCTATCACCTGCACATCCGCCCGGGCGAGGCGCTGGTCGAGAAGGCCGGCGGGCTGCACCGGTTCATGAACTGGGACCGCCCGATCCTGACCGACAGCGGCGGGTTTCAGGTGTTTTCGCTGGCGGACCTGCGCAAGATCGAGGAGCGCGGCGTGTCGTTCCGGTCGCATTTGGATGGATCGAAGATGTTCATCGGCCCGGAGGACTCCATCCGCATCCAGCAGGCGCTCGGCGCGGACATCATGATGCAGTTTGACGAGTGCTCGCCGTATCCGTGCGATGAGGCGCGCGCGAAGGACGCCATGCACCGCACGCTGCGCTGGCTGGAGCGCTGCATGAAGGCGTGGACGCGCGAGGATCAAGCGCTGTTCGGCATTGTGCAGGGCGCGTTCAGCCCGCAGCTGCGCATCGAGTGCGCGAAGGAGATGGCGAAGTACGACCTGCCCGGCTACGGCATCGGCGGCCTGTCCGTCGGCGAGCCGAAGGAGATCATGTACGACATCCTCGACCAGATGATGCCCTACATGCCCGAGCACAAGCCGCGCTACCTGATGGGCGTCGGTTCGCCGGACTGCCTGATCGAGGGCGTGCTGCGCGGCGTGGACATGTTCGACTGCGTGCTGGCGACGCGCGTGGCGCGCAACGGCACGGTGTTTACCCACGACGGCCGCGTGGTCGTCCGCAACGCGAAGTACGCGGAGGACTTCTCGCCGCTGGACCCGGACTGCGACTGCTACGCCTGCCGGAACTTCACCCGCGCCTACATCCGCCACCTGTTCAAGGCCGGCGAGATCCTGGCGCTTCGGCTGAACTCCATCCACAACATCTACTTCCTGACCCACATGATGGAGGAGATGCGCGACGCCATCGAGCGCGATTCGCTCATGGACTGGGCAAACGCCTTCTATGCGCGCCATGGCCGCGGCAACTGGTGAGCGCAACGTTAAATTTGGAAGGGAAACCCTTCGCCCCGCGCGAGCGGTTGTATTCCTGAACAAAATCAGGTATAATACTATCGTATATTCTACGATTTGAAAGGGAGAGTCTTGCAATGATGATGCATTTGATGTCGGCGCTGGCCGAGACCACCGGAGAAGTCGCCACCAGCACCGCCACGGCCGATACCACGGCGCAGGTTTCCGCGACCGGCGGAATTATCGAGATGGTCATTATGGTGGTCGTCATGATCGCCATCCTGTATTTCCTCATGATCCGCCCGCAGCGGAAAAAGGACAAGGCGGTCAAGAACATGCTCGCCGCGCTCAAGCCCGGCGACCGCATCTGCACGATCGGCGGCCTGTACGGCACGATCACCTCGCTGAAGGAGGACAACGTGACGATCACGCTCGGCGCGCAGCAGAACACCGTGGTCATCGCCCGCTGGGCGATTCGCTCGGTCGAGGATGCGCCGCTCGAGAACGACGTCGAGCCGGAGATTTAACGCGATTGTGGACGGGGAGTAAACTCCCCCTGCCAACTGCCGCGGCTTAAATTGAAATTTGAGCCGCGGCAGTTTTGTCCGCAAGGCAAAACCGCAGAATCCTGAGGATTCTGCGCCTCCTGCCACTCCCCTGTAAATTCCGTTCGCGCCACTATGCGACACGGGCGAAGTTTGCAGGGAAGCGATTTTTGCTCTGGAAAATGGGATTTCCCGCCGCAAAATCAGCGCCTTTTCCGACGCATGAGGTAATTTTGCCGGTTTTCCAAATCGTCAAAATCGGTCGGCCTTGGCCGGCTTGAAAACCCTATGGGTTTTCAACCTTCCCGCCGGGCATGATTTTACTGCGAAAGGGCTGCGGTTCTCTCGCGCTTTCCTTGGATTTTGACAGACAGAAGGGACGGAACCAAGCTCGGTTCCGTCCCTTTTGACATGGATACAGTTTGCGTTTTGCCGCGGCTCAGACCTTGAAGTTGACAGACGTATCGCCCTGTTCGTTCGCACCGAACACATAGTCGTTGCCCGGCAGGATGGCGTTGAGCAGGATGCCGGCCAGCGCGCCGACCGCGAGGCCGGAGAGGTTGACCGTGACCGCGCCGATCGTAAACGAGATCGCGCCGTTGACGCCCGCCGCCGTGTCGCAGCCGAGGCCGGAGCTGAAATTGATGCCCAGCGACAGGCCGAGGATCAGCGCGGCGATGATGACGTTGCGGTTCTTGGTGAAGTCCACCTGGTTTTCCACGACGTTGCGCACGCCGACGGCGGAGATCATGCCGTAGAGGATCAGCGAGACGCCGCCGATCGTCGCCGAGGGCATCGCGGCGATGAGCGCCTCGAACTTCGGGCAGAACGCGAACAGTATGGCCAGCACGGCCGCGATGCGGATGACGCGCGGGTCGTAGACCTTCGTCAGCGCCAGCACGCCGGTGTTTTCGCCGTAGGTCGTGTTGGCCGGCGCGCCGAACGCCGCCGCCATCGAGGTGGCCAGGCCGTCGCCCAGCAGCGTGCGGTGCAGGCCGGGATCGGCGACGTAGTTGACGCCGACGGTGGACGAAATCGCGCACATGTCGCCGATGTGCTCAACCATCGTCGCCAGCGCGATGGGCATCATGATGGCGATCGAGCTGACCAGCCGGCCGCCGTCGCAGCCGTTGAACAGCGCGAACACCGTGTCCTCGCCGCGCACCGGGAAGCCGATCCACGCCGCGTCCCGCACCGCGGAGAAGTCCACCTGTCCGCGCAGCGCGGCCACCAGATAGGAGCCGACCACGCCCATCAGGATCGGGATGATCTTCAGCATCCCCTTGCCCCAGATGTTGCAGACGACGACGATCGCGATGGCCAAGAGCGCGATCCACCAGTTGGAGGCGCAGTTGTTGACCGCGGAATTCGCCAGCGTCAGCCCAATGCAGATGATGACCGGGCCGGTGACGATCGGCGGGAAGAACCGCATGACGCGGCTGGCGCCGAACGCGCGGAACAGCGCCGCCAGCAGGACGTAGAGCAGCCCCGCGCAGAATACGCCCGCGCCGGCATAGGGAATCCAGTTCATGCCGGAGGCATCGTCGAACAGCGCGCAGACGGACGCATAGCCGCCGATGAACGCAAACGACGAGCCGAGGAACGCCGGCACCTTGCCCTTCGACAGGAAGTGGAACAGCAGCGTGCCCAGCCCGGCGAACAGCAGCGTGGCCGCCACGGGCAGACCCGTCAGCACCGGTACGAGCACCGTCGCGCCGAACATGGCGAACATGTGCTGGAAGCCCAGCAGCAGCATCTTGGGGACGCCCAGCGTCCTCGCGTCTCGGATTCCGTTTTCAGACATCTTTCCCATCCATCCTTTTTTATGGGAGGCCGGATTGCCGCGCCCGTCGCCCGCCGGGCAGGTTCCCGTCCGCCGCGCGGAAGGGGGAAGACCCGATGGGCTTCGGATGCGAACGGTTCGCGCCTCCGTTTTTTTACGCGCACCCGCGCGCTGGGGACAAGCCGATGGGGATTGGAGGACCGATTTTCCGTTCAGGGAATTTGCCGGTCGCAGAGCCAGACGGAAGTCTCGCCGTCGTACTCCGGCACGCTCACGGCGACGAATTCCGACGCGGCCGTGGGCAGGTTGCGGCCGACAAAGTCGGCGCGAATGGGCAGCTCGCGGTGGCCGCGGTCGATCAGCACGGCCAGCTGGATGCGCCGCGCGCGGCCGACGTCCATCAGCGCGTCCATCGCCGCACGCGCCGTGCGGCCGGTGTAGAGCACGTCATCGACCAGCACGACGGCCTGATCCTCAATCGGAAAGGGAATGTCCGTGCGGTTGAGCTTCGGATCGCGCGCTGCGGGCACGAGGTCGTCGCGGTAGAACGAGATGTCCAGCGTGCCGACCGGGAGCCGGACGCCCTCCACGCAGTCGATCGCGTCCGCCAGCATCCGGGCCAGCGGCTCGCCGCGGCGGCGGATGCCCACCAGAACCACGCCGGAGACGCCCTTGTTGCGCTCGATGATCTCGTGCGCCATGCGCGTCACGCTGCGGCGCATCTGCGCCTCGTCCAGAATCAGCGTCTTTCTCCGCATCCCATCGCCTCCAAGGACGGTTCCAATCGTCGAATTCCAGAAAAAATGTCCCGCCGAATGGGCGGGACATGAACGTGTCTCCGGGCGCCCCGCCCGGATTCAATCCGCGCGTGCCATTATTCTGATTATATCAGCATTGTACATAGCCGCAAAGCAGAAGTTTGTTAATTCTCGGCACTGTTTCGCCCTATTTTCTGCCGGCGGAGCTGCGCGGCCCGGGCTTCGGGAGGCCGGCTGCCGGTTTCCTGGGCGAGGCGCGAGCGACGCGCCAAAACCGCCGGGAACGATGAGCGCGCGAGAGGACTTCGGCCTTCGCGCGCTCCTTTGGTTTTTTGACAATCGCAATTTCGGGCGGATTTTTTCCTATTTATCGCCCTTTAGCCCAGCGGATTGTTCACCACGGCCGCAAAGCAGACCGCGCCGGTCGCCGTGTCGGCGATCACCGCCACGAACGGGCGGTTCATGTTGAACTCAACCGGCGGATCGGGGTTGTACGCGCTGGTCGCCACGGAAACCACCGTCGATGCCGCGGCCTGCGTGCCCTCCTCGTCGAAGATCAGCCGCGCCTTCTGCAGAATCTGGCTGATGTACAGCCCGCCCTCCTCCGAGATGCCGGAGAAGTCCGCAGAATCTCCAAACGGCGCCTCGATGCCCAGCGCCTTCAGCGCGTCGACGAGGCTGTTGGCATCCGAGATGTCGGTCTTTGGCATCGACAGGCTGACCTCAACGCCCTCCTCGCCGAACTGGAAGTACGCAAGCCCTTCCTCGCACAGCCCGTCGAGCACGTCGGAGACGCTGCCGTCCTCGCCGGGCAGCGCGATCAGCAGCTCGAGGTCGCTGTCCGCATAGCCCAGCCGCAGCAGCTGAACGCCATCGCGCTCGCCGTACCGGGTGGACAGCGTCTGATGCATGAACGGCACGGTGACATCGCCGTCCGGCGCGTGGAATGCGCCGTCTACGGTCACGTCCGGGGCGAACGGGGAGAGCCAGTCGGCGTCCATCGCGAGGGCGTTGACGAGTGCCAGCGCGGTGTCGTCGCTGGGCTCGTCGTCGAGCATCTTGTCGATCAGGCCGTCGGTGTGTTCGGAAACCCACTGGTTGATTCGGCCGGCGAGGTCGTCGCCCGCCTCGAACCATTGCGCCCCGAACGCGCTGGCGAGCGCTTTGATGTAGTCCTCGGAAATCGCCACGTTGCCGGTTGCAAACGCGGCGTTGGCCACCTTCAGCCCCGCAGCCTCGAGCGCATCGGTCAGTTCGCCGGCGGTGGACGGATCCTCCGCCGCCAGCGCCTCGAGCAGCTCGGAGCGCGTGTCGCCCTCCGCGCCCTCGGCCGCCATCGCCAGCGCATACGCCAGGCTGACCGGCGAGAGCACGCGGTTGTCGCTTCCATTGTTCAGCTCGCGCAGCAGCTCAAAGCCCAGCTGGCTGCCCGCCGCGCTTGAGGTTTCCGCGCCTGCGAGGGGCAGCAGGAAAAGGGTGAGCGCAAGCAGCGCACAGAGACATTTTTTCATTTCAGGTCACCTCCGTGATTTCTTCACAGAGTTGAGACGAATGCAGCCGGCAAAAAGTTCCGGAAAAGGCGGACCATTTGCCGGAGGGGGTGAGCCGTTTGAAAAATTGAGAATTAACAAAAATAGACCTTGCGTTTCCACGGGCGATATGATATAATATCTTTCGTTCGAGAGACGGGTTATCCCGCCGCCCGAATGAATAGATGGGGCATTAGCACAGTTGGCTAGCGCGCTACATTCGCATTGTAGAGGTCACCGGTTCGAATCCGGTATGCTCCACCAAACGGCCATTACGCGAACACCTATTATTTCAAAGGCGGCTTTGCGATAATGGTGTGGCTG
>DVJL01000076.1 GCA_018716805.1 Candidatus Faecivicinus avistercoris | reverse complement strand
GGAAGTGCTGCTGATCGAGAAGGCCGGCTTTCTGGGCGGCGCGCCCGGTACCTGCCTGATCAATCCCTTCATGCCGTACGCCACCACGGTGGACGGCGAACGCTTCCTGTTGAGCCGCGGCTTCTTCACCGAATTCCGCCAGCTGCTTCAGGAGGCCGGAGGCTATCGCGGCGAGCAGGGCGAGGACATCCACGAGGAGTACGTCAAGCTCGTGCTCGACCGGCTGGTCGCGCGCGAGGGCGTGCAGCCGCTGTTCCACGCGACGCTGTGCGGCGTGGAGAAGGAGGGCCAGACCCTCCGCGCGGTCACGGTCGCGACGAAGGCCGGCGCGCTTCGCTTTGCGGCGAAATACTTCATCGACGCCACCGGCGACGCCGACCTCGCCGTCATGGCGGGCTGCCCGTATCACCTCGGCCGTCCGGACGGCCTCTGCCAGCCGATGACGCTGTGCTTCCGCATCGGAAACGTCGATATCCCGACGTACCGGAAGAACACGGGCCTGATGCAGGAGAAGTACAAGCAGTTCCAAGCGGCGGGCAAGATCAAGAACCCGCGCGAGAACATCCTCGTGTTCAATACGCTGGTGGACGGCGTGCTGCACTTCAACACCACGCGCGTGGTCAAGCTCGACCCGACGAACCCCTTCGACGTCACGCAGGCGGAGATGATCGCGCGCGAGCAGATGTTTGAGATGTACGAGTTCCTGCGCGACAACGTGCCCGGCTTCGAGCGCAGCCAGCTGCTGTATTCCGCCGGCGAGATCGGCGTGCGCGAGAGCCGCATGATCGACGGCGAATACCTGCTGACCGAGACCGACCTGCGCGACTGCGTCAAGTTTGAAGACCGCATCGCGGCCGGCAACTATGACATCGACATCCACAACCCGGAGGGCAGCGGCACCAGCCACTACTACTTCCCGGCCGGCACGTGGTACACCATTCCGTACCGCAGCCTGCAGCCGAAGAACGCGGACAACCTGCTGGTCGCCGGGCGCTGCATCTCGTCGACCCACGAGGCGCAGGCGTCCTACCGCATCATGCCCATCGTCGCGACGCTGGGCGAGGCGGCCGGCGTGGCGGTGGCCGTCGCGAGTGAGGCGGGCGTCGGGGTCAAGCAGGCCGACGTCGGCAAGATCCAGCAGATGCTGACTGACGAGGGCGCCTTCATCGGCTGAGGGGGAGGAGAATGCAATGGACAGACAGACCCTGACGCAGCTTCCCGTCTCGCACCGCGCGGACATCGTCGTCTGCGGCGCGGGCGTGGCCGGGGCATTTGCGGCGATCGCCGCCGCGCGCGAGGGCATGGACGTGCTGCTGGTCGAGCAGTTCGGCATGGCCGGAGGCTCGGCCACGGCGGGGCTGGTGACGCCGGTGATGCACTCGGGCATCGAGGGCGATCCGGCCTGCTCTTACCTGAGCGCCGAGCTGCGCGACCGGCTTAGAATCGCCGGCGGCTGCGACGAATCCGGCCGGTCGTTCGACCCGATGCTGCTCAAGATCGTGCTGGAGCAGATGCTCGCCGACGCCGGGGTGCGCCTTCTGTACTACACCTTCGTTCCCGACGCGATCGTAGAGGAAGGGCGGGTGACGTCGGCCGTCATCGCGAACAAGGACGGCCTGTCGCGAATCGAGGGCCGCATGTTCATCGATTGCACCGGCGATGGCGACCTCTGCGTCCGCGCGGGCGCGGGCTTCCGAAAGGGCAATCCCAAGACCGGCGTCAACCAGCCGATGTCGCTTCGCTACGTCGTCGACGGCGTGGACACGCTGGCGCTGCGGACGCTGTTTCAGGAGGTCAAGGCGCGCACCGGCGTCGACCGCTGCGCCGACGTCTCTGAGGATGGGCTGTACGTCTATGCCGACTGCTGCAAGGCCAAGCCGGTCACGCTGACGCCGGTGTTTGAAAAGGCGGTGGCTGACGGCGACCTCATCCCGGAGGATCACTTCTACTGGCAGGCGTTTTCGATCGAAGGGCGGCGGGGGAGCATCGCGTTCAACTGCCCGGAGTTCTTTGAGCACATCGACGGCACTTCCGTCCGCGACCTGACGCTGGCGCAGATCAACGGCAAGCGCGCGATTATGCGGCAGATGGCGTTTTACCGCAAGTGCCTGCGCGGATTCGAGCATGCGTGGGTGTCCGAGATCGCGCCGATGGTGGGCGTCCGCGAGAGCCGCGAGATCGATACGGACTATGTGCTCACCGCGGAGGATCTGTTTCTGAAGCGCAAATTCGACGACATGTTCTGCCAATCCAACTACCCGATCGACGTGCACGGCGAGATGCTCAGCAACACGCTGCTGGACAAGGTCACCGACGACGGCAAGCCGTGGTACGAGATCCCCTTCCGCTGCCTGACGGTCAAAGGCTTTGACAACCTGATGGTCGCTGGGCGCTGCCTGGGCGCGGAGTTTGCCGCCGAGGCCAGCGTGCGCGTGCAGCAGTCCGCCCGTTCGTCGGGCGAGGCGGCGGGCATCGGCGCGGCGATGGCGCTCAGGCAGGGCGTCGCGCCCCGCGAAATCGACGGCGCAGCGGTTCGGGCGCGAATGATCGCCCTCGGCGCGAAGTACGCGCAGTA
>DVJL01000075.1 GCA_018716805.1 Candidatus Faecivicinus avistercoris | reverse complement strand
GGAGACCGAGCTGAACTACGACCCCGCCGGCGTCTACCCCGCAATGGAGGACGACTCCCGCGACGCCGTGCGCGCACAGGTCGCGGTCATCGCGCGCAAGCTGGGCCTGAGCGAGATCACCGTCGCGCGGTGCGCCGTATCCGCCGCGCAGCGCGCATGCGATGCAGCTGGCGTGCAAGGCGCGAAGAACTCCGCGGCGTATGAAATGCCCGGCGCACAAAGCACGAAAGACTCCGCCGCGCGTGAAATGACCAGCACGCAAAGTGCGAAAAACTCCGCCGCGCTCGATGCGGCTGACTCCAATGTCATGGAAAACCCTTCCTCAGAAGAGAAGTCAAGCGCCCAAAGGATGGAAAATCCCACCTCACAAGAGATAGCCGGCGTCCAATGGACGGAAAATTTTGCCGCGCGCGATGCGGCGAAATCCGCCGAGAACGATGAATGGAAAGATGCGGACACATCGGAAAACGCCTCACATCTCCAGACTTCCGTCCTGAACGGAGGCGGTTCCCGCGTGGAAAATCCGTCCTTCTCCTCCAGCGCGGCGGACGGCGGCGCGCCCGGCGATCCCGCGCGGCGGACGGTCTGCTACTGGCTGTACGACGACGCCGGACGCCGGGCGCTGGCCCAGGCGATGTCCGGCAAGGCCGCGAACCTCCCCAAAATGACGCCGGACCCGACCGGGCGTCGCGCGGCGCTGGGCATCGCGATCCTCGCCGCGCTCGCCTATGTGCTCTACCTCAAGGCCGTGCCGGGGCTGCTCTTCGCCCCGCTGGGCCTGCCACTGGCGTGGTGCGCCGCCACGGCGCTGCTGGGAAAATTCCACCCCAAGTTTGTCCGCCCGGCCAAGCTGCTCAAGCTGAAGGTCGACTCCGTGCTCGACGAATGGCGCACGCTGGTGGTCATGCCCGTGCTGCTCTCGTCGCCGCGCCGCGCGGAGGAAATCTGCGACCAGATCGAGGCGCTCAGCTGTCTCGAACCGGACGAGAACATCCAATACCTGATCCTGGGCGACTTCGCCGACGGCGACGCGCCCCATGCGCCCGGCGACGCCGAAATCCTCGAGCGAACCCGGCAGCGCGTGCGCGAGATCAACGCCCGCGCCGGACGCGAGCGCTGCTTCTACCTGCATCGCGAGCGCCAACTGCTCGAGGCCGACCGCCGCTGGATGGGGCGCGACCGGAAGCGCGGCGCGCTGTCCGACCTCAACCGGCTGCTGCTGGGCCAGCCCGGCGCAGAAGCGGCCTTTGACGCCGAGGGCGCGGCCTGCCGTTCGCTGCGCGGAAAGTTCCGCTTTGTGCTGACCATCGACGCCGATACGCGCTTCCTCCCGGGCGAGGCGCGCCGCCTGATCGGCACGCTGGCACATCCGCTCAACGCGCCCCGGCGGGTACCTGCCGCCGCGGCAGAGGATCCTCTCGGAAAATCCGCCCCCGGCGCGGCCGCGCAGCTCGTCCGCCGCGGATACGCCGTGCTGCAACCGCAGATGGAAATGGCGGCGAGCGCCTGTGCAAACGATTTCGTGCGGCTGTTCGCGGGCAACGGCGGGCTGAATACGTACCCCACGTCGGTCTCCAACTTCTGGCAGGACGTCACCGGCGAGGGCATCTTCGGCGGCAAGGGGCTGTACGACGTGCGCGCGTTCTCCGCCGCGCTCGACGGCGCGCTGCCGGAGGGACGCATCCTGAGCCACGACCTGATCGAGGGCACGCTGGCAAAGGCGGCGCTCGTCAGCGACGTCTGCTTCTACGACGGCTTTCCCGCCACGCTCGGCAGCTGGCTCAAGCGGCTGAACCGCTGGACCCGCGGCGACTGGCAGCTGTTGCCGGTGCTGTTCAGCGCGAAGCGCTACCCGCCCGACGGGCAGCGGCTCGGCGCGGCGGCGCGCATCCGCCTGCTGGACAACCTGCTGCGCAGCCTGCGCGCCCCGGCGCTGCTGGCGCTGCTGATTCAGGCCGTCTGGTTTTCCTCGGAGAACGCGCTGTTCGCGGCGATGCTGTTCGCCTTCCTGACGCCCATCCTGTACCCGCGCGGCGGGCATCCGTGGCGGCGCGCGACGGTGGAGCTGGCCATCCTGCCGGCGACGGCGTCCTGCGCGCTCGACGCGATCCTTCGCACGCTCTGGCGGCTGGCGTTCACCGGGCGGCACCTGCTGGACTGGGTGACTTCGGCCGACGCCGACGCAGCGCCCAACAAGCGCCTGCAGTCCGGCCGTGCGGCGGCGATCCTGCTGCTCCCCGGCCTGCTGTCCCCGCGCTGGGCGCTGGCCGCAGCGGCGCTGGCGGCGATGTTCGCCGTCGGCGCGGAATGGGTGCGCGACCTCGAGGAATCCCGCCGCGAGGACACCAAAGCCGTCCCGGAATCCCAGACCGCACTGCTGACCGGCCTTGCGCGCGACATCTGGCGCTTCTTTGAATCAAACGTCGGCGCAGGCCAGAACTTTCTCCCGCCGGACAACGTCCAGATCGACCCGCCAGTCGGCGCAGCGCGGCGGACGTCGCCGACGAACATCGGCCTCTATCTGATGAGCTGCGCCGCCGCGCGCGAGCTGGGCTTCCTCTCGGCCGATGCGGCGCGCTCGCGCATGGCGCAGACCACCGGCGTGCTCGAGCGCCTGGAAAAGTGGCGCGGCCATCTGTACAACTGGTACGACATCGACGCGCTTGCGCCGCTGTGCCCGAAATACGTCTCCTCCGTCGACAGCGGAAACCTCGCGGCGGCGCTGCTGCTGTGCGCGGAGATGGTTGTGGACGAAGATCCCGCGCTGGCCGGCCGGATGCGCGCGCTGGCGCGCGGAATGGACTTCTCCGCGCTCTACGACGCGGAGCGCGACCTGTTCCGCATCGGCGCGGACGTCGAGCACGGCCGCCTGAGCGACGCCCACTACGACCTGCTCGCCTCGGAATCCCGCATACTGAGCTATGTCGCGATCATGCTCGACGGCGCGCCCGTGCGCCACTGGGCGAAGCTGTCGCGCGCCGCCGTCGCGACGCACGACGGCACGGCGCTGGCCTCTTGGAGCGGCACGATGTTTGAATACCTGATGCCGGAACTGATCCTCCGCTCGCCATCCAACGCGCTGCTGGGCGCTTCGGCGCGCACGGCCATCGAGGCGCAGCGGGCGCTCGGCGAGGCGCGCAACCGCCCGTGGGGCGTGTCCGAATCGGGCTATTTCGCCTTTGACCTCCATCTGAACTACCAGTACCGCGCGTTTGGACTGCGCGAGCTGGCGCTGGGCGACGGCGCGCCGGAGGACGTCGTCGCGCCCTACGCCTCGCTGCTTGCGCTGTTCGCCGAGCCGGAAGCGGTCGCCGAAAACATTCGCACCATGCAGGCCGCCGGCTGGCGCGGCGAATACGGCCTGTACGAGGCGGCGGACTACCTCCGCGCGGAGAACGGCGGCGCGCCAAAGCTGGTGCGCAGCTTCATGGCGCACCATCAGGGCATGGCGCTGTGCGCGCTGTGCAACGCGCTGACCAACGACGCGCTCTGCCGCGCCTTCCTGCGCATTCCCGAGGCGCGCGCCCTTCAGCTGCTGCTGGAGGAGCGCCCCATCGCGGCGTTCCGGCTCCGCCGCCTGCCGCCCGCCAGCCGCAATGCTTCGCGGAGCGAAGCGCGCAGGCGCGACGACCGGACCGCGCGGCCCGACCTGCGCCTCGTGGACGCCCATTTGCTGTCCGGCGCGGGCGCGACCGTGCTCGTGACCGCCGACGGCGCGGCGCACTACCAGCGCGGCGGCCTGCTCGGCACGCGCTTTGCCGGTGACTTCCTGAACCGAACGGACGGCGCCTGCGTCCACCTGCGGCTCGACCGCACCGGCGAATGCGCCGTGTTCGGCCAGGAAGCCACTTCCGCCGCTGCGGCACGCGCCGCCCGCGCGCACGCCGCGCCCCAGCCATGCAGGACGGTCTACTCGCCCGGCGGCGCCGCGATGACCTGCTCGCTCGGGCCGGTGCGCTGCGAACTGAAGCTGTACGTCTCGCCCGAGGACGGCGCGCTCATCAAGCGCGTGCGGCTGAGCAACGATTCCTCCGTGGCCGAAACCGTGCGGGTGGCCGACTGCGCGCCGGTCGCGCTGGGCACACAGGCCGAGATGCTCTCGCACCCCGCGTTCCGGCAGCTGTTCATCGAAAGCGAGCGCATCGCGCAGTGCGCGGTGGCGCTGAAGAGCCGCCCCCGAAGTCCGGAGGAGCGGCGGCTGGCCATCGTCCACCTCGTCTCGACGCCGGGAAGCATCTCCTGCCAGACCGACTTCGAGCGCCTCATTGGGCGAACCGGCTCGACCCAGCGCCCCGGCGGCATCCGCTGGGACATGGACGGCACGGTGGGCGCCGTGCTGAACCCCTGCTCCGCCATGCAGACGGCCGTGACGGTCGGCGCGGGCC
Source organism: Candidatus Faecivicinus avistercoris (assembly GCA_018716805.1). Lineage (GTDB taxonomy): Bacteria > Bacillota > Clostridia > Christensenellales > Aristaeellaceae > Faecivicinus > Faecivicinus avistercoris. Next base: position 8,324 of record DVJL01000075.1, on the reverse strand, counting down.
AAACCGCGATGCTGCACTTCGCGTTTGGACTGGTCGAAGAGGACGAGATCCAGCGCTGGATTGCGCGCAACTTCGCCGAGTCCGCCGCCGAGCGGGCGTCCCAGCTCGCCGCCATGCAGGCGCGGGCGATGCTCGGCTTCCTGGGCCTCTCCGCGCGCGATTACCCGCTGCTCGACCGCCTGTCGGCGATGATGTTCGACGCGCACCTCCGCGCGCCCGATGCGCGCGACGAAGCGGCCGCGCCGTGCGACCGGCGGGCGCTGTGGCCGCTCGGCATCTCCGGCGATTTGCCGGTGCTGGTCGTCCACATCCATCGGAAAGAGGATCTGCCGCGCGTCCGCGAGGCGATCCGCGCGCACGAATTTTACCGGGCGATGGGGCTTTCCATCGACCTCGTGCTCGTCAACGAGCATGGCAACGACTACGACCAGCCCGTGCGCGATGCGCTGTCCGACGCCATCGCCTACAGCCACTTAAACGAGCTGCGCGGCACGCCGGGCGGGGTGCACCTGCCCGAAGGGCGCGCGCTGACCGCCGTTCAGCGCGACGCGCTTCACCGCGCCGCCTTCGCCGAAATCGACGCGGGCGCGGACTTCTCCGCGCAGCTGCGCCGCACTCTGAGCGCGCTCGACGCGCCCCGCGCGGAAGTCCGCCGCATGGATCTGGGCGAAAACCGCCTTGAGCCAATGCTCGGCGGAAACGGCTATGGCGCGTTCCTCTCCGACGGCCGGTATGCCATCGACGTCCATCCGGGCCGTCCGACGCCCGCCGCATGGGCAAACCTGCTCGCCAACGACCGCTTTGGCGCGCTGCTGACCGAGCGCGGCGGCGGCTTCCTCTGGTGCAACAACAGCCGCGACGGCCGGCTGACGGCCTTTCACAACGACGCGCTCTGCGAAGGCTGGGGCTTTATGCTCTACCTCATGAACGCGGACGGCACGTTTGTGCCGCTGCTGCCGGGCGCCCAGCCGGCGACGCCGTTTCGGGCAATCTATTCGGCGGCGGAGACGGTCTATCGCTTTGAGGCCGAGCGGCTCTCGGGCGAAGTCGCGCTGTGCGTGCGGCCCGACGCGCCGGAAATGCGCCTGCGCACGACGCTGCGAAGCCCGGAGGGCGGCGACTGCCGGCTCGTGGGCTTTGTGGACTGGCTGATGGGCGCGGATGCGCGCGACGCCGCCTTCCTGCGCACCTGGTCGAGCGACGGCGCCTGCTTCGCGGCGGGCGCGTCGGCCGGCGTGGGCTACTTTGCCGCCGCCAGCGCCCGCGCGAGCGCCGGCCCGGGGCGAAGCGACTTTCTGGGACGCGGATCGATCCTTGCGCCCGAAGGCATCGCGAGATGCACGGGCCGCTCGGGCGGCTGGGTGCTCGACGTTCCCGTGCGAATGCAGCCGGACACGCCGCTGCGCACGGACTGGGCGATCGGCTGGGCGCGCGATTCCAGCGAAGCCGTGGCTCGCGTGCGCACGCTCTACGCCCGGCCGGACTACGAGCCGGTTCGCGCGTCGGCCCACGCCGAATGGAACGCCCTGCGCAGCCGCCTGACCGTGGAGACCCCAGATCCCGTCCTCAACCAGATGGCCAACGGCTGGCTTCTGCATCAGGTGCTGGCAAGCCGCGTCCGCGGCCGAACCGGCCTGTATCAACCGGGCGGCGCGTTCGGCTTCCGCGACCAGCTTCAGGACATGCTGGCGCTGTTGCCGTTCGATCCCGCGCGCGTGCGCGCGCATCTGCTGTACTGCGCCGCGCGGCAGTTCGAGGACGGCGACGCGATGCACTGGTGGCACGATCCCTTCCTCGGCGTGCGCACCAACATCCGCGACGACGTGCTGTTTCTGCCCTACGTCACCGCGCGCTATGCTCGCTGGACGGAGGACAAAGGCGTCCTCGGCGAGCGCATTCCCTATCTGAAGAACGTGGAAATCGAGCCGGGAAAGGAGGACCGCTTCTGCGAAATGCAGCCGGGCGAAGAATCCGGATCGCTGCACGACCACTGCATGCGCGCCTTCCGCCGCGCGGCGCAGACCGGCGAACACGGCCTCGCCCTGATGGGCGGCGGCGACTGGAACGACGGCATGAACCGCGTCGGCGCGGAAGGGCGCGGCGAGAGCGTCTGGCTGACCGAATTCCTGATCGCCTGCGCGACCGAATACGCGCGCATTGCGCCGGATGAATCCGACGCGGCATGGCTGTCCTCCCTCGCCGACCGGCTGATGGCCGCGGTTGAAGCGCACGGCTGGGACGGCGGCTGGTACCTGCGCGCCTACGCCGACGACGGCTCGCCGCTCGGCAGCGCGCAGAGTCCCGCCTGCCAGATCGACGCAATCTCACAGGCCTGGGCGGCGCTGGCCGGGCTGGACGAGGAGCGCTGTGCGCAGGCGATGGACGCGGCGTGGCAGCGCCTCGCCGACGAGCGCACGGGCATCATCCGGCTGCTCGCTCCGCCCTTCCCGCCAAACGGCATGGATCCCGGCTACATCCGGGGCTATCCGGAAGGCGTGCGCGAAAACGGCGCGCAGTACACCCACGCGGCCTGCTGGGTCGCGCTGGCCCTCGTCCAGATGGGCGACGCGGCGCGCGCGCACCGCGCGATCTCGATGCTGCTGCCGCCCAACCACGCAAACTCCCCCGAAGCCGCGGCGCGCTACCGCGTAGAACCCTACGTCGTCGCGGCGGACGTCTACGACGGCGTGCACGCCGGGCGCGGCGGGTGGACGTGGTACACCGGCTCGGCCGCATGGCTCTACACCTGCATCCTCGCGCTGCTGGGTTTCGAGCGGCGCGGCGGACACGTCCGTCTCTGCGCGCTGCTCGGCGACTGGCCGGAGACCGCCGTCACCGTGCGGTTTGGCCGGTCGAGCTATCGCCTGATTTGCCGCGCAGGCGCGCAGGAAACCTCGCTGGACGGCGCAGCCATTCCCGGCGGCTGGATTGAACTGCGCGACGACGGGTGTGCACACGAGGCCGTCTTCCCTCCCAGGGCCGATCGCCCGGCGGCAAGGGAACCTGTGCGGCATTCTCAACTGGAAGCCCTCTGAACAGACCGCTCTCAAAGCCTGCGCCCACCGCGCAGGTGGGAACGCCCAGCGTCATCCCGATCCCCCTTCTCCAAAGGCGGGCTTTCCCCCTGAGGCCGATCGCTTGGCAACGTCCCCGACCCGGCCTTCTCGCAAAGCCGAACTGCCCACAACAGGTCGAAACACAGTGCGCAAGGGCGAAGCGCAGCCGACAGCCTGCACACCAGTTCTTTTCACTTGCAGTATGAATTCACAACAAAAATAAAATCTGTGCGTAATTCACAAATGGACAATCGGTGATATAATATCGGAAAACTGTGCGCTCCGGCAAAAAAGCCGGAGCGCCTTGGGGGAAAGAACCATGAAGGAATGGTTGAAGAGGGCCTACCGGCGCTACATCATCGACGCGCTGTCGGCCATGGGACTGGGTCTGTTCGCCTCGCTCATCATCGGACTGATCCTGTCGCAGCTGGCGCAGATCTCCTGGCTGAGCTTCCTCGCGCCATACTGCGAGGTGCTGTCGGCCTCGTCGCCGGTAGTCGGCGCGGCCATCGGCGTGGCCATCGGCTACGGCCTCAAGGTCAAGCCGCTGGCCATCTTCTCCTGCGCAGCCGCAGGCGCGTTCGGCTATCAAATGGCCGGACCCGTGGGCGCATACCTCGCCGCAGTGGTCGGCGCCGAGCTGGGCGGCCTGGTCGCCGGGCGCACGAAGGTGGACATCATCGTCGTGCCGACGGTGGTCATCGTCGCCGGCGGACTCGTGACCGATCTGACCGCCGCGCCGATCAACGCCGGCATCGCCGCGCTGCAGCGCTTCCTCGAATCGGCGACGGCAATGCAGCCGGTGCCGATGGGCATCATCGTCTCGGTCGTGTTCGGCCTCGCCCTGACCGCGCCGATCTCATCCGCCGCGCTGGCGGCCATGGTGTTCACCGTGCCGGAGGGCGGCGAAATGGGCATGGGCCTTCAGCTCGCCGCCGGCGCGGCCACGGTCGGCTGCTGCGCGCAGATGGTCGGCTTTGCCGCATCCAGCTTTCGCGAAAACGGCGTGTCCGGGCTGATCGCGCAGGGCCTCGGCACCTCGATGCTCCAGGTCGGCAACATCCTCAAGGCGCCCGCAATCCTGATCCCGCCGACGCTCGCCTCGGCCATCCTCGGCCCGCTCGCGACCACCGTCTTTCAGATGAAAAACGCCGGTTCCGCCGCCGGCATGGGCACCTCCGGGCTGGTCGGCCAGTTCGGCACATGGGCGGTCATGGCCGGCGAGCGCGGCGCGCTGATGAAAATCCTCGTGCTGCATTTCATCCTGCCGGCGGCGCTGTCGCTGCTCTGCTCCGAGCTGATGCGCAGGAAAAACTGGATCCGTCCCGGCGACATGAAGCTCGAGCTGGGCGGAAAGGACTGAAGACATCCCCTTACGGGCATTTTCCTGAAAAGACGCCCTCCGCGCCGCTGAACCGGCACTCGCGGGGAGCGGAAAATCCCGACACCTGATTCAATGAAAATGCCCGCAAGACGCCGTCTCCGCGCACCTTGCGGGCATTCTCTATGACTTTGTTCGGGAAAAGCGGCCGCCTGCCGCCTTCACAGCTGCGCAATCGACGCGCCCGACACGCGGTAGACCGCGCCGGGCAGATCATCGGCATCCGCGCACCGCCTTCACAGCTGCGCGATCGACGCGCCCGACACGCGGTAGACCACGCCGGACAGATCATCGGCATCCACGCACCGCCTTCACAGCTGCGCAATCGACGCGCCCGACACGCGGTAGACCGCGCCGGGCTGCGCACCGGCCAGATCGTCGGTGTCCGTGCAGGTGACCAGCGTCTGGATCCCCGAAAGGTGCTCCAGCAGACGACACCGGCGGCCGGGATCGAGCTCGCTCATCACATCGTCGAGCATCAGCACCGGCCATTCGCCCAGCTCCTCGCGCATCACACCCAGCTCCGCCAGCCGCATCGACAGCGCCGCCGTGCGCTGTTGCCCCTGCGAGCCGAACGCCCGCACGTCGCGCCCATCCACCATCAGCGCCACGTCGTCGCGGTGCGGGCCGACCGACGTCGTCATCCGCCGCACATCGCCCTCGCGCGCGGCGAACAGCGCCTCCATGCACGCGCGCGCATCCTCGCCGTCCACGCTCGGGCGGTAGACCACACTCAAGTCCTCCCGCCCGCCGGCGATGTCGCGGTGCGTCTCCCCCGCCGCCTTTGAAAGCCGCGCCACATACTCCCGGCGCTGGCGCATCAGCTCCGCGCCGGAGACCGCCAGCTGCTCATCCCACGAATCCAGCGTCGCCATCAGCGCGGGCTGAACCGCCGCCGCGCGGAGCAGCTCGTTGCGCTGCTTCAGTGCGCGATTGTAGCGCTGCATCGCATAGTAGTACGCCGGCCGGAGCTGCGCCAGCGCCATATCCACAAAGCGCCGCCGCTCCGCCGGGCCGTCCTTGACCGTGCGCAGATCCTCCGGCGAAAACAACACGCCCGTCACATGCCCCATCAGCTCGCCCGAGCGCGACACCTCCTGTCCGGACACGAGGATGTGCCGCCGCCCCGCGAGCGGCAGGCGGAGCTCCACCTCATGGCTGCCGTCCCGGCGCTGCGTGCGGATCTGCACATCGGCCATCTCCGCGCCCCAGCGCACCAGATCGCGATCCTGCCGCGTCCGGTGCGACCGGCCGGTGCAGGTCAGATAGACCGCCTCGAGCAGGTTCGTCTTTCCCTGCCCGTTGTCGCCCAACAGCACCGTCACGCCCTCGCAGGGCGCGAGCGCGCAGCTTACATAATTTCGGTAATCCCTGAGGCGTAACTCCTCGATCCGCACGATCCGCACCCCTTTCCCGCCGTCTCTGTCTCCATCTCCAAGCGCCCCGCTCAGGGAATCGCATCGCCGTCCGATGCGATTCCCCCCGTGGCGGCGAACCTTTGCCTCATCCTCCAGACGGTTTCTTTGGAGGGGGGCGCGGGGGAGGGCTTTCTTTTTCCAAAGAAAGCCCTCCCCCGCATCACTCCCGCCTCTCCCCCGTCACTTCTTCTTCGACTCGAGCTTCTTTCGCGCCTCCGTGCCCAGCACCTTTTTGCGCATCCGGATGGACTTGGGCGTGATCTCGACGAGTTCGTCGTCGTCGATGAACTCCATGGCCTCCTCGAGGGTGGGGACGTGAACGCCGGTGATCTTGAGCGCCTCCTCGGCGGCGGCGGAGTTTCGGCTGTTCGTCATGTGCTTCTTTTTGCAGACGTTGACGTCGATGTCGCCGGGGCGGGAGTTGCGGCCGATGATCATACCGGTGTAAACCTTCGTGCCCGCCTCAATGAACAGCTCGCCGCGGTCCTGAATGTTGAACAGCGCATAGCTGGTGGCGATGCCATCCTCCCACGCGACCAGCGCGCCGGAATTGCGCATCGGGATGTCGCCCTTGTACGGCTCGTAGGAATCGAACACGGCGCTCATGACGCCTTCGCCGTGGGTGTCGGTCAAAAACTCGCCCCGATAGCCGAACAGCCCGCGCGAGGGCACGATGAACTCCAGCCGCATCCGGTTTTCGCCGTGCATGGCGACCAGCGCACCGCGGCGGCGGCCGATCTTGTCGATCACGCTGCCGGCGTACTCGGTGGGCACGTCGCAGACCAGCCGCTCCATCGGCTCGCACTTCTGGCCGTCGATGGTCTTGTAGAGCACCTCGGGCTTCGTGACGGCAAACTCATACCCCTGCCGGCGCATCGTCTCGATCAGGATGGACAGGTGCAGCTCGCCGCGGCCATAGACGCGGAAGGCGTCGGTGCTGTCCGTCTCCTCGACGCGCAGCGAGACGTCGGTCAGCGCCTCGCGCTCGAGGCGCGCGCGCAGGTGGCGCGAGGTGACGAATTGCCCCTCCGTACCGGCAACCGGGCTGTCGTTGACGCAGAAGGTCATGGAAATGGTCGGCTCGTCGATCTTGACGAACGGCAGCGGATCCGCCATGGCCGGATTGCAGACCGTGTCGCCGATCAACAGGTCCGGGAAGCCGGAGATGGCGACGATGTCGCCCACGGAAGCCGATTCCGCGTTGACGCGCTTTAAGCCGTCGAACGTGTACAGCCCCGCCAGCCTCGCCGGCGCGGACACAAACGACGAGCCGTGCACGCAGCGGATCGCCGTCTGGCCGGCCTGGATCGTGCCGCGCTCAATGCGGCCGACGCCGATGCGGCCGACGTAGTCGTTGTAGTCGATCGTCGAAATCAGCAACTGCAGCGGCGCATCCGGATCGCCCTCGGGCGCGGGGATGTGCGAAAGGATGCAGTCAAACAGCGGGCGCAAATCCTTGCCGGGATTCTTCCAGTCGTCCGTCGCCGTGCCGGTGCGGCCGGAAGCGAACAGGATCGGGCTGTCGAGCTGCTCGTCGGTGGCATCGAGCTCCATGAGCAATTCGAGCGTCTCGTCCACAACCTCCTCGCAGCGCGCGTCCGGGCGGTCCATCTTGTTGATGACGATGATGACCTTCAGGTTCAGCTCCAGCGCCTTCTTGAGCACAAAGCGCGTCTGCGGCATCGGCCCCTCGAACGAATCCACCAGCAGCAGCACGCCGCTGACCATCTTCAGCACGCGCTCGACCTCGCCGGAAAAGTCCGCGTGGCCGGGCGTGTCGACGATGTTGATCTTCACGCCGTTGTAGTGCACGGCGGTGTTCTTGGAAAGGATCGTAATGCCGCGCTCGCGCTCCAGATCGTTGGAATCCATGATGCGGTCGGCGACCTGCTGGTTGGAGCGGAACACGCCGCCCTGCTTGAGCATCTCGTCCACGAGCGTGGTCTTGCCGTGGTCAACGTGGGCGATGATGGCGATGTTGCGAATGTCCTCTCGAACGATATTCATGGACAAAAAACCTCTTCCCCATTTGGATGTATTTTCTCTATCTCATATATTCTCCGCCGAACGCCGCGCGGCCGTTCATGTGCGTGCCGCGCGGCGGACGCGGCCGACGCGCGCCGCAGAACCGGATCGCCGCAGATGGGCTCTCCACCCCTGCTCGCGCAGGAGGCGCATAGGCCAAGGCCGCTCTGGCCGAAGCCGTGGCGGAGGCGAAAGCGGCGCGAAGCGCTTTTTCCGCAAGGGGCCGCGTCAAAGCTCCATTTCGTCGGCGACCATGCGGTCGGCGGTCTCGGCGAGCACCAGCCCCTCGTTGTTCTCCATGGCCAGGCGGATACTCCACTCATTTTCAAACATCAGCACGCTGCGGCCCGCGCGGTCGACGGCGACGGCGGTCGTGGACGTCAGCCGCAGCCTGTCGACGGGCTTCGGCGTCTCGACCACCCAGCGCACGAACCGGAACGGCAG
>DVJL01000009.1 GCA_018716805.1 Candidatus Faecivicinus avistercoris | reverse complement strand
TGCTGTTCGACGAGGTCGAAAAGGCGCATCCGGACGTGTTCAACGTGCTGTTGCAGATTCTGGAGGACGGGCGGCTGACCGACGGGCAGGGCCGCGTGGTCGACTTCAAGAACACCGTCATCGTCATGACCAGCAACGCCGGCGCGCACGCCATCCGCAAGCAGCGGACGGTCGGCTTCGGCGGCGGCGAGGACGGCGAGAAGTCCTATCAGGACATGAAGGACAACATCATGGGCGAGGTCAAGCAGATCTTCCGCCCCGAATTCTTAAACCGCGTGGACGAGATCATCGTGTTCCATGCGCTGACCGAGGAAGAAATCGACCGCATCGCCCGATTGCTGGTGGATCAGGTCTGCGTGCGGCTGGCCGAGCGCGGCATCGAGCTGACGGTTGACGACAGCGCGCTCAAGCGCATCAGCGCCGAGGGCACCGACCTGCAGTATGGCGCGCGCCCGCTGCGCCGCGCGATCCAGCGCATGATCGAGGACGCGCTGAGCGAGGAGATCCTCATGGGCAACGTCCGGCTGGGCGACCGCGTCCACGCCACCGACCGCGACGGCGAGATCGCGTTTGAGACCATCGGAACGATTCCCGCCGGCGGCGCGGAGGAGTTGATGCCCGCCGGTCAGCCGAACATCGACTGAACCTCATTCACTTCAATTTCTGCCGGTTCCGGCGTGGCCTGCGCCGCGTCGGAACCGAACAGCCAATCCAGCACGCCGCCGGGGGAGTATTCCACGGCGGCGCTTTCGTCGCCTGTGAGCAGCGTGCCGCGCTCGTAGAGCAGCCGGTGGCGCGGCAGAACCGTGTAGCGCGCGCGCTGGGTCAGGTCGTGCGATTCGTCCGCATAGCGGATCACTTCGCCCGGCAGACCGGTCAGCACGGCGACCGTCTCGGTCGCGCCGCCGCTCGAGCGCAGGAGCAGGTATTCGGCGCTTTCGTCGAGCGCGGTGAACTGCAAGATGGGCGTTTCGCCGCTTCCGGAGACGAGATCGAGGTCGCCGACGGCCTCGGGCACATCCCACTCTTCGGAGAATTCGGTGGGCATCGCGTCGGCGTGAAACAGCTCGGCGGCCGTGCAGTCGGCGGGCGTCCATTCGGTGGCCAGCCGGACTTCGTCGTTTTCCAGCGCGACGGTGTCGATCAGCGCCGTGCGGACGGTGGCGGGCTGGGTGAAGTCCGCGCCCGAAAGCGCATCCGAAATCGATTCGAGGAGCGCCGCGCACAGCCGCGCCGGCGCACCGCTGCCGCCCTCGGAGGCGGAGAGGCGGTGGGATTCGTCCGGATTGTCAAATCCCATCCAGACCGTCAGCGCCAGATCGGGCGTGTAGGCGGCCGTCCAGATGTCGCGCGTGCTGCCATCGGCATCGGAGACCGTGCCGGTCTTGCCGGCCACGGGGACGCCGGCTGCAGACAGCGCGTGGGCGCTGCCGCTGGTCGCGGCGGTGGCGAGCATGTCGGTGAGCATGGCGGCCGTGGATTCCTGCACGGCGCGCTCGGACGGTGCTTCGGCCTCGTAAAGCGCGTTGCCCTCGGCGTCCTCAATGCGCGCGATCAGGTGCGGCTCGACGCGCGTGCCCCCGTTGGCCAGCGCGGCATAGGCCGCGCAGAGCTGTGCCGGCGAGACCCCATACGTCATTGAGCCGAGCGAAAGGGCGAGGTTGTCGTCCTGATCGTCGAGCGGCAGGCCAAAGCGCAGCGCATAGGCGCGCACGGCGTCGATGCCGATCAGATCCGCCAGATCCACCGTCGCGATGTTGAGGGAGCGCGAAAGCGCCTCGCGCAGCGTCACGGTGCCGTAGCTCGCGCCGCCGGCGTTGCCCGGCTCGTATCCACCGTCGAACGTGCGCGGCGTGTCCTCGACGAACGACGTGGGCGAAAAGCCGTAGGCGTCGATCGCAGCTGCGTAGGCCGAAACCGGCTTGATGGCCGAGCCGGGCGAGCGCTGGATCTGCGTGGCGCGGTTCAGGCCGCGCCGCACCTCGTACTCCCGGCCGCCGACCAGCGCGCAGATTTCGCCTGTGTCCGGGCGGATGGCGACAAAGGCCGCCTGTACCGGCGTGCCGTCGGAGGCGTCGGCGGGGAAGTTGGCATCGTCGGCGAACAGCGCGTCCGCCGCGTCCTGAATCGCCGGGTCAAACGCCGTGTAGATGCGCAGGCCGGAGGTGAGGACGTCGTCCACGCCCAGGTTCAGCAGCTCCGCCGCCTCGTCGAGCGCCGCATCGAGGAACCAGCCGTAGCTTCCGCTGGACGAGATTTCCGCCATGTGAAGCACAAGCGGCTGCGCCTTCGCGGCTTCGGCCTGCGCAAGGGTGATGTATCCATATTCGGCCATGTCGTCCAGAATGCCGTCGCGGCGCTCGACCGCGCGGTCGGGATGGACGTCGGGCGCATAGCCGGACGGCGACTTGATGACCGCCGCCAGCAGCGCCGATTCCGCCAGCGTCAGCTCGGAGACCTCTTTGTCAAAGAACGTCTGCGCCGCGGCGGCGATGCCGTAGGCGCCGGAGCCAAAGTTGATCGTGTTCAGGTAGCACTCGAGGATCTCATCCTTGCTCAGCACCTGCTCCAGCTGGAGCGCCAGAAACGCCTCCTGCGCCTTGCGCGAGAGCGTCTTTTCCGCGCTCAGGTGCGTCAGCTTGATCAGCTGCTGTGTGATCGTCGACGCGCCCTGGTCGTAGCCGCCGGAGCGCAGGTTGGCGACCGCCGCCGCGAGAATGCGGCGCACGCTGATGCCGCAGTGCTCGTAAAAGCGGTGATCCTCTGCCGCGAGGAAGGCGTTGCGCACAGATTCGGGAATCTCGGAAAGCGGCGTCCAGACGCGCGCCTGTGTGCCGGACAGTGCGCCGACCGGCTCGCCCGAGGCGTCGTAGACGACCGACGATGCCGGCTGGGCGTAGATCTTGTCCAGATCCAGTTTCTGCCAATGTGGAATGTCCAGTATCCAGATGAGTGCGATGAGCAGCAGGCCCGCGGCCGCCGCCAATCCCCATAGAATCCGCTTTTTCAATTCATCTCGCCGCCTTCCGAGGGTGATGCCGGTTTGCAGAGGTATTGTTCCCCAACGACGCGGAAAATATCGACCCGCCTGCCAGAAGTTGTTCGTGGACATTGGGACGCGCGCTTGTTACAATAGATGTGTCGGAATCATCGGTTTCATCAAACGGAGGGATGGACGTTGAAACGCTGGTACATCGCACTTTCGGCGCTGGTGGCCGCAATGGCCGTGGTGGGACTCGCGCTTGCGCTGTCGGCGCACTTCAGCCCCGCGTGGCGCACGGGGCTGGGCCGCGGGCTGCTGGCCGCGTCGGTGCTGGGAATGGTGGCCTGCGCGCTGGTTCGCCCCCGGGCGGCGCGCGCGGAGACGGTCGGCGCGGGCGCGGTTCCGGCCGAGGAGGCCGCGGGCTGCACCTTTGCCGACGTCGCCGCCAACGACTCGGCGCGACGCGCGCTCGAGCAGCTGCGCGACTACATCGCCGATCCGGAAAAATACCGCCGCTTTGGCGCGAGAATGCCGCGCGGCGTGCTGCTCTACGGCCCGCCGGGCACGGGCAAGACGCTGCTCGCGCGTGCGCTGGCCGGCGAGGCGGGCGTGCCGTTCTTCGCGCTGTCCGGCTCGGATTTCGTGGAAAAATACGTCGGCGTCGGCGCGATGCGCGTGCGGGAGCTGTTCAAGCGCGCGCGCAAGGCGGGGAAGTGCGTGATCTTTATCGACGAAATCGACGCCATGGGCAAGCGCCGCAGCGACCAATCGTCCGACGAGCGCGATCAGACGCTCAACGCGCTGCTGAGCGAGATGTCTGGCTTCCGAACCGGCGACGGCGTGGTCGTATTGGCGGCGACGAACCGGATTGAAATGCTCGATCCGGCGCTGCTGCGCCCCGGGCGGTTCGACCGGCAGATCGAGGTGGGCCTGCCCGGGCGGCGCGAACGGCGGAGCATCCTCGAACTGCACAGCCGGAACAAGCCGCTCGGCGGGGACGTCGACCTCGACCGGCTCGCGGCGGAGACGGCGTATTTTTCCGGCGCGTCGCTGGAAAACCTGCTTAACGAGGCGGCGATTCAGGCCGCGGAGCACGAAGCCGAGGCGATCACGATGGCCGACCTTCGCGCGGCGCTGGTGCGCACCGCCGTCGGCGCCGATCGCGAGAGCGCTGCGACGCCGGAGGAAAAGCGGATCATCGCCGTGCACGAGGCCGGCCATGCCGTGGTGCTGCGCGCGCTGATGCCGTCTGCGCGCCTGGCGCGCGTGAGCATCCTCCCGGCCGGGCGCGGGGCGGCGGGCTACAACCTGACCGTGCCGCAGGAGCGCGTGATGGTCGGCAAGCGCGATCTGGAAAATCAGGCCTGCGTGCTGCTGGCCGGGCGCGCGGCGGAACTGCTGGCCGGAGGAGACGACGCGCTGACGGCGGGGGCGTCGAACGACTTGGACCGCGCGGCGGAGATCGTCGCCGCGATGGTGACCGAGCTGGGCATGGACGGCGAGCCGGCGGTCTCGCTCAAGGCCGTTCAGCGCTGTTGCGGCGGGGCGGGCGACTCGGCCGGCCGGTGCCGCGAGGTGTTGCAGCGGTTCTATGCGCGCGCGCAGCGGGTGCTCGTCGAGAATGCCGACGCGCTCATCCGGCTGACCGATGCGCTGGTCGAACGCGAGGCGCTCGCGGGCGACGAGGTTGCGGAAATTCTCGGCGCGCTGTCGAGCGAAACCGCCGATTCGACCAAAGCAGACTGATTTCGCGGAAGGATTCGACCGCGCGGGCATGGAATCATTCGTCCCACAGGAGGATGATTCCATGCTTTCTTATGTCAGGAAAAAGAACACGCTGACGGTCCATCTGACGGGCGAGCTGGACCACAGCGTCGCGGCGGGCATCCGCGCCGAGCTGGACGAGCTGATTCTCGATCCGCGCGTGCGGCGGCTGGTGTTCGATCTGGACGGCCTTGAGTTTATGGACAGCTCCGGCATCGGGCTGATCATCGGGCGCTACAAGCTGATGGCGCGCCGGGGCGGCACGGTGGCGGTGTCCGGCCCGGGCCGGCGCGTCGATCAGATCTTTGAAATGGCGGGGCTATATCAGCTCGTCGAGCGGCTGGCATAGCCCTCGGAAAGGAGAAACGATGAGCGTTATCAACGAAATGCGCCTGGACTTCCCGGCGCTTGCCGAAAACGAATCCTTTGCCCGCATGGTCATCAGCGGCTTTCTGCTGCCGCTCAACCCGACGCTCGAGCAGCTGGCCGACGTCAAGACCGCCGTGTCCGAGGCGGTCACCAACGCGATCATCCACGGCTACGGCTCGGGCCGCGGCACCGTCCGGATGCACGCGAAGTACGACGACGACGGCCTCGTGACGATCGACGTCATCGACCGCGGCCGCGGCATCGCCGACGTCGCGCACGCGCGCCAGCCGTTTTACACCACCGCCGAGGGCGAGGAGCGCTCAGGCATGGGCTTTACCGTGATGGAGAGCTTCATGGATGCCGTGGACGTACAGTCGGCAGTCGGGCAGGGCACCACCGTGCGGCTGGTCAAGCACATCGACGCGCGGGCGGAGCCGCTCGCGCGCCGCGCGTGAAGCGCGCAGGCAACGAAAGCCGGCGCGACGGCTCTCCCATGGAGGGAAGCGCGCGGGAAAACGCAGGAAACTGCCGGCGCGGCCGGGCAAATTTGCCGTCCGCGTGCGAAGAGGGCGGACAGAAAGCAGCACATGCCGGGGAGAGGACCGTGGACACCGCGGAAAATCGCGCGCAGCCCGGTTCAATTGCGGATTCCGGGGAGGCATCTGCGGATTCCGGGGAGGTGTCCATCGAGCGCGTGGACGCCGCGCGGCGGGATGCGTCTGTCGGGCGTGAGGACGCCGCGCGGCGGGATGCGGTGCGCGCTGGGACATCGCTTGCGCCGTCCAATGTCCAAGCTGGCATTGGCGCTGGTCAAGGCGAACTCGGGCTGCGTCTGGAAATGTCTGCAGGAGAGGGAGCCGCCGGATCGCACGCGGCGGCATTGGAATCCGGGGCGCAGGCGCAGAGGACGGATTCCGGCGAGCGGTCGGACGACGCCCTTCGCGAAAAGCTGCTGCGCGCGCATGCGGGCGATGCGCAGGCGCGCGAGGAACTCATTTCGGAGAACCTCGCGCTGGTGCGCTTTCTGGTCAAGCGCTTTGCCGGGCGCGGCGCGGACATGGAGGATCTGTTTCAATACGGCTGCATGGGGCTCATCAAGGCGATCGACCGGTTTGATCCTTCGTTTTCCGTGCGGTTTTCGACGTATGCCGTGCCGGTCATCCTCGGCGAGATCCGGCGGTTTCTTCGCGACGACGGGCCGATCCACGTCTCGCGCACCATTCACGAAAACGCCCGCCGCGTGGCGCGGTTCTGCGATGAATGGCGCGCCGGGCACGGCGAGACGCCCGACGTCGGATGCGTGGCCGAGGCGCTCGCGCTGTCGCGCGAAGACGTCGTGCTCGCGCTGAATGCGCGAAGCCGCGTGCGGTCGCTCAGCGAGCCGATCGGCGGGGAGGGGGATCTTAGGCTGATGGATGTGCTCGGCGCCGAGCCGATGCGCGACATTGATTCGCGGCTCACGCTGGCAAAGCTGCTGCGCGACCTGCCGGACGACGAGCGCACGCTGATCGTCCGGCGCTATTTCAAATCGCACACGCAGACCGAGATTGCGCGCGACATGGGAATTTCGCAGGTACAGGTTTCGCGGCTGGAGAGCCGGATTCTGAAAAAAATGCGCCTGCGCGCGGAAGGCGGGTGAGGAGCGCGCCATTCGACGCGCAGGCGCTCAATCCCGCTCGTTTCGCTGGACGTAGACGCGGTAAACGGTTCGGACGGCCATCAGCGCGGGCAGCGCCAGCAGCATTCCGAGGATGCCGCCCACGCCGGAGCCGATGAAGATCGCCAGCAGCACCGACGCCGGCGAGAGGCCGGTCAAGCCGCTCATGATGCGCGGCGAGATCAGCGCGCCGTCGATCTGCTGGACGAGCCAGAGCACGGCGACGGCCGCAATCGCCGTTTGGAAGCCGCTGCTGAGCGCCATCAGCACGGCGGGGATGCCGCCGAGAATGGGCCCGAAGTAGGGGATCATGTTCAATATGCCGACCACAATGCCCAGCACCAGCGCCGAGCGCACGCCGGCCAGCCACAGCCCCAGCGCCGCCAGCGCGCCGACAATCGCCGCGATGATGCCCTGTCCCCGCAGGTACAGCTTCAGCTCCCGGCAGACCGCCTTGCCCATGCGCACCAGTATGCCGCGCGCCGACTGCGGCGCGAGCAGCTCCAGCCGGATCATCAGACGGTCGCGGTCGCAGAGCAGGAAGTAGCCCAGCACGATCATCAGCGAGAGCCGGTAAAGGGCGTCGGCCACACCTCCGGCGAAGCCGATCGTTCCCTCGGCCAGTGCGGGCAGCGGGCTTTCCCCCGCAGGAAGCGCGGGGAGTCGGACGCCGGGCAGGTGCGATTCCAGCCACGCGGCGGCCTGTTCGATCCAGCCGCGCACCATTTCGATCGAGGCGGGCAGCGCGCGCGCCAGTTCGACGATCTCGGCGATCAGCGCCGGAAGCAGCAGCCATGCCGCGAGCGCCAGCACCGCAAACAGAGTTCCCAGCGCACACAGCGCGGATGCGCTTCGCCCGAGCCTGCGCTCGAACAGGCGCGCCAGCGGTTCCGCCAGGAATGCCACTACGGCCGCGCCGAACACCAGCCCGGCCGCGTCGATCAGCGCGCCGCCCATCCACAGAAGCAGCGCGGCGATGACCGCTACGATTGCGCTCACGCGCACCGCGCCTCGCCAGCCGGCCGGCCGCCGTGCGATCTGAGTCATTGTCGTTCAACCTCCCCGCCGCATATTCGTGAATCGCGCCGCGGAACCCGCCCGGCGAAGGCGTATCCCTTCGTCCATTGCCCGGCGCTCGTTTTGCTATGGAAGCCGCGCGGCACTCCCGCCGCGCGGTTCGGGCGGCCGCCGCCAAGTTGGACGGCCGCCGCGCGGGGATCAGAACCGCGAGGTCAGATCATCGGTCTTGCCCGCGATCCAGCGGCCCGTCTTTTTGAACTGCTGGTTCATCTTCTTGGCGTTCTGCCAGTTCATGATGCCGTACATCATCGCCGCCGAGCCGCCGATCACGGCGCCCGTGATCAGGCCCTTCACCATTCCGCTCTTCATCGTCCAATCCCTCCTTCTCTGATTCGGCGACGTCCACGACGACATCGCCGTTTTCCCGGTTCAGCGTGAACGTCCGGATGCGGTCGCGCCCGCGCGCCAGATCTTCCCACAGGCCGCGGGAGAGCTCGAGCGCGCGCACGGAAAACGTCATCTCGTCGACCTCTGCGCCCGTCACGGCGCCCAGCCGCCGGCCGTCGGTTCCGATGGCGCGGCGAAACAGCGGTTCGGTGCGCATCCTTCCGCGGCGTCCGATGTCGTCCGCCATGACGGCGACCCTGCCGAGCATTTCCAACTGCTCGGATGGGATGAAGCGCGTGCCGCGCAGGCCGGCGTCCATCCAAAGTCCGTCCAGCCGCGTCAGATCCTCGGACAGCTCCGCCTGAATTACGCGGCCAACCCTTCGGTTGCCGACGACGACGGGCATGCCAATCAGCGCGCGAATTTTCCGCATATCGTTCCTCCGTTCACATTGCTGCCGGCATTGCGTAGTATTCGCAGCGCGGCCGCTTTCAAGCGAGACAAATTTTGTCGCAAATGTTGCCGGCTGCGCGGCAAGTGTGCTATAATCCAATGGGAGAACGGTGCGGCATGGCGGCATTGTTGCCGTTCTGGACACAGTTTTGACAAAATTCCGTGATAAAATAATAATGTGAGGAGGGAAAAGTATGGAAGAACATCGCAGTGGATACCGGATTTTGATCGCGGACGACGACGAAAACGTCCATCGCTCGCTCAATCCCTATTTCAAGCGCGAAGGATATCAGATTTTGTCCGCCCATGACGGCGAGGAAGCGCTGGACTATGTGCAGAAAATGCGCCCGGACATCGTGCTGCTGGACATCATGATGCCGAAGATGGACGGGCTGGTGGTCTGCCGCGAGATCCGCAAGGAGTCCAATTTGCCGATCATCATGCTGACGGCGAAGGGCGAGGAGTTTGACAAGCTGCTCGGCCTGGAGCTGGGCGCGGACGACTACATCACCAAGCCCTTCAGCCCGCGCGAAGTGCTCGCGCGCGTCAAGGCCGTGCTCCGGCGGATGCACGAGATGAAGGAGCAGGATCAGGGCGCGCACCTGGTGGTGGGCAATCTGGACATCGATATGGGCGCGTTTATCGTCAAGCTGAACAACAAGGTCGTGCCCTGCACGCCGAAGGAGACGGAGATTCTCTGGACGCTGGCGAGCAATCCGGGCATGGTGTTCAGCCGCGAGCACCTGTTGCAGAGCATCTGGGGGTACGATTTCCTGGGCGACACGCGCGCGGTGGACAGCCACATCAAGCGCATTCGCGCCAAGCTCTGCGCGGAGGGAAACGGCTGGGACATCAAGACCGTCTGGGGCGTCGGCTACCGCTTTGAAGTGACCGAATGAGGTGAGCGCATTGCGCATTCGCAACCCGCTGCGCAACTGGAGCATCGGAAAAAAGACGATGGCGAGCCATTTGCTGATCGCGTTTTTGTCGATCGCGGTCGCCACGGTGCTGTGCTATATCTTTGGATACGAATACACGCAGTCCAACGCCGTCGATGAGCTGGAGCGGCAGGTGCGCGTGATCGCCGCCAAGGAGAGCAACTTTGATTATGCCCAGCGCGCGTCGCGGGGCTATATCGTAGAGTTGTATCAGAACCTGACCAATGCGGCGGTGTTCTTTGTCGACGCCGAGGGAGAGGTGCCGCTGATGCAGCGCTACAGCCCCGCCGTGGACGTTCCGGAAAGCGGGCAGGCTTCGGATTACAGCACCATTGAGCTGTTGGATGCGATCGACCGGCAGTTTATCGATCGCGTGCTCGCGGGCGAAACGGTGACGACCATCCGGCGCTTCACATTTGCCGAGGGCGTGGTGATCTTTGCCGGATCGCCGATTACCAATTCGGAAGGCGAAATCGTCGGCGGCGTCGTGCTGGCGCAGTCGGTGGAGATCATGCGCGCGATCAGCCGGGAGCTGGGCGTGCTGCTGTCCATCGCGGCCGGCATCGCCATCGTGCTCGCCGCATTGCTCGCCCTCGCGCAGACGCGCATGCTCGTCCGGCCGATTCAGAGGATGACGCGCGTGGCGCGCCGCATGGCGGACGGCGACTACACCGACCGCGTGCTCGTGACTTCCAACGACGAAATCGGCGAGCTGGGCCGGACGCTCAACACGCTCTCGCTCAGGCTTGTCGAGACGATCGATTCGCTGCGCGAGGAGCGCGACCGGTTGGAGCTGGTCATCGGCGGCATCGAGGAAGGACTGCTGGCCGTCGACCGCGAGATGGGCGCGGTGCACTGCAACATGGCCTTTCTGGAAATGATGGAATTTGAGGCGATCGGCGATTTCTACGACAGTCCCCGCGAGGATGCCGCGCAGCTTCGCAAGGCCGTTCGCGAGACCCTCGAAAGCGGCGAGAACGGCCGCGTGCCGCTGAACAATCCGTCCGGGCGAGCGATCCTCGTGGAAATTACCGCGATGCCCGCGTCCAAGGGCGACCAGATCGGCGCGGTCTGCCTGTTGACCGACGTCTCCGAGGCGCAGCGCATGGAACAGCTCCGGCGAGACTACGTCGCCAACATCTCGCATGAGCTGCGCACGCCGCTGACTGGCATTCGCGGCATGATCGAGCCACTGATGGACGGCTACGTCGATACCGAGGAGGAGCGCCAGAGCTGCTATGGCATCATCCAGCGCGAGACCGTGCGGCTGGAAAAGCTGGTCGGCGAAATGCTCGACATGTCCCGGCTGCAGGACGGCCGCGCGACGGTCGAACTGGAGCGGCTCGAGCTGCCGGGCATCCTCGAAGCCGCCGTGCGGAGCATGTCCGCGCTGGCGCGCGATGCGGGCGTCGAGCTCGGCGTCGAGACCGACGGTTCGCGGCTCGCCTGCATGGGCAACGAGGACCGCATCGAACAGGTGCTGGTCATCCTGCTGGACAACGCCATTGACTTCACGCCGCGCGGCGGCCGCGTGACGGTGTTTGCCCGCGACGCGGGGAAGAAGATCGTCGTCGGCGTGCGCGATACCGGCTGCGGCATCGAGCCGAAGGATCTTCCGATGATCTGGGAGCGCTTCTACAAGGCGGACCGGTCGCGGATGCGCACGAAGGGCACCGGCCTGGGGCTCTCCATCGCAAAGCTCGTGGTCGAGCTGATGGGCGGCGAGATCTCGGTGCAGAGCGAGCCGGGCCGTGGCTCGGAGTTCAGCTTTACGCTCAATAAAAAATAGGGAAGTTCCGCCCGGCCACTGCAATGGCCGGGTTTTGTCGCCGGCGAAACGCTGGGCAGGGAAATAATTCAAAGAAGCGCCGGATGAAACGGATGCCGAAGATTTTTCAAAAGTCCGCTCTGCACTCCGCGGAATCCATGATGACGATCGGCCAGACGGCGAAAAGCGTGTGAAGCCGGGGCACTTGGCAGGTCAATGGGACGTGCCGCTCAGCCGGGGCGGATGGCTTTGGCACCGGGAGAAAATGCG
>DVJL01000008.1 GCA_018716805.1 Candidatus Faecivicinus avistercoris | reverse complement strand
CGCAAAAATCAGCACCCGCGCCCGACGTGCGAGGCGATTTTGCCGATTTTCCAAATCGTCAAAACCGGTCGGCCTTGGCCGACTTGAAAACCCCATGGGTTTTCAACCTTCTTGCCGGGGACGATTTTTATGCGAGAGGGCTTCGGCCCTCTCGCGCGCTCCCGGGGGGACAGACGGGATGTCTTTCTCTTAAGGAATGGGGTTTTATTTCGGAAAGTACCGCAAGTCTGCCCGGAACGTTTTTTTCGAGAGGGCTTTGGCCCTCTCGCGCTCTTTCGGCGGACTGGCAAACGGGGGTTTTCTTTCGTGAGACAATTTTGACGAGAGGGCTGCGGCTCTTTCGTATTTTCCTGAGGTTTGGACAGACGAAGCGCCCCCGCAAACCATTTGCGGAGGCGCTTCAAACTGTATGGAAAAACTGTGCTTCGTGCGCCTTCGGCGTTACTGCGCGCCCGAGTGGGCAGGCTGCTTCAGCCACGCGACGGTGTCCTTGATCGTCTGAAACAGGTCGCGCGGGTGATAGCCCAGCTCCATGGTCGCCTTGTCGTGGCTGAACTTGCTGTTGCTGCCAAGCGCGTGGAGGGAGTAGCGCGTGTACAGCGGCCGCTCGTGGCGCAGCTTCGCCCACGCCTGCAGAAGCGGCGCCGCCGCGCGCGCCATCCACATCGGCAGCACCGGCAGCCGCCGTCCGCCGCAGACCGACCGGATCATCCTGAGCAGGTCGCGGATTTCGTAGCGCCGGTTGGAGAGGATGTAGCACTCGCCCCGGCGCCCCTTCTCCGCCGCCTGCAGGCAGCCCTTCGCCACGTCGCGCACGTCGACAAAATCGTATCCGCCGACCACGCACGCGGGCAGCCTGCCGTGGACATAGTCGGAAACCATCTGCACCATGTGGTTGCCGGACGCCTCAAACGGCCCCAGGATGCCCGACGGCTGCACCACCACGGCGTCCAGCCCGTCGCGCGCCGCGTCCAGCACGGCCTGCGTGGCCTCCGCCTTCGTCTTGGCGTATCCGCCGATCACGCGGTCGGGCGAAAAAGCCCGGATTTCCTCCTGCACGAGGTTGTCGTCGGCCTCTGGGATGGCGTGCACGGAGCTGACATAGACCAGCCGCGCGCCGAATTCGCGGCAGAGCGCGAGGACGTTCCGCGTGCCGTTGACGTTGACGTCGTAGACCTTCGGCGAGACGTCTTCGGAGATGTCGACGATTCCGGCGGTGTGGATGACGCGGATGGCCGCGCCCTCCTCCAAATCCTCAAACAGCGGCCGGAGCGTGTCCGGCTGGCAGACGTCGCCGCGGTAGTAGCGCACGTTGCCGCGATCCACAGCCGTCTCTCCCGGCAGAATCAGTCCGCGGACTTCGACGGGCAGGCCCTGAAGCGCCCGGACGAGCGTGCCGCCCAGATGGCCGTTTGCGCCGGTGATGATATACACTCGTTTCATTTCCAAACACCTCCCACAATAAACGGACATCGTGTTGATTTTTCTCTCTGACTGTATTATACTATGGAAGGAAAGATTGTTCAACCAACAGTTGCGGCCGGCGGCGTCGGTTTCCCGACAAACTACGCGCAAAATGTTGGATTGATGCAAAATGTTCAAAAATTCGGAGGATTTTTACCATGAAATCGCGAGATCATCGCGCGCGCGTGACGCAGATTCTCATTCAAAAGGCGCTGACCAAGCTGCTGCGCGAAAAGCCGATTCACCGGATCTCGGTCAAGGAGCTGTGCGAGGAGGCCGGCATCAACCGCGGCACCTTCTATGCGCACTATACGGACATCTACGACCTGCTCAAGCAGATGGAGGACGACCTCGTGGCCGATCTCCAGAAGGCGATGGAGCCTTTAATGCGCGAGGATGCGCAGGAGCCGACGCTCGTCGGCATTACGTCGGTGATCTTCCGCTGTCTGAAGGAAAACGCCGATATCTGCGCCGTGACGCTCGGGCCGTATGGCGACCGCGAGTTCGTCGGGCGGCTGCTGGACAGCGCGCGGGAATCCTGCCTTGCGGTCTACGCGCGCAACTTCGACGCCACGCCGTGGCAGCTGGAGTGCTACTATGCCTTCGCCAGCGCCGGATGCATCGGGCTGTTGGAGAAATGGGTGGCCGAGGGCATGGAGGGCAGCGCCGAAGAGCTGGCGGACATCGCCGGCGGCATCATGGCGCAGGGCATCGGCTTCTTGCGCCATCCGGAGGGCGCGAAGTAATCCTCATTCTTGGTAAAGTAGCCGAATTCGCACACCATCTTTTCCGCCGTGACTTCGCCTCACTTCACTCCGCTTCGTCACAGCAGAAAATCGGATGCGCACTGTTGGGCATTTTAACTGCGAATGCGCATAAATCCGGGGCGAATTGCGGCGAAAAACCGTCCAATCCGCCATTTTTCCGAGGGACAGGCCCGATTCTGGCATTTCGCGCGAATTTCGCGCATAAAAACTTCACGAGAAAGCCTGCGGCTGCACGCTGCGGGCGCGGGGCGAAGTGTGCTATAATACAGGACGTTTGGTGCAATTTTGTAGCGAAAAGGGGCGTGACCGCATGATTCGCCTGCTGGCGAAGCTGTTTATCCGAAACCGGGACGACACGGGCGATCCCGCCGTCCGGCGGGCCTACGGCGTGCTCTGCGGCGCGGTGGGCATCGCGCTCAACGCGCTGCTGTTCGGCGCAAAGGCGTTTGCCGGCGCGGTAACCGGTTCCATCGCCATGACGGCGGACGCATTCAACAACCTGTCCGACGCGCTGTCCTCGGTGATCACGCTGGCGGGCTTCCGGCTCTCCGGCAAGCGGAACGATACCGAGCATCCGTTCGGCCATGGCCGCGCGGAGTACATCGCCGGGCTGATCGTGGCGATGCTGATCCTGATGATGGGCTTCGACCTCGCGCGCAGCTCGATTGAACAGATCTTCGAGCCGGAGGCGGTGGCGTTCAGCGCGCTGTCGTGCGGCATCCTCGCGGCGGCGATCCTGGTCAAGCTGTACATGGCCGCCTACAACGCCGCGGTCGGCCGCAGGATCCAGTCCGTCGCCATGCGCGCCACGGCGATGGACAGCTTAAGCGACGCCGCCGCGACGCTGGCCGTGCTCGCCTCGTCGCTGGCGGGCCATTTCCTTGGCTGGAACATCGACGCCTATGCCGGCGCGCTGGTGTCCGTGCTGATCCTGCGGGCGGGCTATTGCGCCGCGCGCGACACGATCAGCCCGCTGCTGGGCAACCCGCCCGATCCGGCGTTCGTCAAGCGGATCGAGGCAATCGTCGGCGCGTGCCCGGAGATCCGCGGCATGCACGACCTGATCGTGCACGACTACGGCGCGGGCCGGCGGATGATTTCGCTGCACGCGGAGGTGCCCGCCGACGGCGACCTGCTCGCGATGCACGACGCCATCGACGCCGTCGAGCGCCAGCTCGCCGAAGAACTCGGCTGCCAGGCGGTCATCCACATGGACCCCATCGCGACGGACGACGCGCAGGTCGAGGCCGCGCGGCAGCGCGTGCTCGCGGCGCTGCGGGCGGCGCTGGGCGACGACGCCTCCGTGCACGACTTCCGCATGGTCGCGGGGCCGAAGCACACCAAGCTGATCTTCGACGTGCTCGTCCCACAGGCGCTCGAGCGCTCCGATGCCGACGTGCGGGCCATGGCGCGCAAGCTCGTGCAGGCGCTCGATCCGGCGTGGGACGCGGTGGTGAACGTCGACCGCCCGTATGTGTGACGCGGCCCGAGGCGCGCCTTTTGCCGGATGATTATAGAAGAAAAGGTTGACGCGCCTCGTAAAGTGTGATAAAATATTTCAGGACTGTTACAGCTTCGGACTCCTATAAAGTGTGACAAGATATTTCGAAACTGTTACAGACATAATTCAGCCATACATATTTTACATGGCGATTTGAAGGAAAAAAGAAATCAACGTCGAATTTTACTGGACAGTATGGGGTTTCCCGGATATTGGAGCTGCGGCGGTCACAGGGATGTGAGGTTCCGCACGGTATGTGAGGAGAAGAACATGAAGATGCGCTATTGCAAAGTTCGAAAGTGGCTCTCGGCGCTGTTGGCGCTGGTGCTGCTGTCATCTGCGCTCCCGATCTCGGCCGGAGCTTCGGAGGTGTACGTCGGAGATTTTTCAGCGGTCGTCTATTCGGGCGACGTGGCCGTATATTCCGACGCATCGCTGACCAATCGGATCGGCACGGTGGATCAGACGACGGTGGTCATGGTCAACGCTTTTTCCGGCGGAGTCGCTCATATTTCGACTTGGTATGGCGCCAGCGGCTTTGTAGATGCCTCGGCGCTGCGCACGGTGGAGGAGCTGGCGCAGGCGGCGATCATCCGGTATGATACGCGGGTCTATCAGCGGCCGAGCACGTCGAGCACTTCCGGAGCGCTCTCTGCGGGATCGACGGTCAACCTTCTGGGCGTTGTAGGCGACTGGGCGCTGATCGAGCGCGGCGGCATCGGCGGCTTCACCTATGCGGGCGCGGTGTACGTCGAGGGACAGGAGACGGATCCTGAGCCGACGGCGACGCCGCAGCCGGGCGGGAACTACATTCCCGGCACGGTGGTCGCGATCAACTGTCCGGTTTACTCGAGCAACAGCACGAGCAGTTCGCAGATCGGTTCGCTTCCGTCGAACACGCAGCTGAACGTCTATGCGGTGTCGGGCGGCTGGGCGTACATTGAGTGGAACGGCAACTACGGCTTCTGCGAAGTGGGGAACCTGATCCCGACGCAGTCGCTGGAGACTTACATGGATGGAACGGTCATCTCGGCGGCGCCGGTGTACTCGGGCGCGAGCACGTCGAGCACCTACTATGGGCA
>DVJL01000074.1 GCA_018716805.1 Candidatus Faecivicinus avistercoris | reverse complement strand
GCCGGGCGACAACATCGACATGGAGATCACGCTGATCACGCCGATCGCGTGCGAAGAGGGACTGCGCTTCGCTATCCGCGAGGGCGGCCGCACGGTCGGTTCCGGCGTCGTTACCAAGATCCTCGGCTGATGGACAGTGAAATCTCTCCCCTGCTTGCGCAGGGGAGTTTTTTATTCTTGGAAGGAGGGCGCGAATGATCTTTCTGCCGAACTTTTCAAGCAAGAATCTCGAGCTGACGCTGGACAACATCGAGCAGATTCAGCCGATTGCGCACGCGCTGTCAACCACATTGCGGCTGAAAATCCTTCAGCTGATTCAGGGGCGCGGGATGAGCGTCAACGAACTGGCGCGGGCGCTGGACGTGCCGCCGTCGACGGTGGCGCTGAACGTGCAGGTGCTGGAAAATGCCGGGCTGATCCGCTGCGATACGCAGCCGGGCGTGCGCGGCAAGCTGAAAATCTGCGACCGGCGGCTGGACAAGATCGCCATCCGGCTTCAGAGCCGGCATCAGGCGGAGGCGGAGCAGCTCGTATATGAGATGCCGATCGGCGGATTCAGCTTCGCGGGCGGCGTCCGGCCGACCTGCGGTATGGCGGCGCACGACCACAGCTTCAACATGGACGACTCCCCGGCGGCGTTCTTCCACCCGCATCGCTTTCAGGCCGGCATCCTCTGGATGCGCGAGGGCTTTGTCGAATACGCCTTTCCGCCCGTCGGGTCGGCGGAGAATCTGGAATCGATCGAATTTTCGTTTGAAGCCTGCTCCGAAGCGCCGTGCTATCGCAACGACTGGCCGAGCGACATCTACGTCTGCGTCAACGGCGTGCAGATCGGCGTCTGGCATTGCCCGGGCGACTTTGGCGGCCGGCGCGGCCGGAACAACCCGGACTGGTGGTCGGATTCCAATTCGCAGTTCGGGCGGCTGGTGGTGTGGCGCGTCAGCGCGCACGGCACGCAGCTCGATGGCCAGCCGGTGTCGCGCATATCGCTGAACGATCTGAAGCTCGCGGAATCGGATTGTGTGTCGCTGCGCATCGGCGTGCTCAAGTCGGACGATTACGCCGGGGGAATCAACCTGTTCGGCAAGGGGTTCGGCGACTATCCTCAGGATATTCTGATGCGCTGCATCCTCCGCATGGGATGAATTCAACAGAAAATCTGTGCGTTTTCATTCGGTTCCTCCGTGTTTCCCGGAATGACCAAAAACCGCTTGACAAACCTGCGCTTGAATGCTATGATGTACGCGAGAGCGCGGGGACGCGCCCCAGAGGAAGCGCTTGGGAAATTGCGATTTGAGGCAAAACCACTGGAAATTATGAAAGATTCGGAGGGATACAAATGAACAGGATTCCTCGCAGCGAACATCCGAGGCCGGATTTCGTCCGCCCGGAGTGGATGACCCTGAACGGCGAATGGGAATTTTCGTTTGACGATGCGCGCGTGGGCGTCGCGGAGGGCTGGCAGGCCCCCGGCAAGCACTTCGACGGAAAGATCGTCGTGCCGTTCTGCTATCAGTGCGAGCTCAGCGGCGTGAATACCGCTGAAAAGCACGAGGTCATGTGGTACCGCCGGTCGTTTGCGGTGCCGGAGAACATGAAGGGCAAGCGGCTGCTGCTGCGCTTCGGCGCGGTCGACTACGCCTGCGAAGTCTACGTCAACGGCCGCTCGGCCGGCGCGCATACGGGCGGCTATACGCCGTTCGCGCTCGACATCACCGAGCTCGTCGCCGAGGGCGAAAACGACCTGTGCGTCCGCGTCCGCGACCCTTACGACTGCACGCAGCCGCGCGGCAAGCAGAACTGGAAGGATCACTGGTTCGGCTGCTGGTATACGCCGACGAGCGGCATCTGGCAGTCGGTCTACCTCGAGGCGGCGGGCAGCCCGTACCTGCTCAGCGCGCACGTCACGCCCGACATCGACGCGGGCACGGCCTCGCTCCGGCTGACGCTCAACGAGGCGCCTGTCCAGCCGGTCAGCGCCAAGGTGACCGTCTCCATTGAAGGAAAGGTCTTCCGCGCGCAGGCGCAGACGCTGACGGAGCGCTCGCAGCGCGTGCTGATCGACATGGTCGAGGGCGGCGAGATCGTGGGCTTCCGCAAGTGGAGCCCGGAGGATCCGGCGCTGTACGACGTGCACATCGAGCTGGACGGCGGCGACGACGTCACGACCTACTTCGGCATGCGTTCCATCGAGGTCAAGGACGGCTACGTCCTGCTCAACAAGCAGCCGCTGTATCAGCGCCTGGTGCTCGACCAGGGCTATTGGCCCGAGAGCCTGCTGACCCCGCCGAGCGACGAAGCGATCCGCGCCGACATCGAGTGGACGAAGCGCTTCGGTTACAACGGCGCGCGCAAGCACCAGAAGGTCGAGGATCCGCGCTATTACTACTGGGCGGACAAGATGGGTCTGCTCGTGTGGGGCGAGATCCCGAGCGCGTATGAGTTTACGAACGAGTCCATCAAGAACCTGTCGGATACGCTGGCCGGCTTCATCGACCGCGATTTCAACCATCCGTGCATCATCACCTGGGTGCCGCTCAACGAGAGCTGGGGCGTCGACCGCATCTACCGCGACAAGCGGATGCAGGCGTGTTCGGACATGCTGTATGCTCAGGCGAAGGCGCTCGACGGCACGCGGCTGGTGTCCTCCAACGACGGCTGGGAGGTGCCCAAGACGGACATCTTCGGCCTGCACGACTACGCCGCATGGGGCGACGTGCTGGCAAAGCACTTTGAGTCCCGCGAGCGCGTCGAGAAAATCTCCTGCGACCATCACATGGCGCGCGCCGAGGGCACGGAGAGCACCGGCAAGGAGGCGTTTATCCTCACCGAATACGGCGGAATCGCATTCGAGGAGGAGAGCGAGGAAGGCGCGTGGGGCTACCACGAGAAGGTGCGCGACATCGAGGAGTTCTTTGCGCGCTACCAGTCCGTGACCGACGCGGCCCGCGCGATCCCCTATTGCCAGGGCTACTGCTATACGCAGCTGACCGACGTCCAGCAGGAGATCAACGGCCTGCTCACGCCGGACCGCAAGCCGAAGATCGATCCGGAGCGCTTTGCGAAGCTGACGACCAACCCGGACGGCCGGTATTGCTAAAAAAGGCGCACTTCTGCTGATCCTGCGCCCAGATGTGCCCCGCGAAGTACGCTTCGCGGGGCGCTCCAGAGCGCTGACAAAGCCCGCAAACGCAAAAATAGCCCTGACAAGCGAGAAGTAGAGGCAATTTTTGCTTCCTGCGTCAGTAACACTTGCCGACTGCGGTCACTTACGTCCAAGTAAGCTCCCTTGCCTGCAAGTTTGCTTCCTTGTCTTGCAGGCTTTCTCATCGCTCTGGCAGTCTGTTGACTTTGTCAACATCCTGTGCGCCCCGCGAAGTACGCTTCGCGGGGCGCCGGCTTTTCCCCGTCTGCACGGAAATTCGCCGGCGCGTTTGCGCGGTTTTCACAGGGCGTTGCTGGACAAATGCCGTGCGATGCGGTATAATGGTCGAGATCGCATTTGTGCAGGAATCCATAAGGAGCGTTTTTAAGTAGATGGTGTTTTCGAGCAAGATTTTTCTGTTTTACTTTTTGCCGTTTGTGCTGGCCGGATATTACCTGCTCAAGCGCAACCGGAAAGCGAGCAACGTCTTTCTGACGTTGGTGAGCTTGGTGTTCTACGCATGGGGCGAGCCGCAGTTTGTATTCGTGATGCTGCTGTCGATCTTCGTCAACTGGCTGTTCGGCCTCTGGGTGGACAGGGTGCGCGAGGATAGGCGCAAGGCGAAGGGCGTCGTCGCGCTGATGGCGGTGTACAACCTGGGCATGCTGGGCGTGTTCAAGTATCTGGGCTTTCTGCTCGACAGCGTCAACCTGTGGTTTCGGCTCGACCTGCCGGTTCCCGAGATCGCGCTGCCGATCGGCATCTCGTTCTTCACCTTCCAGGCGATGAGCTACGTCATCGACGTCTATCGCGGCGACGGCAGGGTGCAGAAAAACCTCATCAACGTCTGCCTGTACATATCGTTCTTCCCGCAGCTGATCGCGGGCCCGATCGTCCGGTATCAGACGATCGCGGACGAGATCATGGACCGGCGCGAGAACCTGCCGGACTTCGTGCTCGGCTGCCAGCGCTTCATGGTGGGCTTCTGCAAGAAGGCCATACTGGCCAACCAGATGGGCCTGCTGGTCGACACGGCGTTTGAACTGCAGGCCAGCCAGCTCTCGGTCGTCAGCGCGTGGATCGCTGCGTGCGCCTATCTGATGCAGGTGTACTACGACTTCGGCGGCTATTCGGACATGGCGATCGGCCTCGGCCGGATGTTCGGCTTCCACTTTCTGGAGAACTTCAACTTCCCGTTCATCTCCAAGTCGGTCACGGAGTTCTGGCGCCGGTGGCACATCTCGCTGTGCACGTGGTTTCGCGATTACCTGTACTTCCCGCTCGGCGGCAGCCGGGTCAAGTCGGTCTGGCGGCTGCTGTTCAACATGTTCATGGTCTGGGGCCTGACCGGCCTCTGGCACGGCGCCGCGTGGACGTACGTATTGTGGGGCGTGGGCTTCTTCGTCATCCAGGCGTTTGAGCGCCTGTCCGGGCTGGGCAAGTGGATGGAGCGCCACGGCGCGCTGGGCGTGTTCTATGCGATGTTCATGGTCGTGACGATCACGGTGATGATCCGGTCGGACAATCTGGGCGTCGCGTGGACGTTCTACGGCTCGATGTTCGGCGTCAACGGCGCGGTCTTCTGGGACGCCACGGCGGGCGTGTTCCTGCGCGAGTACGGCGTGTTCCTGCTCGCGGGCGTGATCTGCGGCCTGCCGGTGTTCAACTTCCTGCGCGACCGCGTGCGCGTGCCGGACGGCGCGCTGCGCATCGCGGGCGGCGTCTGCCTCGCGGCGGTGTTCGTCGTCGCGCTGAGCTATCTGATTGTGGACAGCTACAATCCGTTTATCTACTTCAACTTCTGACGCGCGGGCGTCGTTTCCGAGGAGGCGGACATGAGCGCATTGTATGACAGCCTGATGCGGTTTGCCGCGCCGGAGCAGCTGCTGCGCGACGAGCCGATGGCCGCGCACACCACGTTTCGCATCGGCGGGCCGGCGGACTGGATGTTCTTTCCGGAGAGCGAAGGGCAGGTCGTGGCCGCGATGGATGCGGCGCGGGCGCTGGGCGTCCCGGTGCTGGTGCTGGGCAACGGGTCGAACCTGATCGTGCGCGACGGCGGCATCCGCGGGCTGGTGATCGCGCTGGGCGAGCGGATGAGCGAGGTGCGCGTGGACGGCAACGTCGTCTCGGCGCAGGCCGGCGCATCGCTTAAGCGCGTGGCGGCGGCGGCGCAGGCGGCGGGTCTGACCGGGCTGGAGTTCGCCTCCGGCATTCCGGGCACGCTCGGCGGCGGCTGCGCGATGAACGCCGGCGCGTACGGCGGCCAGCTGTCGGATTCGCTGGTCGACGCGCGCGTGCTGCTGGACGGCGCGGTGCGCGCGCTGACGCGCGAAGAGATGCAGATGGGCTATCGCACGACGCTGCCGCTTCGGAGGGGCGGGATTGTGCTGGGCGCGCGGTTCGCGCTCGAGCCCGGCGACGGCGCGGCGATCCTCGAGCGGATGCGCGAGCTGAACGCGCGCCGCCGGGAGAAGCAGCCGCTGAACTTCCCCAGCGCGGGCAGCGTGTTCAAGCGGCCGGAGGGCCACTTTGCGGGCGCGCTGATCGAACAGGCCGGGCTGAAGGGCGCGTCCATCGGCGGCGCGCAGGTTAGCCCAAAGCACGCGGGCTTCATCGTCAATACGGGCGGCGCGACGGCCGCGGACGTGCTTGCGCTGATCGCGCACGTCCAGCGAGAGGTGCTGCGCGCGTCCGGCGTCCATCTGGAGACCGAGGTGCGGATCATCGGGGAGTGAGGCGCGCAGCGCGGAAGGCTTGCGCTGATCGCGCACGTCCAGCGAGAGGTGCTGCGCGCGTCCGGCGTCCGGCTGGAGACCGAGGTGCGGATCATCGGAGAGTGAGGCGCGCAGCGCGGAAGGCTGGTGACGCGCCCGGAGCAACAGATTGCGCGGCGCCCGGAAGGAGCTGTATTATGGAAGAATTGAGGACTATACTGGAGAAGTTCGCCGCGTCGGGCTGGGATCTGATCGCCGTTCCCGCGCGGCGTTGGCTGGACGGAGGCGGCAGCCGGGATGATTTGATCCCGGCGATTCAGCAGGCCGAGCGGGAGTGCGGAAGCTGCGGCTGCGAATTGGACCCGCTGTACCGTCGGGCGCTGGAGCTCCTCTGAGGGCGGCGCTCGAAGGGGCTTTGCGCCGCGGGCGGGTTTGGAGAACAGGAGAGGAACCATGTCGTTTGCATCCGATGCGCGCGGCGAGATCGCGCGCGACGCCTGTGCGCACGTCTGCTGTGCGCGCAGTGAAATGGCGGCCGCCCTGCTTGCGTCGGGCGGCATTTCCTTTCGCGGAAGGGACCGCTATGCGCTGTCGCTGACGGCGGCGGAGGGCGCGGTGGTGCGGCGGTACTTCGCGATGCTCAAGCAGTTCTGGTCGGTGACGGCCCAGATCCGCACGCTGGTCGTCGATGCGCTCGGCGGCCGGACGCGCTATCAGCTGGTCGTGCCGGACGAGGCCGCGGCCGGGCTGCTGGCGGAGCTGGGGCTGCGCGACGGCGCCGCGCTGTTCGGCGTGCGTCAGGCGCCGGCGCCGGAGACGGTTCGCTATGCTTGCTGCCGCAAGAGCTTTC
Organism: Candidatus Faecivicinus avistercoris; assembly: GCA_018716805.1. Classification (GTDB taxonomy): domain Bacteria; phylum Bacillota; class Clostridia; order Christensenellales; family Aristaeellaceae; genus Faecivicinus; species Faecivicinus avistercoris. The sequence goes on along the minus strand of DVJL01000074.1, from coordinate 9,118 downwards.
TGCGCGGCGCGTTTCTGATGTGCGGCGCCGTCAGCAATCCGGAGCGCGAATACCACCTCGAATTCGCCGCGCCGACCGAGGAATTTGCAGATTTTTTGACGGAACAGATCAAATATTTTGAAATTCTTGCGAAAACCACGTGCAGAAAGGCGAAATATGTGGTATACTTAAAGCGCGCGGAGGAGATTGCCGACGTGCTGACGCTGATGGGCGCGAGCAGCGCTGTGCTGCAGATGGAAAACGTGCGCATCGCGAAGGACGTGCGCAACCACGTCAACCGCCAGATCAACTGCGACGCCTCCAACATCGACCGCATCATGAACGCCGCCGAGGCGCAGGTGCGGGACATCCTCTATCTGGACGAGGAGGTCGGGCTGGACAAGCTGCCAAAGCCGCTGCGCGAGATCGCACAGGCGCGGGTCGAGAACCCGGAGACCTCGCTCAGCGCGCTGGGCGAACTGCTGACGCCGCCGCTGGGCAAGTCGGGGGTCAACGCCCGGATGCGCAAGCTGACGGAGCTGGCGCGAAAGCTGCGCGCCGGAGAGGACACGGGGCTTTAGCCGCGGTGGGATTTTTATGGAGAAAAGGCGCGCGGGCGCTGGGGACGCCGCGGCTGCGCCTTGGAAAGGAGTACGTCATGGTCAGGTTGGATACGGTGTTTCAGGCGGAGGACAGCATCACGCCGGAGTTTGCCGCCAAGCTCGCCGAGTGCGCCGAGCGCTATCGCGCGCAGGTTTCCCTCGATTGCGGAAGCCGCAGGATGCAGCTCGATTCGCTGATCTGCATTCTCGCGCTGGATCTGTATCGGGGCGTTCCCGTGGGCGTCATCGCCGAAGGCGACGACGAGGACGCCGCCGCCCGGGCGATCTGCTCGATGCTGGAGGGATAGCAGCGGGCGCCCGCGCTTTTTCTTGAAATCTGAAGCGCAGGCGTCCGCGCGGGTTTCGGCTGCGGCGCCGTTTGCGTGCGCGGGGTTGGCTGCGTGCCTTTTGCGCCGGCGGCGCGGCTTGTGATGAACCGTTTTGTGTGCGTGGGAGATGAATTTCCGCGCGCTTTTTTGTGCCCTTCGCCAATTCTGTGCAGCGCATCCGATTCAAGAAGCCTTTCCACAGCGCTTCCGTAAATTTTCACAGATTCGGTGAAATTTCGACTTGCGACGCAAAAAAACGCGCACTATACTGATAGTAGAATGCGTGGATTTTGCCGGGCGACGCCGGAAGCGCGCAAAGAATTTACAGGGGGTTGCAGCAGATGGAAAACAAACACCGCAGGTTGGAGCCGATTCCTTTTGACCGGGTCAAGGTGCTGGGCGGACTGTGGAAGGAGCGCATCGACACCGTGCGCAACGTGACGACGCGCGCCTGCGTGGCGAAATGCGAGGAGACCGGGCGGGTGGACAACTTCCGCAAGGCGTCCGGCCGCATGAAGGGCGAGTTTGAGGGAATCTTCTTCAACGATGCGGACGTCTACAAGACGATCGAGGCGATTGGCTACGTCCTCAGGGACGAGCCGGACGACGAGCTGAGGGCCATCGCCGACAAGCTGGTCGACGAGGTCTGCGCTGCGCAGCTCGACGACGGCTATCTGTTTACCTTCTTTGAGCTGGGCAACTTGAAGGATCGCTGGACCGACATGGATCACCACGAGGCGTTCTGCGTCGGCCAGATCGTCGAGGCGGGCATCGCGTACCTCGAGGCGACCGGCGACCGCCGGCTGTACGAGGCGGGCCTCCGCGCGGTCGATCAGATGATGCGCACGCTCAAATCCTATCCCGACGGCTGGATCAACGGCCACGAGGGCATCGAGATGGCGCTGGTGCACCTGTACCGCTATACGGGCGAGCAGAAGTATCTGGACGATGCGATCTGGTTCGTCGAGCAGCGCGGCCATGTCAAGCTCCGCCTGCCGATTTCCCACTACAAGACCTTTTTCACCGATGAATACTGCCAGAACAACGTGCCCGTGCGCGAGCTGCAGCGCGTGACCGGACATGCCGTGCGCGCGACGTACTATTATTCCGGCGTGGCCGACATCGCGTCGATCACCGGCGAGCGCGCGCTGGTCGAGGCGCTGGAGCGCGTCTGGAACCACCTGCTGTCGTCGAACACATACATCACCGGCGGCATCGGTCAGTCGTCGTTCAACGAGGGCTTTTCCAGCGACTATTCGCTGCCGAACCTGCACGCCTACTGCGAGACCTGCGCGTCGGTCGGCATGGCGTTCTGGAACCACCGCATGAACCTGATCGACGGCGAGGCAAAGTACGCCGACGTCGTCGAGACGCAGATCATGAACGGCATACTGTCCGGACTGTCGCTTTCCGGCGATCACTACTTTTACGAAAATCCGCTGGCGTCCACGGGCGTCGCCCACCGGCGCGAGTGGTTCAACGTGCCCTGCTGCCCGACGAACCTCGTGCGCTTCGTGCCGTCCATCGGCGGCTACATCTACGCGCAGGCGGAGGACGGCGTGTACGTCAACCAGTTCATCGATTCCCGGCTGACCACGGAGCAGGGCGTCCGGCTGCGCATGGAGACGAATTATCCGTGGGAGGGCGAGATCCGCATTCGCGTGGAGGACTGCCCGGAGGGCATGGCGCTGTCGGTGCGCAAGCCCGGCTGGTGCGAGCGCTGGACGCTGTCGGTCAACGGCGCGGCGTCCGATGCGCAGCCCGTGGGGGGCTACTTCCGGCTGAAGGTGAATGCCGGCGACGAGATCGCGCTCTCGCTCGACATGACGCCGCGGCGCGCATACGCCGATCCGCGGGTGAAGGAGGATGCCGGGCGCGTGGCGGTGCTGCGCGGGCCGGTGGTCTACTGCGCCGAGGAGATCGACAATCCCGGCATCCCGACGGAATACTTCCATGCGGATGCCGCGCTGCCGAAGTCCGCGCCGCTGACGGTTGAAAGCCGCCCCGACCTGTTCGGCGGCGTGGCGACCGTCCGCGCGGGAGAGTTGACGCTCATACCGTACTGCATGTGGGACAACCGCTCGGCGGGCGGCATGGCCGTCTGGCTGCGGGAAGTCTGAGACATTCACGGCCAACTGAAAGGAGCGTTCGCGCCGCCCAGTGGCGCGGGCGCTCCTGTTCGCTTTTCTGAGGGGAGGGAGAACCATGCGCATCATCGTCGCCGACGACATGCCGATGCAGATTCGGGAAATTGCGGAGGGAATCCGCGCCGTCTGGCCGGATTGGGAGATCCTGACCGCGACCGACGGGCAGGAGATCCTGAGGATGGTTTCCGCGCAGAAGGTCGATATCGTGCTGTCGGACATTCGGATGCCGCACATGGATGGGCTGGAGATGATGCCGATCGTGCGGCAGATTTCGCCGGAGACGAAGGTCGTGTTCATCACGGCCTATCCGCTGTTCGAGTACGCCCAGCGGGCGCTGAAGCTCGGCGCGACGGATTTTCTGCTCAAGCCGGTGGATCTGACGGCGCTGTACGATCTGCTGTCCCAGCTCAGCCGCGAAAACGGCAAGGGCGATTCGCTGCGCGACGAGATCCGGCTGTGGCTGGAGCGCGGCTGGCGCGAGCTGCCGGAGGAGACGCGGCGGCACATCGGGGAGTGCGCGCCCGCCGGATGCATCTGCGCGATCGTCGCGCCCGCGCCGAACCCGTTTCCGAAGCCGCGCCATCTCGCGGAGGAAATCGGCCGGATGACCGGGTGCACGGTCATCGCGGCGGACATCCACTCGACGAGCGAGGTGCTCGAATACGCGCTGGTGTGCGCGGAGGACGAGTGGCACTGCGGGAATTTTCTGAGAATGCTGCCGACGGCGGCGATGCGGCACGGCTTTCGCGCGGGCGCGACGCAGTTTTGCAAAAACCTCGCGGAGGAAGGGCGCAGCCAATGGCGGCTGGCGCTGGCCGGCGCCGAGCGCGCGTTTTACGATTCGACCAACGTGGCGTTTGCGAAGGGCTCAATTTTTGGGCGAGGGGGGGTGGAACTCCCGTCCAGACAGCGGCTGATCGCATGGATGTCCGAGCCGGAGGGCTGGAAGGGCGAGCTGAAGGGGTGGCTCGACGCCGTGGGCCGCAGCCGGCCGGACTCTGAGGAACTGGTCGGCGAGACGCTGAGGCTGGTCCGGGAGACCGCCGCGATGCTGGCGCGGGACGACGAGGAGCTCAAGGCCGAGGCCCGCATCGGCGAGCCGCTGCGGCGCGTGATGTTCTTCAGCGAGTTCGTCCTCTGCACGGAGGAAGCGGTCAAGGCGCTGGAAAAGCTGTATCACCGCAGCATCGAGCGCGCCGATCCGATTGAGATGGCGATGGACTACGTCCGCAGGCACTACATGGAGCCGATCACGCTGCCCGACGTCGCCGAGATGACGCACCTGTCGCCCAACTACTTTTCGACGCTGTTCCGCAAGCGCACGAACATGCGGTTCATGGAATACGTGCTGAAGGTGCGGCTGGAGAAGGCGTCGGACATGCTCGCGAACACGGACATGTACGTCTACGAAATCGCCAACGCCTGCGGCTATGAGGATGTGCGCTATTTCGTGCGCGTCTATCAGAAGGCCTACGGCATTACGCCGGCGAACTTCCGCCGGTACTTCCGGCAGGATCACGGAAAGGAGAAGTGAGCGCGATGGCGGGGAGGGTGAGGCGCGCGCTGCCGCGCCGGCGCCATTTTTCCGAGAAGGTCATCTTCTATATGATGGTCGGCTATTTGCTGATGGCCGTGCTGTTTGGGTGCATGTACTTCGTCAACGCCCGCCAGAGCACCGAGGCGCAGGTGGTCGACCAGATCGGCCATTCGCTGGACCGCACGCGGCTGGATCTGGAGGGGCTGATCGAGACGTGCGAAAACGTCTATGTGTCGCTTTTGTCCGACGGCGAGCTGTACGATTTCCTGGTCGGCTACGATGCCGGCGAGACGAGCTACCCCAGCGCGAGGCGGACGGTCAACGCGCTCCTTCAGGACGCGATCCGCAACATCGACGTGCTCTGCTCGGTGCAGCTGATGAGCGACGACTACGTGTTCTACACGTCCAATACGACCTATACGTCCGTCGCCAATGTCCAGGAGTCCATGATCTACCAGGCGGCCAGGCGGGTCAATTATCCGTTCTGGACGTCGCTGTATGATTTCACCCGCGAGTACGGGCATACCCAGCTCGAGGACCCCGAAATCCCGGTGGCCAACCGGAACCTGATCAGCTATGTCGGCCCGTTCAACGCCTACCGGCTGGACGAATCGACGCTCAGGATGTGGCCCTCGGAGGTGGAAAAGCCGGTGGTGTTCATCAACCTGAGCGAGGAGAGCGTGCGCGAGATCCTGACGAATACCTCGTCGCTCTACGACGGCGCGTGCTTTCTGGTGGACGACCGGGGAACCTGCATCGCCCACACCAGCCCGGAAGGGCTGTATATGCCGATGGACGCTGCCGCGTGGGAGCGGGTGCGCGGCGATTCCGATGGCCGCGGCGCCATGACGATGGACTATGCCGGCGTGCCGAGCCTGATCTCCTATACGACGCTGTCCACCGGGTGGACGCTGGTCACCGTGCTGCCCAGCGGCGAGGTCTATTCGGAGATCTACGGCGTCATCTGGCGCACGCTCGTGTTGATGCTGCTGGCGCTGATGCTGCTGGGCGCGCTGCTGGCGCTGCTGGTGTCGCGGCAGCTCTCGCGGCCGATCCGCCAGCTGACCCAGGCGATCAACATCGCCGCGAAGGGCAACTTCATGGTCAACCTGCCGCGCACGGACGACGAGTTTGACGCGGTCAACGCCGCGTTCAACGACATGACCCACCGCATCGATCAGCTGATCCACGAGAACTACGAGGTCAAGCTCCGCGAGCGCGAAAACGAGCTGCGCGCGCTGAAGTACCAGACGAAGCCGCATTTCCTCTACAACGCGCTGGCGATCATCCGCTCGCAGGCGCTCAAGGACGGCGACGCGGAGGTCGCGCAGATGGTGCAGAACCTGTCCAACGTGCTGCGCTATGTGCTGCGCGGCGACCAGAACCTGACCACCGTGCGCGACGAGGTCAACAACGTCATGGACTACTTCGAGCTGATGCGCGCGGGATACGACGGGGCGATCTCGCTGGAAGTCGACGTCGAATCCGCCGTGCTCAACGCCGCCATCTGCAAGATGACGCTGCAGCCGCTGGTCGAGAACTGCGTCCAGCACGGGCTGGTGCCGCAGGGGCCGGGCGGGCGCGTCCGGCTGGCCGGAAGGCTGCGGGACGGGCGCGTCTCGCTCGTCGTCTCGGACAATGGCGCGGGATGGCCGGAGGGCTTTGCCGTCAATGATGATGAACATCAGACCGAGTCCATCGGGCTGGCAAACGTCCGCCGGCGCATGAAGCTGACCTTCGGCGACGAATGCGATTTCCGGCTGTTTACGCCCGATGGAGGCGGTGCGGCCGTGGAAATTGTATTTCCTTATCAATTCGGCGGAGGCGGCACAATGGGGGATTAAAATAGTGCACCTTGCGTAGAAATTTTGAATTGAACGCACACGGATATATTGATTATAATAATGTTAGCCAAATTCAGAAAGGAGCGTTCTCCATGAAGAAACTCGTATCCCTGTTGCTCGTGGCGTCCCTCCTGCTGATTGGTGCCTTTGCCGCGACGGCAGAGGAGACCAAGAAGTGGGAAGGCCATCACATCGTCTATGCCAGCTGGGGCGACGGCGCGGAAAAGGCCGCGCGCGACGCTGCCATCGCGGCGTTCGAAGAGGCGACTGGTTGCGAAGTGACCCACATCAACAACAACAGCGACTATGATACCAAGATTACCGCCATGGTTGCTGCGGGCGAGCAGATCGACTGCGGCATGCTGGAATCAGCGACGATCGCCTATCCGATGGCCGAGCAGGGCCTGCTCGAGCCGCTGGACAGCTACGTCGAGGCGTCGGGCATCGACATGAACGACTATGTCGCCGCGTCCTGCTACTATGACAACGACGGCAACCTGATCTCCTGGTCCGGCAACATCGAGCTGATGTGCCTGTTCTACAATCGTGACGTCTTTGACGCCGCCGGCATCGCCTATCCGCCGTCGAGCCCCGAAGACGCCTGGACGTGGGACGAGTTCGTCGACGTCTGCAAGCAGCTGACGAAGGACGCCAACGGCCTGACGCCCAACGACGAGGGCTTTGATCCCGACAACATCGTGCAGTACGGCGTCAACCCCAGCGTGTGGTGGCCGGTTTGGGGCTCCTTCATTCTCTCCAACGGCGGCAGCATCGTCGATGAGAATGGCAACTTCGCCATGAACCAGCCCGAGGCCGTCGAGGCCCTGCAGGCGTTCTGCGACCTGAAGCTGGTTGACCATGTGGCTCCGAGCGTTGCGGCTTCCGAGTCTCTGCCGGCAGGCGACGTTGCCCTGCTGACCGGCACCTATGCGATGGTCATCGACGGCCAGTGGAATGCGCTGACCTACTCCGAGGCGGGCATCAACTTTGGCATGGCGACGCTGCCGAAGTACGGCGACAAGGTCGTCTCCATCTGCACTAACGGCATGAACTGCATTTTCTCCGCTTCCCAGGAGAAGGAAGCGGCCTGGGATCTGATTCAGTACCTGAGCGATCCCTCCATCGACCTGACCCTGTTCCGCAACGGCAACCTGATGCCCACCAGCATCGAGTGGCTGACCGACGAGGACAAGCTGGCCCAGTGGGTTGGCGAGGACAACCCGGCTCGCCCCGAAGGCTATGAAGGCATCATCGACATGCTGATCAACAATTCCGCTGCCCCGCTGACCGGCCAGATCATCGGTTTCCCGGATCTGATCACGCTGGTTGACGCTGGAATCGAAGAGGTCCTCTACGGCAACATGACCGCACAGGAAGCCATGGACAGCGTAGCGGCCCAGATCGAAGAGGCGGGCCTGGAGCTTGGCCTGCGCGCCACCCAGATGGCGTCCACCACGACCGAGGAAGCGCCGGCCGAGGATGCGGCGACCGAGGATGCGGCTGCTGAGGAAGCGCCGGCCGAGGATGCGGTGACCGAGGAAGCGCCAGCCGAGGATGCGGCGGCTGAGGATGCGGCGGCTGAGGAAGCGCCGGCTGAGGATGCGGCGACCGAGGAAGCGGCTGCATAAGTCGATCTCTACAAATGGATTTTCGGGCGAGGCACGGTTTTGGCTGTGCCTCGCCGCTTCAGGGGAAATGTGCTTTCCATCGACGCCCCGCGGGCGTTTTCATCACAAGAGGAGGAGAACCTATGGCTGAATTGCAGACACGCGCCGCGAAGTCGTTGCATTGGTATCGCCGGCGTGAGCAGGCCGCAGGCTGGCTCTTTGCCGCGCCCGCGCTGGTCGGTTTCTTCGCACTTACGATGCTCCCGATGATTTTCTCGCTTTACTGGAGCCTGACGGACTTTAACGTCTTCAAGAGTGTGACCAACTTCATTGGGCTGGACAATTTCAAGACGATGTTCAGCGCAAGAGACCTGTACTTTAAGGATTCGATTAAGGCGACGGCGTATTATGCGGTGCTGAATGTGCCGGCGTCCATCCTGTTTTCGTTTGCTGTGGCACTGATGTTGTCGTCCAACATCCGGGGACGCGGTGTCTTTCGCAGCATTTTCTATCTTCCTTCAATCATTCCGGCCGTTGCGTCGTGCATGGTGTGGGTATGGCTGTTGAATCAGCAGTACGGACTGATCAACACGGCGCTCAAGTCCATTGGCATTACCCCGCCGGCGTGGATCTGGTCAAAGGATACGGTCATTCCGACGTTGGTGATGATCAATATGTGGAATACCGGCGGCACAATGGTTATCTTTTTGGCGGGCATTATGTCGGTGCCGAAGGTGTACTATGAGGCATTGGAGATAGACGGCGGCAATGCGTTTCACAAGCTGATCTATGTTACGATCCCGATGGTTACGCCGACACTGTTCTTCAATACGATTATGGCGATCATCAATTCGCTGCAGGTGTTTACGCAGGGGTACATCATGACGGAGGGCGGCCCAAGTAACGCATCGCTGTTCTACTGCCTGTACATCTACCGGGAGGCATTCCAGAACGCGAACATGGGCTATGCCTGCGCACTGGCATGGTTGCTATTCATAATCATCCTTGTGCTGACGCTGATTGTGCTCAAGAGTCAGAAGAAGTGGGTCTACTATTCGGACGGCGGGAGGTGA
>DVJL01000073.1 GCA_018716805.1 Candidatus Faecivicinus avistercoris | reverse complement strand
GATATCTGTTGACGAATAAAAACTTTCTGAAAACCATGGGCAATACCGGTGTATATACCCTCTGGACGGTTGTGATCATCTTGCTGATTGCCATTGTGCTGGCGGTTTGGCTGTCCAGGCGGCAGGATAAGATGACCAAGTTTACGCAGGCCGCCGCCTTTACGCCCCACATCATTTCGATGGTTTCGATCGCCATGGTATTCTCTCAAATGATGAATCCGAATATCGGCCTGTTTAACACGGTTCTGGAAGGAATCGGTTTGCCGAAGCTGAATTGGCTGCAGAGCTCGGACACAGCGATGGGGTCGGTCATCTTCGTCGCCTGCTGGAAGAGCATCGGCTATTATTCCCTGATTATCATCGGCGCACTGCAGAGCATTTCGCCGAGCATCTACGAGGCCGCGGAACTGGACAACACGGGCAGATGGCGCACGCTGACGCGCATCACCATTCCGATGATCTCGCCGCAGCTCTTCTTTACGCTGATCGTCATGACGATCGGTTCGTTCAAGGTGTTTGACACGGTTCGGCTGCTCACCGACGGAGGCCCGAACAATGCAACCAGCACCCTTGTGTATTACATCTATAAGACGGTGTTCTGGGATGATAATGTGGGCAGGGCATGTGCGGCCAGCGTCATTCTCCTCATTTGCGTCAGCATTTTAACGGTGATCTATTTTAAGCTGCTATCCAAGAAAGTGCATTATCAATAGTCAAAGGGGGACTATGCGATGGATCGAACGCGAAATGGCGTTGGCAGCATCGTGAGCTTCCTGATGAAGCTCCTGGTATCGTTCATTTTTATCTTTCCGTTTTTGTGGATGCTGTCGCTGTCGCTGCAATCGGACGCAGAAATTGCGCGGTTTACGCTCATCCCGCAGTCGCCCACGTTGGAAAACTTCGCAAAAGCCTGGGCGGTGGCGCCATTTGGTACATATTTGAAGAACTCGATCATCATCATCCTGACGATCATGGTCATTCAGACAATCGTAATGGTGCCGGCGGCATATGCCTTCGCCAAATTTGATTTCAGGGGAAAGGGCGTTCTGTTTGGCATAGTGCTGATTGCCTTTATGATGCCCACGCAGGTCACATTTATTCCAATTTATTATATGATGGCGGACATGGGGTTGATCAACACGTTGATTCCCCAGATCCTGCCGTTTATGACCAACGCATTCGGAATTTTCCTGCTGCGGCAATACTTTATGCAGGTTCCGGACGAGCTGATCGAAGCGGCAAAACTGGACAATGCCAATGAGCTGCAGGTGTTGGGGAAAATTCTGCTGCCCATGTCGAAGCCGGGCATTTCAGCCATCGCCCTGCTGAGCTTCGTCGGACACTGGAACGACTATTTTTGGCCATTGATTATGACGCACAGCGATGCGATTCGCCCGATTACCATCGGCGTCGCCCGGCTGAAGGATACCGAGGGGAATGACCAATGGAACCTGATCATGGCCGGCAACATGTTCCTCGTATTGCCAATTCTGCTGATTTATGTGTTTGCGTCGAAGTATATCATCAGTTCCTTTGCTTATTCGGGAATCAAGTGAAATAATGCGGCTTTGCCAGAGCTTCATTATTTATAGAAAGAGGAGGAAAAGACAATGAAGAAAACGCTGTCTCTGCTGCTGGCCCTCGTGGTGCTTCTCTGCATGGGCGGAGCCTTTGCTGAAGGTGAAAAGATCACCCTTCAGTTTTGGCACTCAATGTCGGGAAGCAATGCGGACTCAATCGACTACATGGTGCAGAAGTTCAATGAATCCCAGGACGAGATCGAAGTCGTTGCAACCTTCCAGGGCGATTACTACACGTCGATTGCAAGCGCCATTATGTCGGTTGCAACGGGCACCGGCCCCGATTTGATCCAGACGGGTTCCGATCAGGTTCGCATGCTGAGCGATGAAGAAGGCGTCGTGGCCAATATGCTCGACTTCCTCAGCGAGGAAGAAGGGGTTTGGTATGAGGACTTCAACCCCGGATTCATCGATTCCTACCGGATGACGTTGGACGATGGCACCGACTATCTGGCCGCGCTGCCCATGGGCTGTTCGACGCCCGTGCTGTATTGCAACAAGACCCTGCTGGATGCCGCCGGCTGCGAAGTTCCCACGACGTGGGAGGAGATGGAGCAGGTTTGTGCGACGCTGGTGGATGGCGGATATTGCGATTACGGCTTTGCCCAGCCGCGGGACTCGTGGTATTTCTGGATGATCATTCCCAACTATTCCGGGCAGGAGGTATTCTCTGAGGATGGTTTGACGCTTGCCTGCCGCGAAGGGGGAATTGAGGCGTTTGAATTCCTGCAGGGCCTCATTGAAAAGAATTACTTCTATCCGCTGCCTGCCGCCGATAGCAGCACGATCATCAATCAGCTGATGACGAGCCAGGAATGCGCGTTTTATATCAACTCCATCGGAGGACTGGCTGGCATGGAGAACAACGCGGCTGAAGGTGGATTTGAACTGCTCGTTTCCGGCATTCCGGGCAAGGCGGTCAATTCCGTTCCCTCCGGCGGCAACTCTCTGGTGATCCTCGAATCCTCTGCGCACAAGGATGCGTGTTGGGAATTTGTGAAGTGGCTGTATACTTCTGAGGATGGCATCGCTTATTTTGACGCGCAGTCCGGCTACTTGGCGGTCACGGATACCATCAAGAACACTGCGGTTTTGCAGGAGAAAATTGCGGCCAATTCCAATTATGCAAATGCGTACAATTTTTTGGAAAATGTCAACAACAACCACCGCATCACCGGAGAAAGTGACGTTGCGACCGAGGTCATGACCTTCATGGACGCCGTGTTCTATGATTTGGAGGATGTCACAGAACAGTGGGATATCCTTGAGGAAGCGGTGAACGAAAAGCTGGCCGAGGCGAACGAAGAATAGGCGCAGGCGCTTGGGCGAATTGTCCGAAGGCCCTCGCGAGAGGGCCTTCGGCAAGCTGTTTTGACGCTGTATGGAAAAGAGGGGAATCATGCTGAGGCGAAGGCGCGAAGGGGAAAAGCGGTTTGAACAGACGATGTTTGAACGGCCGTTTTGGCGTTTTTTCAGCCGGATAGGGGATCTGTTTATCCTGACGCTATTTTGGACGTTGACGAGCCTTCCGCTCGTCACGATAGGCGCGTCGACCGCGGCGCTGTTCTATGTCTGCCTGAAAATTCGCAATCATGAAGAGGGAACGCTCTGGCAAATGTACAAAAAGTCCTTTTGCGCGAACATAAAACAGGGAACCTTTATTTGGCTCTTGTATGTGTTTGTCGCGCTGGATGCCATGATTGTCGGGCACACGCTCTGCCGGGCAGGAGTGCTGGCAGCGGCTGATTTTTCCGCCGGGGGCAGGTACTATGCTGCGCTCGTTTTAGCATGTTCCATTTTCGCGGGCATTGTGATCTATACCGCAGCACTTCTAGCCATGTTCAGGCAGAGCACGGCGCAATGCATTTCCGCGGCCATTGGCTTGACATTTAGCCAGCTTCCTTCGACGATTCTGTATCTGTTCATTTTGCTGGCACTTTTTCTGATTACCTGCTGCTTGTTCCCCGCGCTGATCTTTATCGATGTTCCCCTGGCGGTCTATTTGATTTCCATGCGAATGAATGTGATCTTCCAAAAGCAGATCGCCAGAACAGAAGCCCGCAATAAGGCCGCATAAAATCTGTGCGGATGGGGCGCGGGAACGGGCGCAGCAGGGCTGCGCGTCCCTGCGCTGCCTTGCTGCAGGGCAGGCGGAGTGGGGGAGGTTCGTGCGCTTTTGAGCGGACTAAACGGGAATTGCGTCCACGATTCTTGATGGAGGCAATTCCCGTTTTTGCCGCTGGTTTTGTGGAGCCTTTCAGATAAGGCGCCGCTCTCCGGGATGGGGTTTGCATTGGGCCGGGCGGGCTTTGTAAATTCCCCGGAATGCAATTCGGCGCCTTTGCCGCCATTTTGGCGCTGCGAATTCGCGGGCTTAGCTCTGCTAAGCCCGCGAAGATGGGTCGAAGATTTGCTCGAAGGGATCGTTCCTTTCTCAGACATCCTCTAAGCTGAATTCAAAGACCGCGGTGGGATCGTCGAAGTTCTCGTTGGGCACCCAGCGCACGGTTCGGTCGGTCAGGTTGTAGACGACGCTGTGGACGGTGCAGCCGTTGCCGTCATCGTTGTCCCAGGACCTGCGGCCGACGATGGCGAGGATGTCCATCGCTGCCTGTTCGTCGGCGACCACGCCGTCCGTGGCGCTCAGCTCCTGATAGATCCGCTCGTAGCGGTCGAGCCCCTTCATCTCCGATTCGTCGGAATCGGCGTAATAGCCGGGCTGGAGGATGAAGTTGGTGACCCACTGGAAGTCGCTGGCGGCTTCGGCCTCGCCGAGCGCCGCGTCGGCATCGTTGTAGTGCACCACCAGCTGGCGCTGGGAACCGTCGTTGTCGGTGGCGTCGGTCGAACCGACCCACTCGAGCACGGCGCTGCGGCCGCTGGCGTCGGCCACCATGTAGTGGTAGGAGGTGTTCGCGGAATCGTGCATGTCGTAGGACGATGCGATCTCCACGGCCTCGTCCACGTCGTCGGCGTAGTCCAGGATCAGGCGAAGCAGCGTGGTGGAGGTGAAGTCGGGCTTGTCCGTGTTCTGATCGGTGGGAACGGTTTCCGCGCCCTGGTAGGTCATGTAGATGCCGCAGGCCACGCCGGCGTCGTTGATGCCGTCCAGCGGCGCGTAGGTCGCGGCGAGGCAGGTGATCTTGTCCATCAAACCGGTCAGATCCGAATCCACGTCAATGCCCAGGAATTGCAAATCGGCGGTGGAGATGCTGGCGTGCCGCCCTTCGTTCGCCTCGGTGAACACCAGGCAGGTGTTGGTCTTGGAGAAGTCATAGTTGCGGGCAAACAGCTGGTCGCCCTCCGCCGTCGTGGCCGTGAACGACGAGCAGCCGATTTCCGGCGCGCTGATTCCCATGTTCAAAAGCCCCTTGGTGATCTTTCCGGTGATAAACGCGATCAGTTCCGCGTCGTTTGAAACGCCGCCCTGCGCGACGAAATCGTCCAGATAGAAGCCGCCCTTCACGTGCATCGTGTAGACCGAGCCGTCCAGGTGCGCGTCGTTGCGCGGCCGCACCTGCGTGATGCTGGCAAGGGTGGCGAGTTCGTCGTGCCAGACGGCATACACCGCGATTCCTGCGATCAGTGCGATGGCCAGCACGGCCGCGACGATGGCGAGAACCACCTTTTTCCAGCGCGCCATGGTTTTTCTGGATGAATTCATAAGCACACTCCTTCATCGGTTTTGTCGAGATGTTGAAAATGCAACATCTGGTATTGTACGGCGTGGATGTTGAATTGTCAACGGATTTGGCGTATAATTTGGATAAACTGGCGCGGCAAAGGAGAATGGAGCATGATTGACAGGTTTGAGCGCTTTTCGGTGGCGATTGCGGAGATTTCGCGCTACTGGCACAAAATCGCCTCCAAGGAGATGGAGCGCCGGGGGCTCAGGGGCGTTCATTCGATCTACCTCACGGCGCTGTACCGCCATCCGGAGGGACTCACCGCCGGACAGCTGTGCGAGCTGTGCGGCAAGGACAAGGCGGACGTCTCGCGGATGCTCTCCGCCATGGAGAAGAAGGGGATGGTGCGAAAGGAAGGCGGCCACCGGAACCTCTACGGGGGAAAGCTGAAGCTGACGGACGAAGGCGTCGCGGCCGCGGAATTCGTCTGCCGCAGGGCGAGCCTCGCGGTCGAGCTGGCGGGAAGCGCGCTGGACGAAAGCGCGCGCGCGATTCTGTACGAATCGCTGGAACAGATCGCGTCCAACCTGCGCGAAATCGCGCAAAACGGCCTGCCGGATTCTTCGCAGGCCGGGGCGGATTTGCAGCAAAAGAGCGGCCGAAGCCCCTCTGAAGGCGCCGGCGGCGCGTGATCCGCTGGCGAAGGAGAGGGCGCTTCGACCGCTCGAGAATGTGCATATGGCTCGTTGCAGACGTTCGCCTCACATCAGCGGGGCGAAGAGCTTGAGCAGCGGCCCGAGGACCTTGCGGTAGAGGCGGTCGTGCTTCATGGATTCGAGGGTGACCTGCTGGCAGCGCTTCAGGGTGCTGTGGAAATCCCGCTCGATGTCGTCGATGACGGGCATCTGGAACAGATAGGCCGCGCATTCAAAGTGCAGGTACAAAGAGCGGTAGTCGAGGTTGATCGTTCCCACCACGGCCTTCTCGTCGTCGCTGACGAACACCTTCGCGTGGACAAAGCCCGGCGTGTATTCAAAAATCTGGACGCCGGCGCGCAGCAGCTCCCGATAGTGGGTGTAGGCCAGCGAGAAGGCCGACTTTTTGTCGGGAATGTGCGGCAGAATGAGCTTGACGTCCACGCCGCGCTTGGCCGCGAGGGTCAGGGCGCAGGTCATCTCGCCGTCGATGATCAGGTAGGGCGTCATGATGTGGACATAGCGCTCGGCGCGGTTGATGATGTCCAGGTAGATGGCCTCGCCCACGC
Organism: Candidatus Faecivicinus avistercoris; assembly: GCA_018716805.1. Taxonomy (GTDB): domain Bacteria; phylum Bacillota; class Clostridia; order Christensenellales; family Aristaeellaceae; genus Faecivicinus; species Faecivicinus avistercoris. The sequence continues at coordinate 10,546 of DVJL01000073.1, read as the reverse complement.
GCTCGTCGTCAAACGGATTGTCGCCGTAGGGCAGCACGAAGCCCGGTTCGGGCGGCGCGGGCGGAATCGGCGCGCTCAGGTACGGCGCGTATTCGACCTTCCACTCCGTGACGTGCCACATTTGCAAGAACATCAGCGTGAAGCTGCGCACGGCGGGGCCGCGGAGCATGATGGCCGTGTCCTTCCAGTGGCCGTAGACCTCCTTGCGGTTGATGTATTCGTCGGCCAGATTGATGCCGCCGGTAAAGGCCGTGTGTCCGTCGACGACGACGATCTTGCGGTGATCGCGGTTGTTGTAGTGGGTGGATACCAGCGGGTGGATCGGCGAGAACATCTTGCACTGGATGCCCATCGCGCGCAGCTTTTCCGGATAGCGGTAAGGCAGACGGAATACGGCGCAGGTGCCATCGTAGAGCACGCGCACGTCCACGCCCTGCCGCGCCTTGCGCGCGAGGATCTCCAGCACGCTGCCCCACATGTAGCCCTCGTCGATGATGAAGTATTCCATGAAGATGAACTTCTCGGCGCGCTCGAGCGCTTCGAGCAGGGCGGGGAACTTGTCCTCGCCCTGTGGGAAGTAGTCGACGTGCGTATCGGTGTATATCGGGAAGCCGCCGACGCGCAGCGTATAGTTTGCGAGGCTGTGCAGCTCCGGCTCGGCGATGCGCACGGCTTCCATCAGGCGCTCCTGCCGGGGCAGGAGACCGTCGGTTTCCTTGCCGATCTGCTCCAGCCGGCCGCGAACCAGGCGGTGGCCGATGTCCATGTCCACATAGATGTACAGCAGCGTGCCCAGCACGGGCAGCAGCAGAATCAGGATCAGCCACGTCTGGCGGGAGGTGGCGTTCATCGGGCGGTTGAGCAGGTAGACGGCCATGAACGCCGAAAGGACGTAGCTCAAGCCGTAGGCATACGCCGAGAACTGCCAGCGCGCAAACAGCCCGATCAGCAAGAAGACCTGCGCCGCAAGCAGCAGCAGGATCAGCGTACTGCGGCCGAAGAGAAAGTGCAGAAAGCCGCGCTTGCTCTTTTCGTGCAGGTGTGCGCGCTCGTGTCTGAGCTTGTCTCGAATCTCATGCATGGACGCACCTCATGTATTCTTTTGCGGCTTGGCGGCCTTGACGGCGGCCAGCGCATCCATCGCCAGCACATAGCCCATGGCGCCAAACCCGCCGATATGACCGGTGCAGACGCCCATCGTGACCGATTCGCGATACATCGCTTCCCGGCGGAACACGTTTCCCATGTGCACTTCGATGCAGGGAAGCCCGCAGCTGCCGATCGCATCGCGCAGCGCGATGCTGTAATGCGAGAGCGCGCCGGGGTTCAGGATGACGCCGTCATAGTGTTCAAAGTGCGCCTGCTGGAGCCAGTCGATCAGCTGCCCCTCCGAATTCGATTGAAAGCAGGTCAGCATGTGGCCCTTGCGCGCGGCAACCTGCTCGAGGTTTTCGATCATGGCGTCGAACGCCGTCTTGCCGTAGGCGTCGATCTCCTTCGCGCCGGTCATGTTGACGCTCGGGCCGTTGATGAGCATGATTTTCACAGAGCATTCCCTCCATCCTGTGCCGGGTCAAAACCGAAATTCTGTTGGCCTTCTAGTCCTCGTAGCCGTCCAGGAAGCTGAATTCCCGGCCGTCGTATTTCCAGCGGATCATCGTATCGAGGCTGACGTTGTGCACGCTGTGGAAGATGTTTCGGTCGACGGTCGGATAGACCTCCTTGAGCTGGCGGATCAGGCGTTTCATCTCCAGGCGCTTGGAGTCGCCTTCGTCGTCGCCGACGCTTCTGCCCTCGGTCAGCCGGCAGGCGCAGCGCAGGAAGGACAGGCCGTAGTCGTCGCGCCAGCGGATGATCTCCTCCTCGTGCACCTTGTACAGCGGGCGGATCAGCTGCATCCCGGGCACGTTGTCGCTGTGCAGCTTGGGCATCATGCCCTGAATCTGGGCGCCGTAGAGCATGCTCATCAGGATCGTCTCGATCACGTCGTCGAAGTGGTGCCCCAGCGCAATCTTGTTGCAGCCGCGGCGGCTGGCTTCACGGTAGAGGTACCCGCGGCGCATCTTTGCGCACATGTAGCACGGCGAGCCGCCCATGGCCGCGACGGAATCGAAGATGTCCGTCTCGAAGATCTCGACGGGGATGTTCAGCCGCCCGGCGTTTTCGACGATGCGCCGCCGGTTTTCCGGCGCGTAGCCGGGATCCATCACGAGGAAGGTCAGCGAGAAGTCGGTCGGGCTGTGGCGCTTCAATTCCTGCATACACTTGGCCAGCAGCATGGAATCCTTCCCGCCGGAGATGCACACGGCGATTCGGTCGCCGTCGTTGACGAGCCGGTAGTCCTTCAGCGCCGACAAAAACGGCCGCCAGATGCGCTTTCGATATTCCTTCGTCAGCGCGCGTTCAACCTCCTGATAAAGCTCCATGCGTTCGCCCCTCGACACCTTTTCTTTCAATTATACCCATAAAATGCGCGGATGTAAATCACGCGTGCGCAATTTTCTGTGAACTCGCGGGAAAGGGCGCGTTTTTCGCGCAGGCGGCGCATAATCCGGTCACGCCGGACGAACAATAACCGCGAAATCCGTAAGCCGGCGCCGGCGACAGAATCCGGCGCGTTTTCCGGCATCGACGCGAAAAAAGGAGTTTTGAATATGCGAGCAACAGGCATCGTGCGCAGAATTGACGAACTGGGCCGCGTGGTCATCCCGAAGGAGATCCGCCGGACGCTGCGCATCCGCGAGGGCGACCCGCTGGAAATCTTTACCGACCACGACGGCGAGGTCGTATTGAAGAAGTATTCCCCGATCGGCGAGATTTCCGCTATCGCCAAGGACTACACCGATTCGCTCTACCGGACGCTCGGCCACGTCGCGCTGATCTGCGACCGGGACTGCATCGTCTCCTCGTCCGGCGCGGCGAAGCGCGAGTATGCGGAAAAGGCGCTGAGCCCCGAGGTGGAGCAGATTTTGCAGAACCGTCAGATCGCCGTGATGAACCTCTCCTCCGGCGCGCGGATGATCCCGCTGGTTGCCGACGACCGTCCCGAGGCGTACACCGCGCAGATCGTCGCGCCGATCCTCGCCGACGGCGAGATCATCGGCGGGCTGATCCTGCTGAGCAAGGAGGCCGGCGCGTCGATGTGCGACGTCGACCGCAAGGTCGCCGAGACGACGGCCAGCATCGTCGGCCGCCAGATGGAGCAGTGAGCCAGACCGGAGCGGCAGCCGCGCAGGGGAAGAAGGGCGTCTTAACCAGATGGTGATCCCTTGTTCGGGACGGTACCTGTGCTTCCGGCGCAGCCCTTGCGCCACGCCGCGCCGCGTGCTATAATGGAACGGTACAAATGGACAGGAGAGCGGTACGCATGGGAAAAATTGTCGTCGTCGGCGTCGGTTACGAGCCGAACCAGCTGACGCTTGAAGCCGTGTCGCTGCTGAAGAGCGGCGCGAGGATCCTGTTGCACACGTCGCGCTGCGGCTGTGCGGAATGGCTGCGCGGCGAGGGCATCGCGTTTGAATCGCTCGACGCGCTGTACGAATCGTGCGAGGATTTTGACGATCACGCCCGCGCTGCGGCGGAGGCCGTCCGGCGCGCGGCGGAGGCGGGCGACGTCGTCTACGGCGTGTTTGACGTGCGCGATGCGAGCGTCGGTGCGCTGCTCGGCGGCGGGGAGAGGGATGTGCGCGTCGTCGCCGGCGTACCGGCGGAGGGCGCGCTTTTCGCGCGCGCGCAGGACGCCGCGCAGTTGCTGGCGGCGTCGGATTGGGAGAACTTTCATTTGAGTTCGGCCAAGTGCGCGCTCGTGCGCGAGCTGGACAGCCGCGAGCTGGCCGCCGAGGTCAAGCTCAAGCTGATGGAGGTCTATCCCGAGGAGAGCGAAATCGCCGTGCGGATGGGCGACGGCGGCGTGGCGCGCACGAAGCTGTACAACCTCGACCGCCTGCGCGCCTACGACCACCGAACCTGCGCGTTTGTGCCGGCGGTGCGCGCGCTGGGCGGGCTGGAGCGCTATGGATTCGACCGGCTGTGCGAGATCATCGAGACGCTGTGCGGCCCGGACGGCTGCCCGTGGGATCGCGCGCAGACGCACCGCTCGCTCCGCCCCTACGTCGTCGAGGAGGCCTATGAGGTCGCCGGAGCGATCGATGAAGGCGATCCCGACCACCTCTGCGACGAGCTGGGCGACATGCTCCTTCAGGTCGTGCTGCACGCCGAGATCGCGCGGCAGCACGGCGAGTTTGCAATCGGCGACGTCACGACCGCCATCTCGGAGAAGATGATGCGCCGCCATTCGCACATCTTTGGCGGAGACCACGCGGCCGATTCCGAGGCCGTGGCCGACCTCTGGGCGAAGAACAAGATGGCCGAGCGCGGGCAGCGCACGGTGGCTGAATCGATGCGGGGAATCGCCCGCTCGCTGCCGGCCACCATGCGCGCCGCCAAGGTGCTCAAGCGGCTGGATGAGGCGTGCCGCCGGCGAGAGGACGTCGCCGAAGCGGCGGATGCGCTCGCGTGCGCGGCCAGGCGCGCGGCGGAGGGCGGCGCGGATGCGGAACAGAGCGTTGGCGAGGCGCTTCTCAGGGCAGTCGCGCTGGCACGCGCCGCGGGCGTGGATCCGGAGGTCGCGCTGAGCGCGGCGTCCGACCGGCTGGTCGGCCGCTTTGAAGAGATTGAAGCCGAGGCGCTCAGCGGTGGAGATTGGGGCGATCTTTCCGAGCAGGCGCGGGATAAATATTGGCATTTGGTAAAATTGTCGGATCAGAGCCCTGCGCGGCAGGAATCCAGCCGCGGGGAGCGTATTTAATAACGTATGTGCCGTTGCCATGGCGGCGTCGTGCATGGCGCAAAATTTGGAGGTGTTGAATATCATGAATAAGACGACTCTGATCGCCCGTATGGCGGAGAAGTCCGAACTCACGAAAAAGCAGGCCGAGGCCGCGCTGAACGCATTTACGGAGACCATCCTAGAGGCCCTGAAGGAAGGCGACAAGGTTCAGCTGACGGGCTTTGGCACTTTTGAGGTCAAGGAGCGCGCCGCGCGCGTGGGACGCAAGCCGTCCACGGGGGAGACCATCGAGATCCCCGCAAAGAAGCTCCCGACCTTCAAGGCGGGCAAGGGATTGAAGGACGAATTCTAAGAGTCGATTCTCGGCAGGGCTGCTTCCTCGGAGGCTGCCCTGTTTATTTCATAAAAAGTGCGTTTATATCAGACGCGAGGAGGAGTTTCCATGAGCAGAAAGGTCATCGAAGCGCGCAAGCCGGTGGAGCGCGTCGCGCCGACGTCGATCCGTCTGGACAAGTTTTTGAAGATTTCCCGCATCATCAAGCGGCGCAGCGTCGCCAACGACGCCTGTTCGACCGGCCATGTGACCGTCAACGGCAAGGAGGCCAAGCCGGGCACCGACGTGCGCGTCGGGGACGTGCTGGGCATCCGCTTCGGCGAAAAGTACAGCGAATACGAGATCCTGTCCATCGCGGAGCACGCGGCGAAGCAGGACGCGGCGGACATGTACCGCGCGCGGTCATGAGCGTCTGGGGGATCGTCGTCGCTGCCGGGCGCGGGGAGCGCGCCGGGCTGGGGCGGAACAAGGTGTTCTTTCCGCTGCACGGCCGCAGCGTGCTGTCGCGCTGCGTGGATGCGCTCGCGGCGTCCGGACAGTTCGACGGGCTGGTTTTGGTGATCGCCGCGGCCGACGAGGCGGCGTATCGCGAATTGATCGGGCGCGAGGGCGAAAACCCGCTGGTCCGGCGCGTGGTCACTGGCGGCGACTGCCGGCGCAGGTCGGTCTACAACGGCCTGCGCGCGCTGCCGGAGGGCGTGGAGATCGTCGCGGTGCACGACGCCGCTCGGCCGTTCGTCTCGCCCGAGGTGGTGCGCGCGACGGTCGAGGCCGCGCGCGAATCCGGCAGCGGCGTGATCTCGACGCCGGTGACGGACACGGTCAAGCGCGTGCGCCCCGACGGAACGGTCGAGACGCTTGATCGCGCGTCGCTGCGCGCGGTGCAGACGCCCCAGGCGTTCGGCTTTGCGCGGCTGATGGCGGCGCACGAGCGCGCCGAGGCGGAAAGTTGGGAAGTTACGGACGATGCGGCGCTGTTTGAGCGCCTGTATGGCTCGGTGCGGCTGGTGACGGCCCCGGGCGCGGAGGTGAATCGAAAGTTGACCACGAAGTCGGACTTTGAGGAGTTTCGCCGGCCGGCCTTCCGCGTCGGCACCGGCTATGACGTCCACCGCCTGCGCGAAGGGCGCAAATTGATCCTCTGCGGCGTGGACGTCCCGCACGAGAAGGGACTGGACGGCCATTCGGACGCCGACGTCGCCGTGCATGCGCTGATGGACGCGCTGCTCGGCGCGCTCGGCGAGGGCGATATCGGCCGCCACTTCCCGGACAGCGACCCCGCCTATGCGGGTATCTCGTCCATGAAGCTGCTGAATGCGGTGATGCAGATCGTGGCCGCGCGCGGCTTTCGCGTCGCCAACGCAGACGTGACCATCGTCGCCCAGCGGCCGAAGCTGGCCGGATGGATTCCGCAGATGCGCAAAAATCTCGCGGACGCGCTTGGGACGGACGCCGTCAACGTCAAGGCGACGACGACCGAGCGGCTCGGCTTCGAGGGCGAACAGCTCGGAATCTCGGCGCAGGCCGTGGCATTGTTGGAGGAGGTGTGACCGATGCAGGAGAGGCGAATTGCGCTGGTCGGCGCGATGCCGATGGAGGTTGAGCCTTACTTAACCCGGATCGGGGACGCCCGCCGCGAGGAATGCGGCCCCTTTGTATTCCATCTGGGAACGGCGTGCGGCGTGCCGGTGGCCGTGCTCTGCTGCGGCATCGGCAAGGTCAACGCCGCCATGGCTGTGCAGGCGCTGATCGGCCGCCTTGCGCCGGGGCTGGTGCTGCATTCGGGCGTCGGCGGAAGCCTGACCGCCGGACTCGGGCTGCTCGACGCGCTGATTGCGCGCGACTGCGTGCAGTACGACGTGGACACCACGGCGCTCGGCGATCCGCCGGGGATGATCTCGACGATCGACCGCGTCTCGCTGCCGTGCGACGCCGCCGTCGCGGACGGCCTGATGGCGGCGGCGAGAGAGGCCGGCGCGAGCGCGAAGTTCGGCCGCGTCGCGACCGGCGACCGCTTTCTCTCCTCGGCGGAGGAGAAGCGCGGCATCGCGGAGGCGTTCGGCGCGCTGACCTGCGATCAGGAGAGCGCCGCCATCGCGCAGGTCTGCTTTGTTCACAATGTGCCGTGCGGCGTGGTCCGCGCGGTTTCCGACGCCACGGACGGCGCCCATGGAGATGAATTCAAGGTCTATGCGCCCCGCGCGGCGGAGATTGCCGCCGGAATCGTGTGGCGTTTTCTGGAAAAATTTGGAAACAATTTGCAATAGTTCAAGGAAAAACAGAATTTTCCGCTTGCATTCGGCGTGGAGTTGCGCTATAATAAAGTCAAAGATGGTCAAACGGAGGCGAGATCATGGCGCAGCTCAGCGATAACATAGAGCACTTTATCAAGGAATTGATGTGCGACGACACGCACATCGAACTGAGGCGAAACGAATTGGCGCAGCACTTCGGCTGCGCGCCGTCGCAGATCAATTACGTTCTGGCGACGCGGTTCTCGGTGGATCACGGATACATCATCGAGTCGCGGCGCGGCGGCGGCGGATATGTGCGCATCGTGCGCATACAGGAGCGGGACGACGGCAACCTGCTGGAGTCCCTGCTCAACCGGGTGGGCAATTCCGTGGACGAGGAGACGGCGAACGCCATCATCACCCACCTGACCGACCTGCGCCTCGTGACGAAAAACGAGGCCGCGCTGATGCGCGCGGGCATTTCGCGAAACGCGCTGGCGCTGCCGATCAACGCAAAGAACGTGCTGCGCGCGGCGGTTCTGCGGAATATGCTGATGCAGGTCTTTCGAAATCTCGAAGGAGGCGATCGCAAATGATGTGCGAGGAGTGCGGCATCCGGCCCGCGAAATTTCATTTGATGACGATTACAAACGACGTGCGCACCGAGCGCAACCTCTGCCCGGTGTGCATGGCAAAATATCAAAAGCAGCTTCCGGGGATTGACTTTTCCAACCTGGCCGGCATTCTCAACAACATCCTGGACGGCGGCCGGGAGCGGCAGGAGGCGGACGAGACGCCCGGAGAGCTTCAGTGCGAGCAGTGCGGCATGACGTACGCGGAGTTTCAGAAGTGCGGGATGCTCGGCTGCGCGAACTGCTATAAGACGTTCCGCCAGCCGCTGGACGCGCTGTTGCAGCGCATCCACGGCAATACCCAGCACGCCGGGCGGATTCCCGGAGGGGTGCGCAGCGGCGTCTCGATCCGGATGAACATCGACCGCCTCAAGCAGCGGCTGAAGCGGGCGATCGAAATGGAAGAGTACGAGCAGGCCGCGAAGCTGCGCGACGCCATCCGCGCGCTGAACGCGCAGCTGGCCGAGCAGGAGAAGCAGACCGACATCAAGGTCGAGCCGCCGAAGCGGATCGTCTCCGAGGACGGGAAAGGGGGCGGGCTCGATGGTTGAGTACCTTCAGGCGCCGGAACAGGACGTCGTCATCTCGAGCCGGGTCCGCCTGTCCCGAAACTACGACGACCTGCCGTTTTCGCCGAAGCTGACGCGCGAGTACGCGAACGAAGTCGTCGCGCGGACGTCCGACGCGGTGTTCCGCGGCTCGGGCGGGCAGTCGTTTTCGCTGCTTCGCATGGGCGAGCTGGAGCAGGACGCGCGCTCCCGGCTGGTGGAGCACCACCTCATCAGCTACGACCTGCTCAAGTATGCGGACCGCTCCGCGGCGATGGTCTCGGCCAACGGCACGGTCACGGTGATGCTGAACGAGGAGGATCACGTCCGCTTTCAGGGACTGCTGCCAGGGCTTCAGCTGGAGCGCGCGGCGGAGCTGGCGCTGGGCATGGACGAATCGGTGGGGGAGAAGTACCCGTTTGCATTCGACACCCAGCTGGGCTTTCTGACCGCCTGTCCCGCCAATACCGGCACGGGGATGCGCTGTTCGGTGGTGCTGCACCTGCCGGCGCTGTCCGGCGGCGGCCAGATGGGCGCGGTGATGCAGGCGGTGGCGAAGCTGGGACTGACCATCCGCGGGCTGTACGGCGAGGGCACGATGGCGCGCGGCCACCTCTACCAGCTTTCCAACCAGGCGACGCTCGGGCGCAGCGAGGAGGACGTCGTCCGCTCGCTCGCGGCGGCGACCAAGCAGATCGTCGGCCATGAGCGCGCGATGCGCGAAGCCGCCGAGAAGCGCGACATGATGCAGCTGCAGGACACGCTGATGCGGTCGTGGGGCGAATTGATGTACGCGCGGCTGATGCCGACCAAGGAGTTCATGCGGCGGTATTCGGACATCCGCTATGCGGCGAGCATGGGCTATCTCCACGCGCCGCTGCCGGCGCTGGACGTGCTGATGATGGACGTCCAGCCGGGGTCGCTCGGCGTCAAGGCCGGCAAACTGATTGGAGACCGCGAGTCGGAGATCCTGCGGGCGAAGATCCTGCGCGAAGAGCTCTCCAGGCTCGTTTCCAAATAAATCAAATCATTCTCTGGAGGAATTTCATGGCATATTTTGCGCAATTTACAGACCGCGGACAGCGCGCGCTGCGCGCCGCCCAGGTTGAGGCGGCCAAGCTCGGCCGGTCCTATGTGGGCACGGAACACCTGCTGCTGGGCGTCTTGACGGAGCCGGGCGCGGCTGCGATGGTGCTCAAGGGCATTGAGCTGGACGCTGTGCGCGCCGAGGTCATTCAGATTTTGGGTCGCGGCGAGGAAAAAATCGAGGGCCGTCAGATGGTCTATACGCCGCGGACCAAGAAGGTGCTGGAGCAGAGCGTGCGCGAGGCGCGCGAGCTGAACCAGAACTACGTCAGTACCGAACACATCCTGCTGGCGCTGATGCGCGAGCGGGAGGGCGTGGCGGCGCACGTCCTGATTAAGATGGGCGTCGACCTGTCGAAGGCGCGCGAGGAGCTTCTGCGCATCCTCTCGGGCAGCGATGATCCCGCCTCCGGCCGCGAGGCCAGCGAGCCGCAGACGCCGGTGATCGACCAGTATTCCCGCGATCTGACCCGCGCGGCGCGCAATGGCGAGCTGGATCCGGTCATCGGGCGCGGGAAGGAGATCGAGCGCATCATCCAGATCCTCTCCCGCCGCCGCAAGAACAACCCCGTGCTGATCGGCGAGCCGGGCGTCGGCAAGTCGTCGATCGTCGAAGGGCTGGCGCAGCTGATCGTGGCGGACAACACGCCGGAGCTGCTGCGCGGCCGCCGTCTGGTCGCGCTCGACCTGGCCAGCATGCTGGCCGGCGCGAAGTACCGCGGCGAGTTCGAGGAGCGGCTGAAGAACGCCATGGCCGAGATCAGGAAGGCCGGCAACATCATCCTGTTCATCGACGAGCTGCACACCATCTGCGGGGCGGGCGCGTCGGAGGGCGCGCTGGACGCCGCGAATATCTTAAAGCCGCTGCTGGCGCGCGGCGAACTGCAGTGCATCGGCGCGACCACGCTGAACGAATACCGCAA
>DVJL01000072.1 GCA_018716805.1 Candidatus Faecivicinus avistercoris | reverse complement strand
AGCTGACGTCGGACGGCGTCGAGCTGAGCCGGACAGAGCCGTACCTGATGGAAAGCGGCGGCTGAATCGGCCGCATAGGAAAGCAGGGGCATTCCCTTTGAGAACGCCCCTGCCGTCAGGCCCTCAGATCCGCCGTCTTTGCAATTCATACGCCGGACATTTCGCTCGAATCCGCGCGATAGGTTTGCCGGGATTTTTCCCGCGCGCCGCAGAGGCGCGCTCCAATCCCCTATGTTGGAAATTCCCCGGAGAACACGTTTTCCGCAGGGCCGCGCATCTCCATCTGCCCGTCCGGCAGCCAGCGGATGTGCAGCGTGCCGCCCGGCAGGCGCACGTCCGCCTCGCGGCCGAGCAGGCCCAGCGACGAGGCCGCCGCGAGCGACGCGCACGCGCCGGTGCCGCAGGCGAGCGTCTCGCCGTCGCCGCGCTCCCAGACGCGGACGTCGATTCCCCCGTCCCGAATCCGGCAAAACTCGACATTCATCCGTGCCGGAAACGCTTCGTGGCGCTCCACCAGCGCACCAAAGCGGCGGAAGGTCTCCCCCTCCGGATAGAGGTCGAACGTCACCGCGTGCGGGTTGCCCATCGACACGCAGAAGAACCGCACCGGCCTGCCGTCCAGCGCAATCTCCACCCGGTTTTCCGCGGCGGCCACCGGAATGCGAACCGGATCGAAGCACGGTGCGCCCATGCCGGCGGTCACGCCGTCCGCGCCGACGTGCGCCGTGAGCACGCCGGCCAGCGTCTCAACGGTCATGTCCGCGGGCGCGTATCCGCGGTCAAACAGGAACTTCGCGGCGCAGCGCAGGCCGTTGCCGCACATCTCCGGCTCGGAGCCGTCGGAATTGAAGATGCGCATCCGCGCATCGGCGACCGCCGAAGGCACCATCCAAATCAACCCGTCCGCGCCGACGCCAAAGTGCCGGTCGCAGATCTTCCGCGCAAGCGCGCCGGGATCCGCAATCTCGGAATCGCGAAATCCATCGGCGATCACGAAGTCATTGCCTATTCCCTGCATTTTGAGGAACCGCATGGAACCCCTCCCGTCGTTTTCTGCGTCTATTATAGCAGAGACTTCCGCGCCCGTAAAGCGCAATCCCTTGAACAATCCGCGAAAGCGAATTGAAATACACAGGAGGACATGAATGATGAAGAAACTACTTGCCCTGTTCGTCGCCATGGCGATGCTCGCCGTTCTGCCGGCGTCCGCGCTCGCCGAGGAGAGTACGCTCTACCGGCTCTCCATCTACGACCCGATCCTGTACGTCGACGATCAGGCAGTGCTCGACATGACCGGCCTGAACGTCGACCTGCTCGCCGGCGTCACCGATTCCGGCGTGCTGAGCCTGATGACCGAGCTGTACACTGGCGAGGACGTTGACTACGCCACCGGTCTCTACGCCCAGCTCGACCCCGCGGGGCTGACGTTCAGCATGGGCGGCATGGCGAACAACTACCGGGTCGACCTGACCCCGTACCTCGGCTTCAACCCCTGCGATCTGCTCTCCGCCTTTTCGCCGCGCACCGTGATGCTGAGCCTGCCGGAGCTGGTGTCGGGCATGGGCTTCGAGCTCACCGCCGCCGACCGCATGAATCTGGTCGGCGATCTGTTCGGCAGCTTCGTCACCGACACGGCCACGGAGGGCGACACGAGTACGCACACCTTTGAAATCGACCGCGCGACCGGGGAGGCGCTGGTCGCCCAGCTCACCTCCGCGGTTGAGGAGACTACCGGCTACCCCGAAGCCACCCTGTCCGGATTCGACCTGTCCGGCACGATCGTCGCCACCGGCAATCCGGAGAACGGCGAGGCATCCGTCTCCGTCGAGGCCTCGGGCAACTTCTATTTCGCCAGCGAGGATGCGGACGAAGGCGAAATCGCCGCGCCCTTCACGCTGACCTACGCCGACGACATGGCCACCATCACTGGCGCGCTGACCGCGCAGAGCGACATGGGCACGACGACCATCGGCATCGAGGGCGCCTTCGACACCACGGACGACGGCCGCGATTCGAGTGACGTCGTCGTCACCATCGAGGACTCCGTATCCGGTGCGGTGCAGATGCGCTTTGCCGCCGAGCCGGACGCGGCTTCCGACCGTGTGGATTACACGTTTGAAGCGCTCAGCAGCGACGAAGAGGCCAGCGTGCGCGCCGTGCTCTCCACCGACGTCGATCCGGAGTTCGCCGATAGCTTTGACCTGACGCTGGAGGCCGAAGCGGAGGAGGAATCCTATACCTTCTCGACCGGCTATTACGGCGACGTCTACAACGACGGCGATGAATTCGGCGACTACCGCGGAGGTACGTTCTACATCAACATCAACGACGGCGTGACCGACATCTACCTCGACATGATCCTCGGCCTGTTCACGGAGGACTTCCGCGACAGCGCCGAATGGATGCTCGACTACGAAAGCGCGATCGACGTCGAGACCATGACCGAGAACGATATCACGCTCGCCGTGATGAGCGCCGTGGGCGTGCTCGGCAACATTTCCTCCATGATTATGGAAGATGTGCCCGGCCTCGCGCCCTATGTCGAGGGGATGCTCGGTGAGCTCATGACGGAGGTCGAGGAACTTCCCGCCACCTTCCAGACTCTCTGATTGCAACAGGCACAGCAAAGCCGTGGGTCCTTGCGCCCACGGCTTTTGTGCTGGCTCTATGCTTCCTCACACTCACACTCGTACAGCACGGTGTCGCCCTCGCTGGCGACTTCGTCCAGCGCGGCCTCCGCATCGTCCGAATCGGCGACGACGCGAACCGCCGACCTCGGAAAGCCCGTGCTCAGGATGCCTTTGAGGATCGGCCGGACCGCGCGCCGGTCGCCCACGAGAATTGCAAAATCGACGCAGGCCTTCATCTGCGTGCCGAGGGCATAGTTCATCTCCTCGGCCTTCGGCAGATCGGCGGACAGGCCGGGCGTGACGACGATGCGCCTGCCCGGAAACTCGCTCAAGACGTTAAACGCCTCGGCGGCGCCTTCCAGACTGGCATTGAGCGTGTCGTCGATCGTGGTGCGCCCGCCCGGAATGAGGTGCAGCTTGCGGTCAAACGGCGCGAGCTGCGCGATGGCGGCGCCAATCTCCTCCATGCTCATGCCCAACCGGTGCGCGAGCGCCGCGGACAGCGCGATGTTCTGCACGTTGAAGCGGCCCAGCAGCCGCGTATGGCAACGGACGCGCCCGCCATCGGCGCAGGTCAGCACAAAGCGCGCGCCGTCCGGGCCGAAGGAAAGCTCGCTGGCGCGCATGTAGCAGTCCTCGCCCGCCGGCTCGACGGCGGCGTTGTACTTCTCGCGCGGGCAGCGCGCGAACAGCCGGTCGGTATAGCCGCAGTCGGAGGCAAAGAACGCCGCGCCATCCTCGGGAAGCCCTTCGATCAGCTCGTTCTTCGTCTCGACCACGTTGGCGATGGAGCCGAACGTGTCCAGGTGCTGCGGCCCAATCGAGGTAATCATGCCGTACTTCGGCTTGACGAGCCGCACGAGGTGCTTGATGTCGCCGACGTGCTGCGCGCCCATCTCCGCGATGAACACCTGGTGCTTCGGCTCCAGCGAATCGTTGATGACGCGGGAGAGGCCCATGGCCGTGTTGAAGCTCGCCGGCGTCGCGAGCACCTCGTATTTCCGCGAGAGGATCTCGCGCAGGATGAACTTCGTCTGCGTCTTTCCGTAACTCCCCGTAATGCCGATCTTGATGAGGTCGCCGCGCGCGGCGAGCTTGCGGCGCGCCTCTTCGTAGAAGCCGGCGTTGATGCGCCCCTCCACGGGATCCATAATCCGCCCGCCCAGCAGCACGATGAACGGCACGCCGGCATAGGCAATGTACGGCGGGATGGACAAGAGGTTCAGCAAGAGCACCGCGCCGGCATACAGCACCGTCAGCACGACGAACAGCCGGCGCGCGCGCATGGTCAGCACGAGCGGCTTCTTGGCCGGCTCCGCCTGATGGATCAGCGCAAACGCGATGGCCACAACGGCAAAGCCCACCAGCGTCACCCAGTTTGCCACGGCCGTGCGCGTGCTTTCCACCGAGATAAACAGCGACAGGAGCATCGGCAGATACCAGCTCAGCAGGGAAGCCGCGAATCCCGTCGCGACGTTCTCCTTGAGATACCGGTCCTGCGTGCGCCGCAGCCACTGCCGGTAGGCCGGCAGTCGATAGCGCTCCTTTTGAAAGGCGTGCACGCAGTGCACGGACGCGATCACGCAGCAAAGCGCGACGGCCACCATTTCAACCGCGTCAAAAAGCATAGGAACCCTCCCCCGCGTCCAAACTCTCGCGGCGCGCGCCGGTTCAGGGCCGCGGCCGCCATTTTTCCAACATGATACAATTATCAGACGTATTGGGGCGGCATTTGGTTCCCCCGCGTCATTCGCGCACCAGCATCGGATCGTCCTCCGGGTGCGCCTCCGGCAGATGCTCGAGCGCCATGACCAGCGCATCCTCCTGGTTTTCGTAATACCGCTTGCGGTAGCCGACGTCGACAAAGCCCAGCTTGCGGTACAGCGACTGGGCGATTTCGTTCGACCGGCGCACCTCGAGCGTCATCCAGTTCATGCCGCTGTCGGCGGCAAGCTGGATCATCGCGCGCGTGACCTTTTCGCCATAGCCCAAGCCGCGCCGGTCGGGACGCACGGCGATGTTCGTGATGTGCCCCTCGTCGAGCACGAACCACACGCCGGCATAGGCGACCGGCTCGCCGTCCTCCCGCACGACGACGTAGCGCGCACAGGCGTTTTCCGTCACCTCGCGGTAAAACGCCGCCTTCGACCACGGCACTGGAAAGCACGCCACCTCGATGGCGTGCACGGCTTCGACGTCGGCCTCGGTCATCAGCCCGACGGTAATCTCGCTCATGAATTCGCCTCCCGGTTCAGCCTTGCGTTTCGCTCGCGCTCCGCCTGCGGCGCGCGCAGATAAACCGGCTGAAGCTCGCCGGCCGGCATCCATGCTTCAGGTCTGGCCGCCGCCAGCGCGCAGGCCGCGTCGGCGCGCAGGTCGCACAGGTTGGCCGGCGCCAGCATCGCGCGCGCACCCAGCCGCTCGACGATCGCCGGCCCGTGGAGGGGCAGCCCGTCTCCGGCAAACATCACCGTCCGGTCCTCCGGCAATCGCGCGAGCAACTCGCCCAGCGCGACGGCGGCGTCCGGCGCGACGCGGCGGGGCATTCCGGAAGATGCGTCAAACAGCGCGCAGTAGACCTGCCCGCGGCGCGCGTCGAGGATCGGGCAGACCAGCCCGCCAAAGCCATAGAAGTTCATCGCCAGCGCCTCCAGCGCGTCGACGGCCGCACAGGGCTTGCCCGCCGCATGCGCCAGCCCCTTCGCCGTGCAGATGCCGATGCGCACGCCGGTGAACGACCCCGGCCCCGCGACTGCGGCGAACGCGTCGATGTCGGCGCAGGTCAGGCCGGAGGCGCGCATCGCCGCATCGACGGCCGGCATCAGCGCCTCGGAGTGCGTCAGCCCGTGGTTGAGCGCGATCGAATGGACGATGCGGCCGCCGGACATCACCGCGCAGCTCGCCACCGGGCCGGAAGAATCGATTCCGAGTATGTTCAATCCTCGCGCCTCCATTCCGCCAGCGCGCCCTCGTCAAAGCCGGGCACGCCGCAGTTCTCCAGTTCGATCACGCGGTCGTCGTCGCCCTCTCCGCGCGCAATGCGCAGCACAATTGACCGCTCCGGCGACAGCTGCGCCATCTGCGGCCATTCGATCACCGCAATGCCGTCGCCGCTGACAAACTCGTCCAAGCCGGCCGCCCAGAATTCATCCGGATCGGCCAGCCGGTACAGGTCAAAGTGGTACAGTTTCTTTTCGCCCTCGTAGGGGATCAGCAGCGTAAACGTCGGGCTGGGCATCGCCCCCGCAATGCCCAGCGCCCGCGCCACGCCCCTGGCCACGACCGACTTGCCCGCGCCGAGATCGCCCTCGAGCAGCAGCACATCGCCGGCATCGAGCTGCCTTCCCAGCGCCGCGGCAAACCGCATCGTGTCCGCCTCGGAGCGCGTCTGATACGTCATCGGTGCTCCCCCATCTCAGCGGATGCAGACCACGCCCTCCGGGCGGATCGCCAGCGCCGTCGTCGCACGTTCGCCAAACACGGCGTTCATCCGCGCGGAATACTCGTCGAGCAGATCGAACGGCACGAACGCCAGGATCGTCCCGGCGAAGCCGCCGCCGTGAATGCGCCACGCGCCGCGCCCTTCGAGCATCCTGCGGCTCAGCTCCAGCGCCAGCGGCATCTCCTGGTTCGAGCTGGACGCGACGTACAGGTTCTGCAACAGCATCCAGCTGCTCTCGCCGGACGCGACGACCGCGCGGAAGAACGCGGGGATGTCGTCGCGGCGAATCGCCTCCACCGCCTCGGTCACGCGCTCGGTCTCGTCCACGAAGTGGAACGCGCGCAGGATTGCGCGGTCGCTGACGCGGTTCTTGAGCGACGGCACGGCGTCCATCAGCTGCCGGGACGTGATTTCAGACAGCGTGTTCACGCCCATCGCCTGTGCGACGGCCTTCATCTCCGCCGGAATCGCCGCGTAATCCGCGGTCAGGTTGCCGTGTTCGCCGCCGGCAGAGACGACGCAGACGGCGTAGCCCTTCGCGCCGAAATCGCACGAAAGCGCCTCGACGGCCGGGTCGGCGGGGCCGAAATCGATCGTCACCAGCCCGCCGACCGCGCTGGCCATCTGATCCATCAGGCCGCTGGGCTTGCCGAAGTAGACGTTTTCGGCGTACTGCGAGATGACGGCGTTGCGCTTGGGATCGATCGTCCAGCCGTTGTACAGCGCGTCAAACGACGCGACCAGCATGACCTCGAGCGCGGCCGACGAGGAAAGCCCGCTGCCCTTGAACACGGCGCTGGTCACCGATGCGTCAAAGCCGCCGATGCGGTAGCCCAGCTCCTTCAGCCGCGCGGCCACGCCGCGGATCAGCGAGAAGGTCGTCTCCTTCTCGTCCTCGCGCACGGCGAGATCGGACAGGTCGACGGCGAAGGGCTGGTCATAGCCCTCCGAGTACATCGTCACGACCGAATCGTTTCTCGGCGCGAGGGCCGCGACGGTGTCCAGATCGACCGACGCCGCCAGCACGCGGCCCCGGTTGTGGTCGGTATGATTGCCGATGACCTCCGTGCGGCCGGGCGCGGAGACGAACAGCTCCGGCTCGCGGCCAAAGTGCGCGCGAAACGCATCGGCCAGGCGCTCATAGCGCTCGGTCGGGTCCTTGCCGGGATACAGTGCTTTGAGCCGCTGGGCATTGCGGCTCATGATTTCCTTGACGTCCATGTGGGGCAAACCTCCCGCTTTATTTTCAGGGTAAAACCCATACGGATTCATTGTACTCCATTCGCGCCGGATGTGCAAGCAAAAAAACGCGCATTCCACAAAAACCATTGACACGGCGCGCATTTTGCCGGATAATAGAGGCATGAGTTCATCCGCAAGAGGTGTTAAAATCATGGAAACCACAACGCAAACCATGCTGCATCTGATCGACTTCGCCGTCGCAAAGGGACTGGTCGAGCCGATCGACCGCGCCTACGCGCTCAACCGCCTGCTGGAAATCATGCAGATGGACGCGCCGGAGGACGGCGAATTCTCTCCCTGCGCCGTTCCCGAGACGGCGACTGCCTATCTCGACGCGCTGTGCGACGACGCCTGTGCGCGCGGCATCATCGGCGACAGCGCGGAGCGCCGCGACCTGTTCTCCGCGAAGCTGATGGGCGCGCTGACGCCCTCGCCGGCCGAGGTGCGCGCGCGGTTTGACCGCCTGTACCGCGGGCAGGGGCCGGAAGCGGCGACGGAGGACTTCTATCAGCTCTGCCGCGCCGCCGACTACATCCGCGTCGACCGCATCGCGAAAAACGCGCGCTTCTTCGAGGACACGCCGTGCGGACAGCTGGAGATCACGATCAACCTCTCCAAGCCGGAAAAGGATCCGCGCGACATCGCCGCCCAGCGCGCCGCAAAGCAAACGGGCTACCCCAAGTGCATGCTCTGCCCGGAAAATCCCGGCTACGCCGGGCACATCGGCTTCCCCGCGCGCCAGAACCACCGGATCATCCCGCTGACGCTCGGCGGAAAATCGTGGTACATGCAGTATTCGCCGTATCTCTACTATAACGAGCACTGCATCGTGTTCAACGCCGAACACGTGCCGATGCGCATCAGCCGCGACACCTTTGTCCGCCTGTGCGATTTCGTCGATCAGTTCCCGCACTACATGCTCGGCTCAAACGCCGATCTGCCGATCGTGGGCGGCTCCATTCTCTCGCACGACCACTTCCAGGGCGGCAACTACCATTTCCCGATGGACAGCGCGGGCGTCCGCATCGCGCTGGCGTCGCCGGATCCCGCCGTCGAGGCGCACGTCGCCGACTGGCCGATGACCTGCCTCGTGCTGACCAGCGCCGACCGCGGCGCGCTGATCGACCTGTGCGACCGCGTGCTCGCCGCGTGGCGCGGCCATTCCGATCCGGCCTGCGGCATCCTCGCCGAGACCGACGCCCCGCACAACACGATCACGCCCATCCTGCGCCGCGAAAACGGACGGTACCGGATGCAGCTCGTGCTGCGCAACAACCGAACCAGCGCCGAACACCCGCTGGGCATCTTCCACCCGCACGCGGATTTGCACCACATCAAAAAGGAGAACATCGGCCTGATCGAAGTCATGGGCCTGTTCATCCTGCCCGGGCGGCTGCTGACCGAGCTGAAGGGGCTGGAATCCTACCTGACCGGCGCAACGCCGCTCGACCGGCAGCCCGGCGAGGGCGATCCGCTCGCCAAGCACTACGGCTGGGTCTGCGAGATCGCGGCCCAGACCGGCACGAACCTTACACAGAGCGAGGCAAACGCCGCCCTGCGCCATGCGCTGGGGGCAAAGTGCGCCCGCGTGCTCGCCGACGCCGGCGTCTACAAGCAGACGCCCGAAGGCGACGCCGGACTGATGCGCTTCCTCGAGACCGTCGGGTTTGCGAAGAAGGGCTAACCGTCCCGCCGGGAATTCCGAGGCTGGGCCTCTCCGCAGGAAGTCGTTCGGCATGCATTCCCGGCGCCAAAGCCCAGCGCTGGATTGCACCGAGCGATGCCTGCCGAGGTCGTTCTGCGCGCCTTCCCGGCGCCAAAACTTCACCTGAAATGGACAAATCGAGCCGCCCGCGCGTCTCATTCGCGCAGGCGGCCCGATCGTTTTCCATGTTGACATCCATCGGCTCATGTCTCTCGCAGGTCGGCGGCGCTTCCCCATTTCCGCTACAGCTTTCCCGCGCGCAGCCTGTGATGAAACGTCCAAACTGCAGTCCCGAGCAGCACGGCCGCATAGCCCGCGACGACCGCCAGCGGCCCCGCCATCGCCGCAAAGTCCCCGGCCTGCGCCGCGCGCGCGGCGGTCACGGCATTGGCAAACGGGAGGAAATTGGCCACGCGCTCAAAGCCCTCGCCCAGCAGCGCGAGGTCAAACCAGATGCCGCTCAGCCACGCGCAGCCGTTGGTCAGCATCGCGCCGCAGATGCCGCTCGCCTGCCGGTCGTTGAGCAGCGTGCCGCACAACAGGCCGATCGCGACGTACATCGCCGCAGCCGGCGTCAGCGCCGCCATCGAGACGAGCGCATTCACGCCGAACCGGAGGCCCATCGGCACCGCCGCAAGATAGCAAACGGCGATCTGCGCGACGGACAGCGCCAGCATCGGCGAAAGATAGCCGAATATGAAGTCGCTTGGCCGCATCGAGGAAGCGCAGAGCCGCGCCATGAACGCGCGCGAGCGGTCGCGGGCGAGCAGTGTCGCCGAAAACAGGGCGACAAACGTCAGCCCGAACGACGCCACGCCCGGCGCGAGCGCCTCGATGGCAAAATTCTCCACCGGGGCGTGCCGGCCAATCGCCGAAAGCAACGCCAGAAGTACCAGCGGAAATCCCAAGCCAAACCCAATCGTCAGCGGATCGCGCAGCAGTTCGCGCCGGTTCCGCCCGGCAAACGCCATCGCCCTCATGCACTCCATCCTCTCCCAAAATTCCAATTCGTCCATTTTCCGTCCGCTTCGACGCAAAGCGGCAAGCGCTGTTCAATCCTGCCCAGCATTTCCCGCCAGCGCCACAAATGCCTCCTCGAATGTCGCCGTGCCCGCCTGCGCCATGAGCGCGCCGGCCGTTCCGAGCGCGCGAAGCCGCCCATGAGCGAGAATCGCGATCCGGTCGGCGAGGTGCTCGGCTTCCCCAGCCGGCGGGCTTCGCTCAGACCGGCTCGCTTCCCGCCAGCG
>DVJL01000071.1 GCA_018716805.1 Candidatus Faecivicinus avistercoris | reverse complement strand
CCGTCAGTCCTCGATCGGATTGCCCTCGCGGTCGAACAGCGGCAGTTTCTCCAGGTAGATCAGGTCGCTGCGCTTCGCGGCGTCACCCTCGGCGAGGATCGCCATGCGGCCGGCGATTTCGCCGCCGGCGCGCGTCACCAGCGCCTCGAGCGCGCGAAGCGACTCGCCCGTGGAGATCACGTCGTCCACGATTACCACGCGCTTTCCGCGCAGGTAGTCGGCGTCCGCGCCGTCCAGATAGAGCGTCTGGGCATGGCCGGTCGTGATCGAGCGCACCTCGGCGGAGAACACGTTGCGCATGTAGAGCTTCTCGCTCTTGCGGGCAAGCACATAGCGCTCGTTGCCGTTGAGCCGCGCCATCTCGCAGACCAGCGGGATGCCCTTCGATTCGGCAGTGATGAGCACGTCGTGCTCCGGGCAGCGGCGGTTCAGCTCGGCCGCGCAGGCCGTGGTCAATTCCGGATCGCCGAAGATCACGAACGCCCCGATATAGAGGCCGTCGCTGATCGGGCACAGCGGCAGGCGGCGCTCAAGCCCCGCGATGGTCATGGGATAGAATTCCTTCACGATAACGCACCTCCACATTGATGGATCAAACCTTCGTCCACAGGCCGTACTGCTCCCGGTTCAGAAGCGCCGAGAGCATCTTCTCCCGCGCGTCCGGATGCCGCTTGCACAGCGCGTCCAGCAGCTCCTTCATCTCAGCGCGGCGCGTCCCGCCGTCGGCCGGGCAGGGCGACTTGACCACCGGCAGGTCGAGCCTGCGCTGCGCGTGGATCAATTCCTTTTCGCTCAAGTAGATCAGCGGGCGGATCTGCACCACCCCGGCCTCCTCGAGCGGCTGGACGGGCTGGAACGTGTGCAGCCGGCCCTCGTAGAGCACCGACATCAATAGCGTCTCCAGCGCGTCGTCGCGGTGGTGCCCCAGCGCCAGCTTGTTCGCGCCCAGCTCGCGGCAGGCCTCGGCCAACGCGCCGCGCCGCATCCGTGCGCACAGCGCGCAGGGGTTCTTCTCGCGCCGCTCGTCGAACACGATGCGGGCAATCTGCGTCTCCTTGACCGAATACGGCACCTCCAGCCGCTCGCACAGCGCGCGCACGCCGCTTAGGTCAAACGGCTCAAGCCCCATCGCCACGGTGACGGCCACGAGCTCGAATGGCCGGGGCGCAAACCGGCGGTACATCGCCAGCGCAACCAGCAGTGCCAGGCTGTCCTTGCCGCCCGAGACCCCGACCGCCACGCGGTCGCCCGGCGCGATCATCTGAAAGTCCTGATCCGCGCGCCGCAGCGCGCCCAGCATGCGCTTCATGCCGTCCCTCCATCGCCCGTGTGTTTCTCCTCCGCGCCCATGCGCGCTTCCCCCGCCGTAGCACGTACCGCGCGATATTGTCAAGGATTATTCTCCTCCACGCCCATGCGCGCTCCCCCGCCGGGCGCGCTCACTCCCCGGCGATGCGCGCGACGGCGTCGTCGAGCAGCCGCTGCAGCGGCACGTCCTCCGTGCCGGCCACGCAGGTCGAGCAGCGCTGCACCGGGATCAGCACGCGTCTCGCCGGCGAGGCCGCGACGGCGCAGGCCATCTCGCCGGTGATCTCGCCCATCATCGCATCCTTCAGCACGATGCCGATCGGCCCCGCGATGACGTCGGCCTCGCGCGCGCAGACGCGCACGGCGTTTTCCCCGGTCGCCCCGGCGGTCGCCCCGGCGCGCAGCATGGCGGACGTCGCAATGGCGTTGGCGCCCACGGCGATGACCTCCGCCTCGGGCAGGCGGGCGCGCAGGCGCTCGACCAGCGCGCGGCCGATGCCGCCGCCCTGCCCGTCGATTACCAGCACCTTCATCGCGCGCCGTACTTCTCCACCGCGTACTGCTCGCCGAACGTCTCGACGGTCATGCGGCGGATGCGCTGCTCCTCGACCGGGCGGTCCTGCCGGCCCGTGCGAACGGACGCGATGGCGTCGACGACGTCCATGCCGTCCGTGACCTTGCCGAACGCCGCGTACTCGCCGTCCAGATGCGGCGCATCGGCGTGCATGATGAAGAACTGGCTGCCGGCCGAGTTCGGCATCATCGAGCGCGCCATCGACAGCACGCCGCGCGTGTGGCGCAGGTTGTTCTGGCGAAAGCCGTTGTGCGCAAACTCACCCTTGATCGAATAGCCCGGGCCGCCCATGCCGGTGCCCTGCGGGTCGCCGCCCTGGATCATGAATCCGGGGATGACGCGGTGAAAGATCAGGCCATCGTAGAAGCCCGACTCCACGAGGTTGACGAAGTTCGCCACCGTATTCGGCGCGATCTCGGGGTACAGCTCGGCGGTCATCGTCCCGCCATTTTCCATTTCAATGGTCACAATGGGATTTTTCACGGTGCTCTCCTCCTGTTTTATCGGTCGGCCGCGCCGGCCGCGAAGCCGGACGCCGCCCGGTCGTCCATTTTTCCAATCGTCTCTCGCGCTCACGGCGCCGCGGTCGGCTCCGGCGCGGCGGTCTCCTCCGGCACGGTCACCGGCGTCAGCTCCAGCCCGTGCGTCTCGACGCGGATGCTGCGGATGACCTGCCGGGTCAGCGGCAGATACGACCCGTCCACCGGCTGGCGGGCAATGCGGTCGATCGCCTCGAGCGTCTCCTCGTCCAGCGCCGTGCCGAACGCGGCGTAGGATCCGTCGTATTCGGGGTAGTTGCCCTGCATAATGAAGAACTGGCTGCTGGCGGAATCGTAGTCCGACCGCCGCGCCATCGAGATCACGCCGCGCAGGTGCGACAGGTCGTTCTCAAACCCGTTGTCGGAAAACTCCCCCGCGATCGTATGGCCCGCGCCGCCAGTGCCGTCGTTGTTCGGGTCGCCCGCCTGGATCAGCACGCCGGGCACGACGCGGAAGAACTCCAGCCCGTCGTAAAACCCGTCGTTCGCCAGCGCGGCAAAGTTCGCCACCGTGTTCGGCGCGGCGGACAGCATCAGCTCAAACCGCATGACCGAGCCGTCCTCCATCGTGATCGTCGCGATCGGATTCGCAGCGCCGGCGTAAGGATCTTCCTGCTCGCGGCCGCAGCCCGCCAGTCCCGCAAGGCAGCAGAGCGCGAGCAGCATCGCAAAGAGCCGCTTCATCGCGCTCCCTCCCTTGCCTCCGGAAAGATCAGCGCGCGCTTGCGCGCGGCCATCTCGTCCACGCGCGCGATGTACTGCTCGATGTTGCGCACGTTCGGCGCGCGCTCGATGCGAAGCTGCAGATTGGCGAACCGAAGCGCCTCGACCTCCGCCTCGGGCACGCTCGCCTCGCGGTCGTACAGCCACTTCGTGATCGCCCCCGCGCCGAGCGCCAGCACGCTGGCCGTCTCCTCCATGTTGCCGATGTTGTACAGGCACGCGCGCCCCGGCTTCGCATAGCCGACGTTTTCGAGGTTGCCCGCCATATACTTCTGCCGGTACAGGTAATATGGCCGCCAGCCGCCCGCCGTCAGCCGCGCGCGCGCCATGGCGATCATCTCCGCCGCGCCGTCCGCCGCGGCGGGCGCGTGGCCGCCGCCCTCGACGTGCAGCCTTTCGTGCAGCCGGCTCGACCGCTTGATCGCCAGCGCGTGCACGGTCACGCTCTCGGGATCCAGCTCGATCACGCGGTCCAGCGTCCGGGAAAACACCTCCGGCGTCTCGCCCAGCAGGGCGGCGATCAGATCCATGTTGATGTCGTCAAACCCCATGCTCCGCGCCAGCTCGTAGGCGCGCACGGTGTCCGCGCCGGTGTGCTTCCGGCCGATGCGCGCGAGCGTCTCGTCCGAAAATGTCTGCGGGTTGACCGAGATCCGCCCGATCCCGCGCGATTTGAGCATCGCGAGCTTTTCGCGGTCGATCGTATCCGGCCTTCCCGCCTCGACCGTCCACTCCACGGCGCCGGGAAACGCCTCCTGCGCCGCCGAGAGGATGCGCTCCAGATCGGCGCACGGGATCGCGGTCGGCGTCCCGCCGCCGACGTAGCCGGCGCGCAGCTTCAGCCCCCGTGCGCGGATCATCTCGCCGCACAGCCGGATCTCGCGCGTCAGCGCCTCGACGTACGGCGCGACCAGACGCCCGTCGCCGATCTCGCCGGAGGCAAACGAGCAGTACGAGCACCGCGTGGTACAGAACGGGATGCCGATGTACAGGTCAAACTCGCCCTCCGCCGGGCGCAGGATCCCCCGCTGCATCTGAGCGATCTCGGCCAGCAGCCGCGCCCGGTCGGGCGAGACGTCGAACTCGCGGATCACCCGCTGGACGGCTTCGTCCATCGAAAGCCCCTGCTCCAGCCCCTCGTACAGCAGCCGCGTGGGCCGGATGCCCGTCAGCGAACCCCACGGCGGGCGGACGCCGGTCATGCCGACCAGCAGGTCGTACAGCGCCGCCTTCGCCGCGCGCTTGCGCACGCGCTTGACCTCCAGCGGATGGCCGTGGCAGACGGGCGTGCGCCGCTCGGCGGCGTGGCCGCCGTTGCGCCAGCGATCCACCCAGACGCCGCCCTCAGCCGACCATTCGTGCTCAAACAGGTCGCCGCCCGGCACGGCCTCCCGGCCCGAGCAGTCCTCGACCGTCACGTCGCCGTAAAACAGCCGAAGCACGTCGCACAGGTCGGAGTAAAACTGCGGGCAGTCGGTTCGGATGCGCAGGTTCATAGCCCGTACCTCCGCCGCTCGGCCGCAATCGTCGTGGCCGGGCCGTGGCCGGGCAGCACGGCCGTCTCACCCGGCAGCGCCAGAACCCTCTTAAGCGAGCGAACCATCTGCGCATCGTCGCCGCCATAGAGGTCGGTGCGACCATAGCCCGCGCAGAACAGCGTGTCCCCGCTGAAGAGTATATTCCCCTCGGCCAGCAGGCAGACCGAGCCTTTGCTGTGCCCCGGCGTGTGCAGCACGCGGACCGGCACGCCGCAGGCTTCGATCTCATCGCCGTAGAGCGTCCGCGCCAGCCCCTCCGGCGGGCTGAGCCGGCAGACCTCCGGCGAGTACGCGCACTTTGCGGGGTCGTCCAGCATCTCCGCGTCCCCTGCATGGATGTACACCGCCGCGCCCGTCTCCTCCGCCAGCGGCTGTGCGGCGAGGATGTGGTCGAAGTGCCCGTGCGTGAGCAGGATCGCGGAAAGCGACCGCCCCGATTCGCCGATCGCGCGGCGCAGCGCGGTCAGGTCGTCGCCCGGATCGACCAAAAACGCATCCCCGCGCCCCTCCGGGCAGACGAGGTATGCGTTCTCCTGATATGCGCCGCAGCAGATGCGGCGGATGTCGCTTTGCTTCAACATTTGTGCGCCTCCGGTTCCATGTTCTGCGAAAAAGTCAAAACGCGCGCCGGCTGTCCAGCAGGATGGTGACCGGGCCGTCGTTGACCAGCTCGACCTCCATGTGCGTGCGGAACCTTCCCGTACAGGTCGGCACGCCGCGCTCGATCAGCAGGTCGCGCACCCGGTCGCACAGCGGCTCCGCGACCTCCGGCCGCGCCGCGTGCGAAAAGCTCGGCCGCCGGCCGTGCCGCGCGTCGCCCAGCAGCGTAAACTGGCTGACCAGCAGGACTTCCCCGCCGACGTCCGCCACGGAGAGGTTCATCTTCTCCGCATCGTCCTCAAACACGCGCAGCCCCGCGATCTTGTCCGCGCAGTAGCGCGCGTCCTCCTCGCCGTCGCCCTCCAGCGCCCCCACGAGCACCATAAAGCCCCGGCCAATTTCAGAAACCCGCTCCCCCGCCACCGTAACGGAGGCGCGGGAAACCCGCTGTACCACACAACGCATAAAATCCTCCCAAAACCAAAAATAGCGCCACCGGCCCCTCGAGCATCCGCAGCCGTACAGCGCCGGAGCGGCTCCGCCCTCCTCGCGGGGAAAACGGCGTTCCAACGCGCCTGCGAACAGGGCCTCTCAGGGAGCGAAGCCCCCTGAGACGCGGCTGACGTCGATCACATCGGGGATCTTGCCGATGTCGCGAATGACCTTGTTCAGCTGCTGCATGCTCTTGATGACGATCGAGACGTGGAACACATAGGTCTCGTTCTTCGCCGCGTGCGCGGAGATCGCGCTGACGGGAATCTCCTGCGAGGCGAACAGCACCGACAGCTCCGCCAGCAATCCGGTTCGATTGTAGGAGATGACGCGGATCTCCGCCTCGTAGGTCGTGTTGGCGGTCTGGTTCTCCCACTCGACCTCGATCAGCCGCTCCGGCTCGATGCCGGAATCCTTGAGGCTGACGCAGTCCGCGCGGTGCACGCTGACGCCGCGGCCGCGCGTGGTGTAGCCGATGATCTTGTCGCCCGGCAGCGGGTTGCAGCACCGTGCAAGGCGCACCAGCATGCCGCTCTCGCCCTTGACGATCACGCCGGACGAGCTGCTCGACGGCTGCGGCTTCCGGGCGGGCGGCTCCTCGGCCTTGGCCTCGATGACGGGCGCCTCCTCGGCCTTGTGGCTCTTCCTGTATTCCTCGATCAGGCGGTTGAGCACCTGCTGCGTGCTCAGCCCGCCGAAGCCGACCATGGCGTACAGGTCGTCCAGCGACTGCACCGAGAACCGCTTGTACAGCGGCTCGACCAGCTCCGGCTTGTTCAGCGACGACAGCGCATAGCCCAGCCGCTTCGCCTCGCGCTCGAGCATCTCGCGGCCGTGGACGATGTTTTCGTCGCGCTCCTCGCGCTTGAGCCACGCGCGGATCTTGGCCTTGGCCTCGCTGGTCTTGACGATGTTGAGCCAGTCGCGCGACGGGCCGCGCGAGGACGACGAGGTCATGATCTCGACGAAATCGCCCGTCTTGAGCAGCGTGTTCAGCGGCACGATGCGGTGGTTGATCTTCGCGCCGATGCAGCGGTTGCCGACGGCGGAGTGGATCCGGTAGGCGAAGTCCAGCGGCGTCGCGCCCTGCGGCAGCGAGACGACGTCGCCCTTCGGGGTGAACACGAGCACCTCGTCGGCGAACAGGTCGAACTTGAGCATCTCGCCGAAGTCATTCGGGTCGCGCGCGTCGTTCTGCCAGTCGAGGATGCGCCTGAGCCACGACAGCTTCTTGTCCAGCTCGTCGGCGGCCTTGCCCTCCTTGTAGCGCCAGTGCGCCGCGATGCCGTATTCGGCGATCCGGTGCATCTCAAACGTGCGGATCTGCACCTCAAACGGCATGCCCATGCCCGGATGGATGACCGTCGTGTGCAGCGACTGATACATGTTCGCCTTCGGCTGGCTGATGTAGTCCTTGATCCGGCCCGGCATCGGCCGCCACATGTTGTTGACCGTGCCGAGCACGTGGTAGCACTCCGCCTGCGTGTTCACCAGCACGCGCACGGCGATCAGGTCGTAGATCTGGTCGAACGTCTTGTGCTGGTTCTTCATCTTCTTGTAGATGGAATAGAAGTGCTTCGGCCGGCCGTCGATTTCGCACTTTCGGATGCCCTCGGCGTACAGCCGCGCCTTCAGTTCCTGCGTGACCTGCGCCACCAGCCGCTCGCGCTCGTCGCGCTTCATGCCGACCAGCCGGACCAGCTCGTAAAACGCCTCGGGGTCGATGTAGCGAAGCGCCAGATCCTCCAGCTCCCACTTGATGGCGTACACGCCCAGCCGGTGCGCCAGCGGCGCATAGATGTCCAGCGTCTCGCGCGCGATCGGCACCTGCCGCTCCGGCCGCTGCGATTTCAGCGTGCGCATGTTGTGCAGCCGGTCGGCCAGCTTGATCAGCACCACGCGGATGTCCTTGGCCATCGCCAGAAACATCTTGCGCAGCGTCTCGGCCTGCGCCTCCTCGCGGCTGGAGAAGTTCTGCCGCGTCAGCTTCGTCACGCCGTCAACCAACAGCGCCACGTCCTGCCCGAACTGCTCGGAGATGACCTGCTGCGTCACGCCGTCGACGTCCTCGACGCAGTCGTGCAGAAGCCCCGCGGCGATGGTCGTCGCGTCGAGCATCAGGTCGGACAGGATCACCGCCACCGCACAGGGATGGCAGAAGTAGGGATCGCCCGACTTGCGGAACTGGTTCGCATGCGCCTGCTCCGCAAACGCATAGGCGCGGCGAACGAGATCCATGTCGTCGTCCGGATGGTATTTTCGTATTTTCTCGATCAGCTCATCCACGCCGATATAGGCGCGGACACCCGCAGCATCGGACATCGTTACACCTCCCGCATCGACGATTCTCATCCGCCCGTCCGCCACGACTGAATCGTGCGCCAGACGGCGCTGGAATCGGGGTCGGTCCTGCGCGCCTCGTTGAGCTTAAATCCCATCGCGCACCCATCCTCCAGAAGGGCGATCAACTTCATATCCGCCAGCGCGATCAGCGATGCCGCGCAGCTCACGCTGCCCAGCCCCGTCGCCGAGGCCAGCAGGTGCGCAAGCATCTGCCTCGAATCGCAGCGTACCGGCCGCGCGGCCAGCCGCCTGAGCGCCTTGTAGACCTCGCGCATCTGCGAAACGTCCGGAAGCTCCGAAAGCCACGGCGCACGCGCGCCCCTGAGGGCAAACAGCTTCGCCCGCTCCGGCAGCGGTCCGCACGCCGGGACGCCCGCCAGCACGACGCTTCGGTAGCCCGCCGGGATCTCCCGCGGCGGATATGCGCAGACGGCGTTGAACGCCCTCGCGTCGTCCGGCGTTTCTCCGATGAATACGTCCGGTTCAGCCGGCAAAAGCGCCTGAACCAGCCGCCCCGTCCCGGCCAGATCCGCCGTGAGCACCAGCGTGCCCTGCGGGCTCCGGGCCATCATCCCTCGAAGCTCCGCCTCGGAAATCTCCTCCGGCATGTGCCTGTCAAAGTTGATTTCTTTATTATAGAGCATTTCTGTTAAGAATTCTTGCTGTATCGTCTCCTCATCCCTGATTTTTGCGGAGATTTCCGACAGGACGTCCCCCGAATTGACGCTCTTTAACTCAAGCTGAACCTCCGTCCGGCCGAGGTAGGTGTTGAGCTTCGGCGTAAACAGCGCGTCGGCCTGCTCCGGCATCCGCTCCGCGAGCGCGCCGGCGCGGAAGAAGATGCCCCCGCGATGGACGCCGCCCTCGGACAGCGTGACCTTCAGGTGCGCGCCATCGGCGCCGACCGGCCGCCGCTCGACGACGCGGGCGCGGGCGCGCAGCACCGGCGCGGGATTGCCAAACCCCGTGGGCTGCAATGCGTCCAGTGCGGAGACGAACGCCTCCGTAAGCTCGCCGAACCCGACTTCTAGGTCGTACTCCTGCTCCGGCACATAGCATTCCGGCGGGATGTTCGCAGCCAGCCATTCGTCCAGCTCGCGGCAAAACGCGTCCAGCTCGCGGCGCTGGATCGTCAGCCCCGCCGCCTGCTTGTGGCCGCCGAAGCGCACGAGCCGGCCGCCGACCGCCTTGAGCGCCGCGTGGATGTCCACGCCGGGAATGCTGCGGCACGAGCCGGTCAGCACGTCGCCGCCGCCCAGCAGGATCGCGGGATAGTGGTACTTCTCCACCAGCCGGGAAGCTGCCAGTCCGATCACGCCGGGATTCCAGTCCTCGCCCGCCAGCACCAGCGCGCGGTGCGCAGGAAAGTCGAACCCCTCGAGCTGCGCCTCGGCCTGCGAAAGGATCCGCTGTTCGACCTGCTTGCGCTCGGCGTTCTCCGCGTCGAGCTCCGCGGCGATCGGCTCCGCCTCGGCGGCCGTCCGGCACAGCAGCAGCTCGTGCGGCCGCCGCGCCGAATCGATCCGCCCGCCGGCGTTGAGCCGCGGCGCGAGCTGAAAGGCGATGTTTCCGGCGCTGATCTTCCGGCCGGTCAGCCCTGCCGCGTCGATCAGCGCGCGAAGCCCGGGGCGCGGCGAATCGTTGATCCTGTCCAGCCCCAGCTTGACGATCGCGCGGTTTTCGTCGGCGAGCGGCACGACGTCCGCCACCGTGGCCAGCGCCGCGATGTCGACGTAGCGCATCGCCGCCTCCATGCCCCCGAGCGCCGCGACGACCTTGAACGCCACGCCCGCGCCGCACAGCGATGGAAACGGATAACCGCCCAGCAGCGGGTTGACCACCGGGCAGTCCGGCAGCTCGTCCGCGGGCTGGTGGTGGTCGGTGACGACGCACGAAAGCCCCAGCGACTTCGCCAGCGCGACCAGCTTGACGCTCGTCACGCCGCAGTCGACCGTGACCATCAGCTTCGCCCGCCCGGCGATTGCGCGCACGGCGGCCTCGTTGAGCCCGTAGCCCTCGCGGTGCCGCGACGGCAAATAGACCTCGACCTGGCCGCCGAGCGAGCGCAGATAGTCGCCCAAAATCGCCGAGGCGCTGACGCCGTCGACGTCGTAGTCGCCATAGACGCAGATCGGCGCGCCGTCCGCGAGCGCCGCGCGGATCATCGCCACTGCGGCGGGCATGTCGTTCAGCGACATCGGGTCGCGCAGCTGCTCCGCCGACGGATTCAGATAGCGCCGCGCCGCCTCGGCGGAATCGATGCCGCGCTGGACCAACAGCGCGTGCAGCGTGGGGTTCATGCCGTCCGGGCACGGAAAATACGCCCTCTCGGCCTCTCGAAGTCTGTATCTCAGCATGGCAACCTTCTCTTTCGCATTCGCCTCGGAATGTCCTCGTTCTGCGAAGCCGTCCGCCGAGGGGCCAAATCCGCAGCTCCCTCGGAGTTCCTCCCGCTCAAACCCATTTTCCCCGTTACGACAACACCGCACAGCGGCCCTTTCGGGGCTGTGCGGTGCATACCCGCGACCGGCGCGGGAAGAATCGTCAGGCCTTTCCGGCGCGCTTTCCGCTCAGAGCCGCCCAGATTGCGCCGGTCAGCTGCGTGGACGAGTACAGGCTCGCCAGCACGCCCGCCAGCATCGGCAGCGCGAAGCCGCGCACGCCCGCGGTCGCAATCGCGCACAGGCAGATCAGCGCGATCAGCACGGCGGCGTGGACGGCGACGTTGCGGTTGAACAGCTCGGACATCGCCTGCGCAGCAATCTCCTTCGCCGTCAGGCGCGCGTCCTTGCCGGCCTCGCGGATCCGCCTGAGCAGCGCCGCACTGTTGAGCAGCGAATACGCCGCGACCATCAGCGCCGCCGGAACGATCGCCGTTCCCGTCGGGCCGAAGAAGCTGAAGATCACCGTCAGCGCGAGCATCACCAGCAGGTCGTGCACCATCGCGATCAGCGCCGTCACGCCGGCCATCGCGCCGCCGCGCACGGCCAGATAGACCAGCGCCAGCACCAGCACGACGATCACGGCCGCGACCGACCCGGCGGGCAGGCCGATGCTCGCCGCAGCGCCGACCGTCTCGGCTCCGAGGAACTGGAGGTTCGGATACGTCTCGCCCAGCTCCGCCTCCAGCGCGGCGCGCAGCTGCGCGACCGGCCCGTCGAGCGTCACCAGCACGCGCAGCCCGGAGTCCACGCCGTCCTCATCGGGGTCGGTCGCGGTTACAGACAGCTGCGTGACCGAATAGCCATCCGCAGCCAGCGCATCGGAGATGGCGGCTTCCGCAGCGGTCACGTCGAACGTTCCGCCCATGTCGATTTCAATCTCATATCCACCGGCGAACACCGCGTCCGCAGCGTCGTCCACCGTCGCGCCGGACATCGCGTCGAACGCAGTCAGCGCCGCCTCCGAGGCGATCGTCTGCGCCGCGGCTTCGACGCTCGCGCCAAGGCCGTCCGCCTCGTTCTGTGCGGAGACCACGATCAGCAGGTTGGTCATGCCATCGGCCGCGGCCACCGCCGCTTCCTCTTCGGCTGCGCCGGCATCCGTTGCCTGCGTCTCCTCCCCGGCCGCTTCGTCCGTCTCCGCCGCGCCAGCGTCCGCATCTACGTCGGAAGAAGTTGCGTCGCTGGCCGCGCTGCCGGTGGCCGCCGTGGACTCAGCGGCCGGCTCGGCCGTGGGTTCAGCCGTCGGCTCCGCAGTCGGCTCAGATGTGGGTTCAGCCGTCGGCTCCGCAGTCGGCTCAGCCGTGGGTTCAGCCGTCGGTTCCGCGGTCGGCTCGGCGGTCGGCTCCGGCGTCGGTTCGGCTGTGGGTTCAGCCGTCGGCTCCGGCGTCGGTTCGGCCGTGGGTTCAGCCGTCGGCTCCGGCGTCGGCTCGGCTGTGGGTTCAGCCGTCGGCTCGGCCGTGGGTTCGGCCGTCGGTTCCGGCGTCGCCGTGGCCATCGTGCCGTCGTCGTAGTGAATGGTGCCGTCGTCATGGACGTGATAGCCCGTGGTGCTGCTGTCCGCCGCCTCGGCCGGCTCGGCCAAAATCACGCGCGCATCGCCGCAGCCGGCGGCATCCAGCGCGGACTGAACCGCGCCAACATCGACTTCCTCGCCGGCCGCGTACTTCAGAAGCACGCCGCCGGTCAGATCGGCATCCAGATTCAGACCCGCGCCGCACAGCTGCATAATCAGCGCGATGACGACGAGCACGGCGGGAATCGCGGCGCGCACGCCGGTGCGCTTGTTGAAATTCTGCTTCATAAATCAAGCCCTCCTTCAGCGCGCGAAAGCGCCCTTGCGGTCGCCGCCGAGATTGCAAAATGCGTACATCTGCGAGCGCGTAAACCAGATCGCCGAGATCAGCGCCGTCAGCGCGCCGATGGCCAGCATGGTCGCGAAGCTCGCGAGCGCACCCGAACAGAAGTAGGCCACGATGGCGGAGACGACGAACGCAGCGCCGTCCACCGTCAGCATCCTGCCCCACGCGCCCTTGACGGCGAAGCGGATCGCGTTGTGCGGCGTGCGGCCGACGGCCATCTCCCGATAGAACTGATCGAGCAGAATGGCGTTGGCATCCACCGCCAGCGCGAAGCCGGCCAGCAGTCCCGCCGCGCCCGCAAGCGTCATTCGGACGCCGCCGATTGCAACAGCGTAGAGCGAGATCAACATGTACAGGCTCAGCGACACGCCGGCCGCGGCGCCCACCAGCCGGTAGCGCCACACCAGCACCGCGATGGCCAGCACCATGGCGGCCGCTGCGGCGATGCCCATGTAGCTGGCGGCGTTCTCGCCCAGCTTCGCGCCGATCGCCTGCGTCTGCACAAGCTCCAGCGAGACAGACAGCTCGCCGGACTGGAGAACGGCGACTAGGCTGCTGGCGTCCTCCAGCGCGGCCCGCGTCGAAATGCCGCTGGACGAACCGCCCATCGGAATCGACACATTGCCGTCCGTGATCTGGCTGCTCACCTGGGGCGAGACGACGAGCGCATCGTCCAGATACAGCGAAATCGACTGGCCGGAATAGGCGCTGCTCGTCGCGTTGGCGAACGCCTCGGTGCCCTCATCGTCAAAATCGAAGTTGACGGAGGCGTAGCCGTCCTGCGTATAGCCGACCGAAACGGAATCCACATTACTGCCGTCGAGGATCACATTGCCCGACGAATCCAGCATCTGCATGTGGCCCGCCATGCCGAGCATCGATGCGAGCGACTCGGCATCGGTCACGTCGGGGAACTCGATGCGAATGCCGTTGTCGCCCGCGCGGGAAGCAGTCGCGTCGTCATAACCCATGGCGGTCAGGCGCTCGCGCATGATTTCAACCGCGGCGTCCAGCTCCTCGGCGCTTGCGCCCACGGCGGTGTATTCCGCCGCATATCCGCCGCCGAGCTCCAGCCCGGTCTCGATCGCCGCGCCGAGCGACTTGATCCCGTACACCTCGGAAATCGGCGGGATCTTCAGGCCAAACAGCGCCAAGAGCGCCGCCAGCACGATCACGGCCAGCGCGACCGCGATCTTTGCAATACTCTTACCCTTCATATGATGCTGTCCTCCCCGCCTCCGGCCGCAAGGCCATGCCCGCGCCGTCGGCCACTAATACGAATATTCATTATATCCAATCTGTGCGCGCACGTCAATCGCGAAAAGGCAAAATCATGGACGGGTTTGCGGTTTTTTCCACATCGGGAAACACTTTCGCCATCATTTCGCCATTCCGGGCCGCTGAGGCGCTTCCTCATCGCATTCGTCCGGATGCAGCGGCTCAAACAGCGGAATGTACTTCTCCATCTCCTCGCGCGGGATGAAAAAAGTCCGTCCGTCTCTTACGCGGTTGCGCGCTTCCATCCGCGCAAACAGCTCCGGAATGGGCACATCCATGAAGTGCAGCCGGAAGCCCACGCCCAGCCGCCGCGCCCGCGCGCGGAAATCGTCGCGCTCCTCGCGCGACCAGAAGCCGAAATCGAGCACCACGTCGCCGCCCATGGCCAGCACGCGCTCGGCCACGTCCCACATGATCTCCTCGACCGCCGTGTGCCGCGCGTCGTGCGCCGGATCGCCGACGTCGTCGCCGAACAGCTTGAGCTGCCAGAGGTCCGGCGTCAACACCAACGCGTTGAATTCCTCGCCCAGCGCTCTCGCCCGCGTGCTCTTGCCGCTGCACGGAAGCCCTACCATCAGATGCAATGTCGCCACGTCCGATCACTCCTCGTCCTTTGCTTGCGCCCATTTTACCACATTTTCCGCCCTGACGCCACAAAAAACGCCGTCCTCCTGAAAAAGGAAGCGGCGCGCAGTCTGACGGAAAATCCCAAAGGAGAACACTGCGGAATCGCGATGTTCTTCCGAAGGGAAATCCCCCTTCTCAAAAGAAAAACACCCCGTCAACCCAGCCCCGGAAGAGCGCGAGAGGGCCGCAGCCCTCTCGCAAGAAAATCGTTCCCGGCGGCATGTACGTCGGGAACGGGTGCTGATTTTTGCGTCGGGAAATCCCATTTCCCAGAGCAAAAATCGCTTCCTTGCAAATTTCGCTTGTGCCGCAAAGCGGCGCGGGCGAAATTTGGAGGGGGTGGCAGTGGCGGGGGAGCTTGCTCCCCCGTCCACATCACTCCCCCGTCCACATCGCCGGTCAGGCGACAAACAATCTCCCGATCTGGTATACCAGGAGCGTCACCACATAGGCCACGCCCAGCTGAATGCAGATGGTCATGATGAAGTACTTCGTCGACCGAAGTTCGCGCTTTGCGGCGGCCAGCGCGGCCACGCACGGCACGTACAGCAGGATGAACACCAGAAACGCATACGCCGACAGCGGCGTGAAGTGTGCGGCGATGACCTGCGTCAGCTCCGCCGTCCCGCCCGCGGAATACAGCACCTGCAGGGTCGATACGACGGCCTCCTTCGCCACCAGCCCGGACAGCAGCGCCACGCCCTTCTCCCACTGGCCAAAGCCCAGCGGCGCGAACACCGGCGCGATGAAGGCGCCGATCCGGCCGAAGATCGACGCGGCGGAATCCGTCGTCCATTGCAGCGCCGGCGTGAACGACTGCAAAAACCAGATCAGCACGCTCATGGCGAAGATCAGCGTGCCCGCGCGGGTCAGGAAGTCCTTCGCGCGGTCCCACAGCCGCTTGAGCACGCTGCGCGCGTGCGGCACGCGGTAGGGCGGCAGCTCCATCAGGAACGGGGAATCGCCCTCGCGAAACGCCGTCTTGCGCAGCACCAGCCCGCACGCGATCATCATCAGCATTCCCAGCGCGTACAGGCTCAGCACCACCAGCGCCCGGTTGTTCGGGAAAAACGCCGCCGTGAACAGCGCATAGACCGGCAGCCGCGCGCCGCAGCTCATGAACGGCGTCAGCAGAATCGTCATCCGCCGGTCGCGCTCGTTCTCCACGCCGCGCGCGGCGATGATCGCCGTGGTCGTGCAGCCGAAGCCCATCAGCATCGGGATGAACGAGCGCCCGGACAGCCCGAACTTGCGCAGCAGCCGGTCGGTGATGAACGCCGCGCGCGCCATGTAGCCGCTGTCCTCGAGGACCGACATGAACAGGAAGATCAGCAGAATCTGCGGCAGGAACACCAGCACGCCGCCGACGCCCGCGATCACGCCGTCGCCGACCAGCGAGGTCACCCACTCCGGCGCGGCGACCGCCTCCAGCCCGCGCGCCGCCCAATCGCCGATCCAGCCGACCAGCGATTCGGTGAGTCCCGTCAGAAACGTGCCCGGCGCGCCGAACGTGACCGCAAACATCAGTCCCATCACGACCAGAAAAATTGGAAACGCGAGGTACTTGTTCGTCACCACGCGGTCGATCTTGTCCGAAGTCGAGATCTCGCGCTCGCGCCGCCGGTAGCCCGCCGTCTCGAGCAGCTCGTCGATGCGCCGGTAGCGCGCGTCGACCACCAGCGTCAGCGAATCGATCCCCGGGTGCGCGGCCTGTCCGCGCGCGACGTACGCCTTCACCGCGGCGCGGATGCGCGCGCGTTGGTTCTCGGACAGCTGCGCCGTCTCCTTGAGCAGCTCGTCGCCCTCGAGCAGCTTCAGCGCCACCCACATCGTCGGCGGGGCGTAGTCCACGTCGCCCTCGTCGTCGTAGCCGCCGATGTGCCGGTGGTCCGCGCGCGCGGAGTGGTCGTCGTCGCGCTCGTTCTGGTCGCGGTGCTCAAAGTGCTCGTCCACGTCAAACGCGCTGTGCGCCGAAAAGCCGCCGAGCGCCTCGACGATCTCGCGCAGCGCCTCGCGGGTCGAGGCGTCGTAGTGCCGAGAGGGATAGGAAGTCTTCGGATCGTGCGCCTGGTCGTGGATCGCCTGAAACAGCTCGTCGAAGCCCTGCCGGCGCTTGGCCGAGATCGGCACCACCGGCGCGCCCAGCGCCTGCGAAAGCCGCGCGCAGTCGATCGACTCGCCGCGGCGCTTCAGCTCATCCATCAGGTTGAGCGCCACGACCACCGGCCGCTCCAGCTCCATCAGCTGAAGCGTCAGATAGAGGTTGCGCTCCAGGTTCGTCGCGTCCACGATGTTGAGCACCACGTCCGGCTGGTGCTGCGCGATGAAGTGGCGCGTGATGTTCTCCTCGATCGAATACGGCGACAGCGAGTACACGCCCGGCAGGTCGACCAATGTCGCGCGGTCGTCGCCGATGTCGAATACCGCCTCCTTGCGCTCCACTGTCACGCCCGCCCAGTTGCCCACATACTGGTTCGACCCAGTCAGCGCGTTGAACAGCGTCGTCTTGCCGCTGTTCGGATTGCCCGCCAGCGCGATGGTGATGTTCATGGGCGCACCTCCCCAACGAAGATCTGCGCAGCGTCCGTGCCGCGAATCGTCAGCGAATAGCCCCTCAACAGAATTTCAATCGGGTCGCCCAGCGGCGCGCGCTTCAATACGCCCACGCGCGTGCCCGGCGTGATGCCCATCTCGATCAGCCGCCGCTTCGTCGCGCCCGTCAGCGCGATGCGCTCCACGACGCCCGACTGCCCATCCGCCAGCGATTGCAGGCTCCTCCCGGTTTCCTCCATGCCGCTTCCCCCCGAAATCGGATTCGATT
The DNA here is from genome assembly GCA_018716805.1 of Candidatus Faecivicinus avistercoris. Taxonomy (GTDB): domain Bacteria; phylum Bacillota; class Clostridia; order Christensenellales; family Aristaeellaceae; genus Faecivicinus; species Faecivicinus avistercoris. The sequence continues at coordinate 13,001 of DVJL01000071.1, read as the reverse complement.
TTGTTAGATATATCTAACTTTTGCCATTCCTATACTATCACTCCGCAGGGCAAAATACAATACAGAACCGATGTAAAATTTTTTTGTCCCCCCGCGAAACGGCGGCGGAGTGTGGTATCATAGAGCGATGAAGCGCGGTTTCCGCGCGATCCGCAACGAAGGAGAGACCCATCTTGGCCGAGAGATTTGACATTGCCGTCGTCGGCGCGGGGCACGCCGGCTGCGAAGCCGCGCTCGCCTGCGCGCGCATGGGGCACAGGACGCTGCTCATCACCATGAATCTGGACGCGCTGGCGATGATGCCGTGCAACCCCTCCATCGGCGGCACGGCGAAGGGACACCTCGTGCGCGAGGTGGACGCGCTGGGCGGCGAGATGGGGCGTGCGATCGACGACGTGTTCATCCAGTCGCGCATGCTCAACACCGGCAAGGGGCCGGCCGTGCACAGCCTGCGCGCGCAGGCGGACAAGCGCGCCTACCAACAGCGTATGCGTCGGGCGGTGGACGATTGCCCCAACCTCGAGCTGCGGCAGGCAGAAGTCGAGCGCATCGACGTCGAGAACGGCCGCGTGACCGGCCTGCGCACCACGACCGGCGCGCGGATCGCCTGCCGCTGCGTCGTCGTCGCCTGCGGCGTCTACTTAAACAGCCGCATCATCATCGGCGAGTGTGCGTGGAACGGCGGCCCGCAGGGCCTTCTCGCCGCCAACGCGCTGACGAAGAGCCTGATCGACCTCGGCTTCTCCATCCGCCGGTTCAAGACCGGCACGCCCGCGCGCGTCGACGGCCGCACGATCGACTTCTCCAAGATGGAACCCCAGTACGGCGACGAGCCGGTAGTGCCGTTTTCGTTCATGACCGATCCCGCCGGTCTCAAAAACCGCGCGATCTGCCACCTGACCTACACCACGCCCGAGACGCACCGGATCATATTGGACAACCTCGACCGCGCGCCGATGTACTCCGGCTCCATCCACGGCACCGGCGCGCGCTACTGCCCGTCCATCGAGGACAAGATCGTCCGCTTCCGCGACAAGGACCACCATCCGATCTTCCTTGAACCCGAGGGACTCCACACGAACGAATGGTATGTGCAGGGCATGTCCACCTCGATGCCCGAGGACGTCCAGCGCATGATCTACGCGAGTGTTCCCGGGCTGGAGAACGCCCGCGTGCTCCGGCTAGCCTACGCCATCGAGTACGACTGCATCGATCCCCTCGCCCTCGATTCCACCCTCGGCGCGCGCCACATCGCCGGCCTCTACCTCGCCGGGCAGGTCAACGGCACCTCCGGCTATGAAGAAGCCGCCGCGCAGGGCCTCTGCGCCGGCATCAACGCCGCGCTCTTCGCCGCCGGACGGCCGCCCATGCGCCTGACCCGCGCGGACGGCTATGCCGGCGTGCTGATCGACGATCTGGTCACCAAGGGCGTCGACGAACCCTACCGCATGATGACCTCCCGCGCCGAATACCGCCTGCTGCTCAGGCAGGACAACGCCGACCTCCGCCTGACCGAGATGGGCTACAGAGCCGGCCTCGCCAGCCGCGAGCGCTATGAGAAGATGCTTAAGAAGCGCGAAGCGGCCGGGCGCGCTCAGTCCGCCCTCGAGCGCCTGCACTTAAGCGACCGGCTCCGCAAGGAGGGCGCGAGCTACCGCGCGCTGCGCGAGGCGCACCCCGAGCTGCCCGAGCTCGCCCCCGACGCCGAGGAGCAGGTGGAGATCGCCGCCAAGTACGAGGGCTACATCTCCCGGCAGGCCGCCGCCGTGCGCGAATTCCAGCGCCTTGAGGACACGCCCCTGCCCCCGGACGCCGACTACCTGAGCCTCTCCGGCCTGCGCATCGAGGCCCGCCAGAAGCTCGACCGCCAGCGTCCCAAGTCGCTCGGCCAGGCCAGCCGCATCCCCGGCGTCTCGCCCGGCGACATCTCCGTGCTGATGATCTGGCTGAAGAGCCGCGCCGCCAAGCCCTGATCCCGCCGGCGGCGGACGGCCCGCGCCGGGCTCTGGGCGTCCGAACCGGGCGCGCGAAATGGCTTTCCATAGATTCCATCGATGTTCCCTGCGACCTCTCCGGCGTCCGAGCCGGGCGCACGAAAGCGGCCCGCCGGCCGGAACGGCCGCGGCGCAATTTTCCCCTTCACGGCGCACGAATTGAAAGGAGGCACCGCCATGAACGCCGAACTCGAGTGGAAGCTCGCCAACCTGCCCGATTCGCCGGGCTGCTATCTGATGAAGTCCAAGGGCGAAATCATCTACGTCGGCAAGGCGAAGAACCTCAAAAACCGCGTGTCGCAGTACTTCCACGCCTATCGCGCCCACACGCCGAAGGTGCGCGCGATGGTCGAAAAGATCGACGATTTCGACATCATGCTCGTCGAGGGCGAGCTGGAGGCGTTCACGCTCGAGTGCAACCTCATCAAGCGCCACATGCCGCACTACAACATCCTCCTCAAAGACGACAAGGCGTATCCCTACATCCGCGTCGACCTGAACGACGACTTCCCGCGCATCGAATTGGCCCGCCGCCAGGAGCGCGATGGCGCGCGCTACTTCGGCCCCTATCGCGGCGCGACGGTCGTCCGCGAGGTCATGGACGTGCTGCACATGATCTATCCGCTGCGCGACTGCGCCTACGCGATCCACCCGGACAAGCCGCGCCGGCCGTGCGTACAATACCAGATCGGCCGCTGCATGGCGCCCTGCGCGGGCAACGTCTCCAGGGAGACCTACCGGCAGGCGCTCGACGGCGCGCTCGACTTCTTAAACGGCAAGTACAAGCCCGTGCTCGACGCGCTGAAGGCCCGCATGGCCGAGGCGGCGAAGGAGATGAACTACGAGAGCGCCGCCGTCTACCGCGACCGCATCCGCGCCGTCGAGGCGCTGCTGGAAAAGCAGACCGCCATCTCGACCAACGACGCCGACCGCGACGTCATCGCCGTGCTCCACCACGACGCCGACGCGCTCGTGCGGCTCCTGTTCGTGCGCTCCGGCCGGCTGATCGGCTCGGAGCGGTTCACGCTCGAGGGCGCGGGCGACGATCCCGCGGGCGAGATCCTCACGCAGTTCATGCTGCAGTACTACGGCGACGAAAACGTCCCGCCGCGCGAGATCCTGCTGTCCGCCTCCGCGCCGGAGCAGGAGATCGTCGAGCAGCTGCTGACCGAGCGCGCCGGCCACCGCGTGTACCTGCAGACGCCGCGCAAGGGCGACAAGTTCCGGCTGGTCAGCGTCGCGATGAAGAACCTGCGCGACGAGGCCGAGAAGATCGACCGGCGGCTGGCGAACACCCGCGCGCGCACCATCGGCGCGGTCGAGGAGCTGGCGCAGGTACTGGGGCTGGACAGGCCCCCGCGGCGCATCGAGGGCTACGACATCTCCAACACGCAGGGCGTTCTGAGCGTCGCCAGCGAGGTCGTGATGATCGACGGCGTCAGCGTCAACCGCGAATACCGCCACTACCGCATCAAGACCGTCGAGGGTGCGAACGACTTCGCCTCTATGCACGAGGTCATCACCCGCCGGCTCGCCCACGGCTTAAACGAGCTGGCCGAGCGGCAGGCGCAGGGGCTCGACCCGCGCGGCGGAAAGTTCTCCGACCTGCCGGATCTGATCCTCATCGACGGCGGCCGCGGCCAGCTCTCGGCCGCGCAGGACGCCATGCACGCGCTCGGTCTGAACATCCCGATGTTCGGCCTGGCCAAGCGCATCGAGGAAATCGTGCTGCCGTACAGCGACATGTCCATCGTGCTCGACCGCCACTCCAACGCGCTGCACCTGATCCAGCGCCTGCGCGACGAAGCGCACCGCTTCGCCATCACCCACCACCGCAGCCTGCGCGGCAAGGCTTCAGTCGCGTCGCGGCTCGACGGCGTGCCCGGCGTCGGCCCCGCGCGGCGCAAGGCCGTGCTCAAGCACTTCAAGACCGTCGAGGCGCTGAAGAGCGCCTCCCTCGACGAGATCGAGCAGGTGCCCGGGCTTCCGCAGAGCGTCGCCGCCGCCATCTTCCGGATGCTCCACGAGCCGGACAGCGCCCCCGGCAAGGCGGAAGATCCCGAGTTCTCCGAATCCGAAGACGCTCTCTGGGAACCGGACGCCTCCGCTGAAGCGGGAGACGCCGGCTTCTCTGAGGCCGAGGAAGCCTCCAGCGAACCGGATGCCGCCAGGGCGGAAGGTGTTGCGCTTTCCGAGGACGAGGACGGCTCTTGCAAGCCGAATGCCGCCTCCGGCGAGGCGGATACTTCCAACCCGTCCGAAGCCGGGAACGCCCCCGGCGGCGGCGAACCTCGCCGGTGATCCCGCTTCTGCGGGAAAGGCCGCCGCATCGTTCGGGCCGGTGCGCGAAAGTTCGTCAAAATTAACGCGCTCGCCGCGCGGGTGCGCGCCGTTGGGCGTTGACTTTGAATCAAAACATGCTTATAATATAAGATGATGGTTCATCTGTGTAACAGCAGTGAATGACAAGAAGGAGGTTCTTTCCATTGAGCATCAAATTGACCGTTGACGGTAATACCGCCGTCAGCCATGTCGCTTATGCTTTCAGCGACGTGGCCGCGATTTACCCGATCACGCCTTCCTCCCCGATGGCGGAGGTTGCCGACGAGTGGGCGGCGCACGGCCGCACCAACCTGTTCGGCCAGAAGGTCCGCATCACCGAGATGCAGTCCGAGGGCGGCGCTGCGGGCGCCGTGCACGGCTCCCTCGCTGCGGGCGCGCTGACCACCACGTTCACCGCGTCTCAGGGCCTTCTGCTGATGATCCCCAACATGTACAAGATCTCCGGCGAGCTGATGCCCTGCGTGTTCCACGTCTCCGCGCGCGCGCTGGCGTACCACGCGCTGAACATCTTCGGCGATCACTCCGACGTCATGGCCTGCCGCCAGACCGGATTTGCGATGCTCGCCTCCAACTCCGTGCAGGAGGCCACCGACATGGCGCTGATCGCGCACCTGGCCACCATCAAGGCCTCCGTGCCGTTTCTGCACTTCTTCGACGGCTTCCGCACCTCGCACGAGATCCAGAAGATCGACGCCATCGATCCCAAGGACAACTACGCCGAGATCGCCGGCCTGGTCGACTGGGACAAGGTCGCCGAGTTCCGCAAGGGCGGCCTGAATCCGGAGCATCCGCATCAGCGCGGCACGGCGCAGAACCCCGACATCTACTTCCAGGGCCGTGAGGCCGCCAACAAGTACTATCTGGCCACGCCCGACATCGTCGAAGAGGTCATGAAGCAGGTTGGCGAGCTGACCGGACGCCACTACAAGCTGTTCGACTACGTCGGCGCGCCGGATGCCGAGCGCGTCATCATCTGCATGGGCTCCGGCTGCGACGCCATCGAGGAGACCGTCGACTATCTGACCAAGAAGGGCGAAAAGGTCGGCCTGATCAAGGTGCACCTCTACCGTCCGTTCTCGATCAAGCACTTCCTGAGCGCCATCCCCGCCACGACGAAGAAGATCGCCGTGCTGGACCGCACGAAGGAATCCGGCTCCCTGGGTGAGCCGCTGTACCTGGACGTCTGCTCTGCGCTGCTCGAGGCGGGCATGACCGGCATCAAGGTCGTCGGCGGCCGCTACGGCCTGGGCTCCAAGGAGTTCAACCCGACGATGGTCAAGGCCGTGTTCGACAACCTCAGCGCGGACGAGCCGAAGAACCACTTCACCGTCGGCATCACCGACGACGTGACGCACACGTCGCTCGAACTGGGCGAGACGCTCGACGTCGCCCCGGCCGGCACCGTGTCCTGTATGTTCTACGGCCTCGGCTCCGACGGCACCGTCGGCGCGAACAAGAACTCCATCAAGATCATCGGCGACCACACCGACAAGTACGCGCAGGCGTATTTCTCCTACGATTCCAAGAAGTCCGGCGGCATCACCGTCAGCCACCTGCGCTTCGGCGACACGCCCATCAAGTCGACCTACCTGATCGACTCGGCGGACTTCATCGCCTGCCACAACCCGAGCTATGTGACCAAGTACGACATGGTCTCCGCGCTCAAGCAGGGCGGCACCTTCCTGCTCAACTGCCCGTGGACGGCCGAGGAGCTGAACACCCACCTGCCGGCCTCCATGAAGCAGCTGCTGGCGAAGAAGGAAGCCAAGCTCTACACCATCGACGCCATTTCGCTGGCCCAGAAGGTCGGCATGGGCGGCCGCATCAACACCATCATGCAGGCGGCGTTCTTCAAGCTCGCCAACATCATCCCCTACGAGCAGGCGGATGAGTACATGAAGGCGTATGCGAAGAAGACCTACGGCAAGAAGGGCGACGAGATCGTCAAGAAGAACTGGGACGCCATCGACATCGCCATCTCCGGCCTGAACGAGGTCAAGGTGCCCGCCGAGTGGGCGACCACGACCGAGGGCGCGGTTCCGGTCAAGGTCGAGGGAACGACCGAGTACTTCGACGCGTTCGTCGCGCCGATCCTCGCGCAGGAGGGCGACAAGCTGCCCGTCAGCATGATCGACGCCGCCGGCCGCGTGCCCACCGGAACGACCAAGTTTGAAAAGCGCGGCATCGCCGTCACCGTTCCGCAGTGGAACATCGACGCGTGCATCCAGTGCGGCAACTGCTCGATGGTCTGCCCGCACGCCGCGATCCGTCCGTACCTCATCTCCGAGGAGGACATGAAGAACGCCCCGGCCACCTTCGAGACCAAGGCGGCGCTCGGCCCGAAGTTCAAGGGCTATCAGTACCGCATGCAGGTCTCCCCTCTGGACTGCACCGGCTGCGGAAACTGCGCGCAGGTCTGCCCCGTCAACCAGAAGGGCGCCAAGCTCGCGCTGGAGATGAAGCCGCTGGAGAGCCAGTCCGCGCAGGAGGCGAACTGGGAGTTCGCGCAGAAGCTGCCTGAGTTCAAGGGCGAGCTGAACCTCAAGACCGTCAAGGACAGCCAGTTCAAGAAGCCGCTGTTTGAGTTCTCCGGCGCTTGCGCGGGCTGCGGCGAGACGCCCTACGTCAAGCTGGTCACCCAGCTGTTCGGCGACCGCATGATCATCGCCAACGCCACGGGCTGCTCCTCGATCTACGGCGGCTCCGCTCCGACCTGCCCCTACACGGTCAACGAAGACGGCCACGGTCCGGCGTGGGCGAACAGCCTGTTCGAGGACAACGCCGAGTTCGGCTTCGGCATGCAGATCGGCGTCAAGCAGCGCCGCGAGAAGCTGGCCGACACCGTCCGCAAGCTGATCGCCATCCCCTACTGCGACGAGACCATCCAGGCCGCGGGCGCAGAGTGGCTGGAGAAGATGAACGACGCCGAGGGCTCCAAGACCGCGGGCGCGAAGCTGCTCGAGGCCTGCAAGGTGGCCACCGATCCGGCGCGCGACCTGACCGGCACGCCCGGCGAGGCCGCATGGCTCGCCAACGGCAAGGTCTGCCCGTGCGAAGCCTGCACGCTGGCCCGCAAGGTCATCGAGAACGCCGACCTGCTGACGAAGAAGTCCTTCTGGATCTTCGGCGGCGACGGCTGGGCCTATGACATCGGCTACGGCGGACTCGATCACGTGCTCGCGCAGGGCGAGGACGTCAACGTGCTGGTGCTCGACACCGAGGTGTACTCCAACACCGGCGGACAGGCCTCCAAGTCCTCTCCGCACGCGGCGGTCGCCAAGTTCGCCGCGGCCGGCAAGCGCACCAAGAAGAAGGATCTCGGCATGATGGCGATGTCCTACGGCTACGTCTACGTCGCCCAGGTCGCCATGTCCGATCCGGCGCAGGTGCTGAAGGCCATGACCGAGGCCGAGGCCTATCCGGGCCCGTCCCTCATCATCGCCTACGCGCCCTGCATCAACCACGGTATCAAGATGAACCAGGCACAGCTTGAGATCAAGAAGGCCGTCGCGGCGGGCTACTGGCAGACCTACCGCTACAACCCGACCGCCGAGGAAGGCAAGAAGTTCACGCTCGACTCGAAGGATCCGACCGATTCTTATCAGGACTTCATCAAGGGCGAGAACCGCTATGCGACGCTGCTGCGTCAGTTCCCGGATGTCGCGCCCGAGCTGTTCAAGGAAGCCGAAGAGGACGCCGCTGCGCGCCTGGCCTCCTACAAGCGTCTGGCCAACTGATTTCAAACCGGTTTCCGAAGATCGCGATCTTTCGGAAACGTGGCGGGCAGAGGAAAATCCTCTGCCCGCTCAGTTTGTTGACAAAATCAACAGACTGCCAGAGTGCTGAGAAAGTCTGCAAGACAAGGGAGCAAACTTGCAGGCAAGGGAGCTTACTTGGACGTAAGTGACCGCAGTCGGCAAGTGCAGCTGACGCTGGAAGCAAAAATTGCCTCTGACTTCTCCCTTGTCAGAGCAGTTTTTGCGTTTGCGGGCTTTGTCAGCGCTCTGGGCGGGCAGAGGAAAATCCTCTGCCCGCTTTCCATTGCCCAGACGCAACCGGCACGGCAGGATTCTGCCACGAAAGCGGCGGACAAATTCCCCGGCACGGAGAAGTTCTGCTGGGCAAATGGCTTGCGAATTTCGGACGACGCGGAGAAGTTCTGCCGCGCAAGCAGTTGACAAATCTGGTCGGTATGGCGAAGTTCCTGCGCGCAGCCGGAGAGCGGATTCTGACTGGTGCGGGAAGATTCTTCCACGCAAACGGTTGACAAACGCCGCCTGGTCATGGATAATAGAGAAGAAAGCCACTACAGGAGGAACGGACATGAAGCGCATCGGCCGTTGGATTCTCGCCGCACTGGCAATCGCATTGCTGATCGGCGCCGCGCTGGCGGAAAACGCCGGAGAAGCCCTGCCGGGCCGCACCGGAGAAGCGACCGCGGAGATTTCCCCAATGCAGGCAGGAGACGCTGCACCCTCGGACGCGCCCGGCATGCCGCGCAGCACCGCGGAGGCTCCATGGCCACGGGCGGGAAACGCTGCGCTTTCAGACGCGCCCCGCACCTCCGCCCTTGATGCGCCCGCTGCTCCCGTGTCCGAGACTCCCTCCACGCCCGCACTTGACGCGCCGCGCAGCGCATCCGCTCCCAACTCACCCTCCGCACCTGCGTCCGGCGCACCTTCCGCGCCCGAGCCTGACGCATCTCCCGCATCCGCCCCGGACTCCTCCGAACTGCGCGACGCGCTGAACGTCTACCCTGTGCTGGCGGAGTTCTCCAAGGCCGCGCCGGAATACTGGCTCGGCCGCGCGGCGGAAAAGCTCGCCGAAGCCGAGGCGGAATCGGATGCCCTCGCGGATGCGCTCGGCGATATGCTCAGTGAACTCGGCGCAGAGGTCAACAGCGCCGCAAATGCGCTCGGCGAAGATCTGACGCAGACCATCCAAGCCGGCTGCGAGCTCATTCTCGGCAAAGTCGAATGGTGGTAACTGCCAACCTCCCAAAAATCGCCCTCGGCGCGAAGGTCACAGCATTGCGGATGCGCTCGGCGAAGATCTGACGCAGACCATCCAAGCCGGCTGCGAGCTCATTCTCGGCGAAGTCGAATGGTGGTAACCGCCACCTCCCGGAAATTGCCCGCGTCCCTTCCACATGTCCGACACCACTGTAGCGAAAATGTCCCCGCCGCCGGTTCTGGCAGCAGGGGCATTTTTATTCGCGGATTCTTCCTTTGAGATGCATCCCTCGCGGGCGGTTCAAGCGCGGACCGCGCTGATGCGCTGACGGATGTGGTTTCCGGAGACCGCTTCGTCCACCATGGCGATGGCGTAGTCGGCGTAGCTGATGACGCTCTCGCCGCGCTCGTTCAGCGTAAGCTCCTCGCCGCCGAGCAGATACTTGCCGGTGCGCTCGCCGTCGGCCTGGAAGTCCGCGGCCGGGCTGAGGTACGTCCACTTCACGTCGTCGCGCCTGCGCAGCTCGACGAGCGACGCGCCCTGCATCGACGCCAGCGGCTTGAACACATCCGGGAAGTCCGGGCCGTCCATGACCTGCGCGGTGTGCTCTGGGTTCACATACAGGCTGCCCGCGCCGCCGACCACCAGCAGCCGCACGTCCGTGCCGCTCAGGATGTCGCACAGGTGCTTCAGTGACGTGCTGTGTTGCGGCAGCGTCTCCGGCGTCCACACGCCGAACGCGTTCACGACCACGTCGAATCCCTTCAAATCCTCCGCCGTCAGGTCGTAGAGATCCTTGACCAGCGCCTGTTTGGCCTCCGTGCGGTTCTCGCCGCGCACGACCGCCGTCACGTCCAGCCCGCGCGCCATCGCTTCCTTCACGATCCACTTGCCCGCCTTGCCGTTTGCACAAACAACTGCCATCTTCATTTTTCTTTCCTCCGATTCTCTCTTTCCACCGCCGGAAGCGCATGGCTCCGGCGGTTGTTCACAAGCGATTCCGTCCCATTTCAGCCTTCAGGCTGCGATTTAGAACTTGCCGTTCTCGTTCTGCCAGGTCGATTCGTCGGCGATGGTCTCCATGACGTCCCAGTGCTCGGCGATCTTGCCGCCCTCGACGCGCCACAGGTCGTAGTAGCTCGTCGGCACGCCGCCGTAGGTGCCCTCGCTGACGGCCAGCACGAAGTTGCCCTGCGCCAGCACCATGTGCACCTCGTCGTAGATCATCTCGACGCCCTGCCCGGCCATCGCCGCCAGCGCTTCGCTCAGGCCGGAAACGCCGTCGGCAATCGCGGTGTTGTGCTGGATGTAGGCGTCGCCGTCGAAGTAGTCGGCGGTCTTGTCCGGGTTGTTGCCCTGCATCACGTCGTACAGGAAGTTTTCAACCAGCTCGCGATTCTCCTCGGTCTTATCCAGATCGGCGATCTCCGCCGTGCCGTCGATCTGCGTGTGGCCGGACGGATTTTCCCCGGCCAACGCAGCCAGATTGTCCCAGTGCTCGGCAATCTCGCCGTCCTCATCAAAGCGGAAGATGTCGAAGGCGACCTGCTCGCCTGCGCCGGCGAAGTTGTAGACCGTGTGCAGGAAGACGTACTCGCCGTCCTCGAACGCGCGGATGTTCTCCACGGTGGTCGCCTCGGGCGCGGCCGCCAGCCCCTCGACCGACGCGACAAAGGCGTCCCGGCCGGTGCCGTAGGCGAGGTTGTGCTGGATGTAGTTCTCGTCGAGCAGCGACGCGGCCAGCTCCGCGTCGCCAGAGGCAAACGTGCCGATCAGCGCGAGCGCCTTCTCGATCTGGGTCTGCGGCTCGGCCTCCGCCAGCGCGGACGCGCCGGTCAGCAGCATCAGTGCGGTCAGTGCAAGGGCGATGAGTTTCTTCATGGTGGTTTCCTCCTCGGGGTCGTTTCCTGCGGGCGTGCTTTCCTTTCCCGCCCGCAAGAAAAGGATAGCACCCTTCCCCGGATTTGAAAAGTACGCACTTTTCGGTGCCATAGAAACCCGCCGGTAACCAAAGGCGGTTACCGGCGGGTGACGATTGCTGCGCCGCAGGCGGTTCGCATCGCCGCGGTCGTTATGTTAAGTTTTGAATCAAATTGAGTCGCCCGTCTGCACAATCAGCAGCATCCCCTCGGCGACGGAGATCTCCGCCTCGTCCGCGGCGTACTCGTTGCTCACGCCCAGCGGAAAATCGCTGACCAGCTCGGCGTTCTCCAGCGGGTAGAGCGCGCCGCACAGCGTCACGCCGCGGCAGCGGCCGCCCAGCGCGAACAGCGACAGCTTGCCCGGCCGCCGCGCCAGCGTCATCGCGCCGTCCTTCAGCACATGAGCCCGGCAGAAGCCGTCCGCCATGCCGGCCGACGCGCCGCGCGACGCCGCGTAGGCGAGCGACTGGATGTTCGCCATCGTGTGGTCGAACCGCCCGCCGAACCCGCCGACGATCCAGAACCGTTCGCAGCCCGCCCGCAATCCATGCTTGATGCAGAGCATCGTGTCCGTGTCGTCCTTCATGACCGGATGGCGCTCCACCGCGCCGGACTCGGGTGCCTCCGACGAATCAAAATCGCCGATCACCAGTTCCGGCTGCACGCCCAGCTCGCGCGCCAGCTTCCATCCACCGTCCGCGCAGAGGATCCGGTCGCCCGGCTCGGGCGCGTAGGCCGCGCGCAGATCGCCCTCGCAGCGCGCGGTGAAGATCACGCATCGCGGCGACGGCGCAAAGGCGTGGTGCGCGCGCATCTCGTCGAAGGAATCGATCATGCCGTCGGCCAAGCGGGCGATGGCGTCAAAGTCCTTCTCCGAGTGGCTGTCGCGCACGCAATAGGCGCGCATCCCGACGGCCTTCGCGCCCTCGACGCCCGCCAGCACATCCTCGAACACGGCGCAGTCCTCCGGCGCGACGCCGAGCTTCTCCGCCGCCAGCAGGTACACCTCGCCGGACGCCTTGCCGCGCCCGCCGGTGTGCTCCGTCGAGCAGAACGCGTCGAACAGATCGTCGATGCCCAAATTCCGCAGGCAGGGCTCGAACAGCTTCGGCGTCAGCGCCGTCGCCACCGCCAGCTTCACGCCCTCGCGGCGCAGCATCCGCAGATACGACATCGCGCCGGGCTTCAGCCGCACGTTGTGGGCATATTCCAGCTCCGACAGGCGCGTCCACTCCGCGCAGACATCCTGCCACCGCTCTCCGGGCAGATAGCGCTCGACCGTATACTGCGCCGACTCGCGAAAGCTCTTGCCCGCAATCGCGCGGCCGTAATCCTCCGGCAGCGGGATGCCCCGCGCGGCAAAGAACACCTCATCGACGCGCGACCAGACGTACATGCTGTCCAGCAGCGTACCATCCAAATCAAACAGCGCGGCCTTAAATGGAATTCCCGCCATGTCAAGCCTCCTGTAAATTCAAAATCTCTGCGAAACCTTTCGCACCAACCACCCAACTCAGCAAGAGTGCGAAGCCCCACCGCTTCATCCCCGAAAACGAAATCGATTTCAAACAAGTACCGCCAAGCACCCACACCTCAAGCCGCGGGCGGCCCTCCGCCGCCCACGGCCGATGTATGCCCGGGCCCCGAACCTCAGCCGCGGGTTCCAAGGGGACTCAGTCCCCTTGGCGGGGTGCAGGGGCAGAGCCCCTGCACCTGCCGGCGATGGAGAGGGAGGAAACCAGCAGCGACGGGCTTCCGTAACAGCTGCCCGCCGGCGGGCCGAAGCAGA
>DVJL01000070.1 GCA_018716805.1 Candidatus Faecivicinus avistercoris | reverse complement strand
GCGCCCTTCAGGGCGGTTTCGCCGTCTTGTTCTGCCCTTTTGCTGCGCACGGACGCTTCCGTCTCCTTGACAAAATATTGCGGACGGCGCTTGGTCTCCATGTACGTCTTGGACAGATAGCTGCCAAGGATGCCGATGCACAGCAACTGGATGCCGCCGATCAGCAGCATCAGGCAGATGATCGTCGGGAAGCCGGCGACCGGATCGCCGAACAGCAGCGTCTTGATCAGATAGTACAGCGCCAGCAGCACCGCGATCGCACAGCAGGCGATGCCGCAGCCCGATGCGAGCATCAGCGGCGCCGTGGAGAACGACGTGATGCCGTTGATCGAATAGCGCACCAGCGAGCGGAACGAGAACTTCGATTCCCCCGCCGCGCGCTCCACATTCTTGTAGCCGATCCACTTCGTATTGAAGCCGACCCAGCTGAAGATGCCCTTGGTGAAGCGGTTGTACTCCTTCATCTGCAGAATGCAGTCGACCACCTGCCGCGTCATCAGGCGGAAGTCGCGCGCGCCGCTGCGCAGGTCGATGTTCGTCACTCTGCGGTAGACTTTATAGAACGCATCCGAGAAAAACGAGCGGATCTTCCCCTCTCCCTCGCGATCCTCGCGGTAGAGGTTGACGCAATCGTATTCGCCCTCTTCCAGAATGCGGTACATGTCGATGAAGAACTCCGGCGGATCCTGCAAATCGGCATCGAGAATGGCGACGTAATCGCCCGTGGCGTGCTCCAACCCCGCCAACATGCCGGCTTCCTTGCCGAAATTGCGCGAAAATGAGATGTATCGCACGCGCCCGTCCCTTCCCGCGAGGCCGCGCAGAATGCGCAGCGTGCCGTCGCGCGAACCGTCGTTGATGAACAGGAATTCAAAATCCGCTTCGGGGAGCTTGTCCGCGACCTCGCAGATTCGCTTGTAAAACAGGGGCAGGGCTTCCTCCTCATTGTAACAGGGAACGATCGCGGAAATCCGCTTTTTCATCTGTGCTCCTCCTTCTCCATGCCGCCGGCCGGTTCAGTCTGCCACTTTCATTATACCATACTTTCCGACAAATTTCATCCCCTTTTTGCAATCGGACCGGCAAACGTTCATCGCAAAGGGCCGTTGAAGCCATTCATGCGGTGCAATCCCGGCCAGTCGGGCAAACAACGCCTCGCCTTTCCACGCTCAACGCCATCTGCGATGCGCTCGACTGCCAGCCGGGCGGCGTCCTCCTATAACATAAAAAAATCTCTCCTGGCGGAATGATCGCGCGCGAGCGCGTCAATGCTCATGTCGGAGGGATTTTCATGGGCAAGACAATCGACCGCGCAGCGCTGCTGATCCTGCTCGCCTGCGCGCTGTACCTGCTGTTTCTCAATGCATTCGGAAGCATCCCGCTCGCCTGCGCGCTGTCGTTCGCCTGCTGCATACCGATTGTGCAGCTCCGGCGGCGCTTTCGCGGCCGGATGAGCGCGCGCCAGGCCGCCGCCGTGCTCGAGCGCTGGGCCTACGGCCCGGACGATGAAGCGCGCGAACAGATCGGCAAGCTGCTCAAAGTGGATGAAGATTCGCTGGTCTACCTGCCGCGGCACGCGAGCGCGTCGGTTTCGGCCGGGGATGTGTTCTCCGCGTGGAAATCGCACCGCGGCCGGGAGCGCGTGATACTGGCCGCGCCGTGCCACGCCGACGGAAAGGCGCGCGTCCTCGCGAGGACGCTGCGCGAACCCGCCGTCGAAATCGCTGACGCCGCGAGGCTCATTCCACTGATCCGGCGCTCGGAGATCGCCGCGCCGCGCGCCCCCGGACTGCGCGGCGCGATGAAGCGGCTGCGCCTGTCGTTCGCAGCGCTGCCGGACCGGCGTCCGTGGCGGCAGAACGTGCTGTTCGGCGCGCTCCTGCTGCCGGTCTACCTGCTGACCGGAAACCCGGCCTACCTCCTCCTCGCGCTCGCCGCGCTGCTGCTCGCCGGCATCGCCCTGCGGCCACGGCGTTTGCGATAACAAGCCGCCTCCCTGCCACATCTGTCCGTCTGACAGACGCACCCTGCGGTTTCCGCGCTCGCGTCGGCAGAGCCGGTTCACGCATCGGGGTTTCCATCTGACCGCGGATATGCCCTGCGGCCACGGCGCATGCGATCGCAAGCGCAAGCCGTTCTCCCGCTGCATCTGCCCGTCTGAGAGACGCACCCTGCGATTTCTGCGCTCGCTGCGGCAGAGCCGGTTCCCGCATCGGGGTTTCCATCTGACTGCGGATATGCCCTGCGGCCATGGCGCTTGTGATAACAAGCCGCCTCCCTGCTGCATCTGCCTATCTGACAGACGCACTATGCGTTTCAGCGCTCGCAGCGGCAGCAGTTCCCGCATCAAAATTTCCATCTGACTGCGGATATGCCCTGCGGCCATGGCGCATGCGATCGCAAGCCAATCCCTGCGCCAGCGCATCTGTCCCTCTGAGAGCCGCACCTGCGATCAGGCCGGCTTCCTGCACCGTCTCCCAATTCGTCCGCCAGTATGCCCCGGCGATTCACAGGAAAGGCCATCCCGCCGCGTCCGTTGCGATGGGATGGCCTTTCACATTGAACTCATTTTTCATATTGCTCGCGCATCAGCGCAATTTCCTGCCGGTAGCCGTCCAGCTCATTCGGCGTTTCGAGGAAAAAGGGCAGATGCCTGAGCGCCGGATGGTTGACGATCCGCGAAAGCGCCGGCAGTCCAATCGACCCAAAGCCGAGCCGCTCGTGCCGGTCCTTGCGGCTTCCAAGGGGGTTTTTGCTGTCGTTCAGATGAATGGCACGCAGTCGGTTCAATCCGACG
Organism: Candidatus Faecivicinus avistercoris; assembly: GCA_018716805.1. Lineage (GTDB taxonomy): Bacteria > Bacillota > Clostridia > Christensenellales > Aristaeellaceae > Faecivicinus > Faecivicinus avistercoris. Next base: position 8,790 of record DVJL01000070.1, on the reverse strand, counting down.
ATCCGGTCGAACTCCGTCAGCACGCCGTCGAGATCGCCGGCGATGTCGTAGCCCGCGTCGTAGACGTGGCAGGTGTCCAGACAGACGCCGACGCGATCGCTCAGCCGCACGCGGTCGATGATTTCGCGAAGCTCCTCGAACCGGCCGCCGACCTCGCTCCCCTTCCCCGCCATCGTCTCGAGCAGCACCGTCGTGCCCATGCCGGGAAACATCGCGGCGTCGAGCGACTCGGCGATCTTTTTTATGCCAACTTCGACGCCCTGACCGACGTGACATCCTGGATGCAGGTTGTACAGCGCGCCCGGAAACGCCTCCAGCCGGGCGAGATCTTCCGAAAGCGCGCGGTGTGCGAAGTCCAGCGTGGCCTCCGAGGCGGCGCAGGGGTTGAGCGTATACGGCGCGTGGGTCAAAACCGGCGCAAAGCCGTGTTCGCCCGCAAGCGCGACCAGCGCGGCGGCATCGTCCGCGTCAAACGCCTTGGCGTTCCCGCCGCGCGGATTGCGCGAAAAGTACTGGAACGTATTCGCGCCGATCGACAGCGCCGTTTGCCCCATGTTGAGATACCCCTTGGACGCCGAGAGATGACAGCCGATGTTCAGCATGGTGCCTCCTCAAACGCATCGCCGAGCGCCCACGCCCGCACGCGGCGCACGGGGCCGGAAGCCGCGCAGGCGACAATGTGATCCTGCGGATAGACGCGGCAGGTATAGCACGCCTCGCCGCCATTGACGAAGCACTCGATCGAACAGCGGTCGATGAACGCGCGAATCTCCGCCCCGTCAAAGGGAAGCGCCAGCGGCGCGCAGACGGCCGGACGACCCGGCATGGCGAACGCCGCCTCTCCATCGCGCAGCTCGACGCGCAGCAGTTCGCCCCGCGCATCGGAAAAGACGAGCGCGCCCTCGGGCGCATCCAGTTCGACCCGCAGTTCATAGCCGTCGCTTTGCACATCGCGCAGCGCGGCAGAGTCGGCAGAATCGGCCAGCGTCTCCCCGCGCAGCGCCTCGAGCTCGCGCGGCGGGTTCTGGAGCAGCCTGCCCTCGCGGACGGACAGCTCGCGCGGGATCGTCAGCGCGCCCGCCCAGCCGTCGGCCTCGGTCGGATGCTCGCGGTTCCACATGTCCATCCAGCCGAACATCAGCGTGCGGCCGCCGTCGTCGAGAACCTGCGCGGCATAGAAATCGCCGCCGAGGTCGATCTCCTGCCAGTGGTCGACCGCCATCCGGCCGGTTTCGGGGTCGAATGCGCCGAACAGCGCAATGTTCTTGTGCCCCTCCATGCCGATCGGCGAGATGAGGAGCAGATCCTGGCCGTCCACGCGGCAGAAGCTCGGACACTCCCACATGCTTCCAAGCCCGCCGTCGCTTTCACAGAGGATGCCCTTGAACTGCCAGTGCTCGATGTCGGCGCTTTCATAAAGCGCCGCGCAGCCGCGGCCGCCGCGCGCGGTGCCAACCACGAGGAGCCAGCGGTCGCCCTCGCGCCAGATCTTCGGATCGCGGAAATCGGTTTCGCAGCCCTCCGGCGGCGCTGGAATGACGGGATTGTTCGCCGATTTGACGAACGTCCGTCCCCCGTCGAAGCTACGCGCGACGCACTGCGTCTCCTTGATGGCGCGCGCATCGTCGTGCGCGGTGTAGACCAGCGTCAGCACGCCGGAATCGTCCGCGCCGCTTCCGGAAAAGCAGCCGGCCTCGTACGGCTGATCGGGCGCGAGCGCGACCGGCTCATGCCGCCAGTGAGCCAAGTCGGCGCTGCTGGCATGTCCCCAGTGCATCGGGCCCCATTGGGGCGCGTAGGGATAGTGCTGGTAGAAAACGTGATACCGCCCGCCGGAGCGGCAGAGGCCGTTCGGATCGTTCATCCAGCCGCAGGGCGGGGCGATGTGGTAGCGCAGCGCATACGGCGTGCGGCGCACGGCGGCTGCGCAGGCGCGGATCTCGGCATTTGCGCGCTCAATGGAAAACCTCGTCTCCGGATTGCTCATGTGCGTTCACCTCATTAGAAAAGGTCGGTCTGTATGCCCGTCCGGCCTGCGCTATCCCGCCGTCCGCCTGCCGAACAGGCGCATCGAGAACGCGTCTCCCTCGGGGCGCACGATCAGGTGCTTGACGATCACGACCGCCGCGACCAGCACGCAGCCGGCGCGGATGGCCTGAATCTCAAACCGCAGCCATGCCAGCGCGGCAAAGGCGGCATAGGTCACCACGGAGCGCCACAGGTGGGATTCCACCCTGAGCGCCGTGGAAAACAGGATATAGCACATCGCCAGCGTCGCCGCCGGGCGGATGTCCGGCGCGAGGGCGGGCAGCACGCCGAACGACGCCGCGATGCCCTTTCCGCCGTGGCCCCTGCGCGCAATCGGGAAGATATGGCCGAGCACCGGCGCGAGCATCACCAGCGCGAACAGCCGGTCCTCGACGCCAAAGCGCCGTCCGGCCGCAAAGACCGGCAGAAATGCCTTGCCCAGCTCGCAGGTCAGCACCAGCATTCCCGTCGGAACGCCGCACTGCGCGAAGGCGTTGAACGTGCCCGGGTTGCCGTCGTCCGAATTCGCCGCGACATCGGCGCCGTGCAGCCACTTCGGCAGCCAGTCCGCAAACAGCATTCCGCCCATCAGATATCCCAGCGCGATGTAAAACAAGTAGGGACTCACTCGCTCACCCCGCATTCGGCCTCGATCAAAGCCAGTATCTGCCCGGAGGCGTCCGGCTGGGCGAATTCACGCTGCCGCGCGCGCATCTGCTCCCGAACGCCTTCGGACTCCATCAACATCCTGCCCAGCTCCACCTGCGACAGAATTCCACTTGCAGACAGGCTCAGGCCATTTTTCTCAAAGAACTGCCGGTTGCGCGTCTCGCAGCCGGGAATCGGCGCAGTATGAATGAACGGCACGTTGCCGACCAGCGCTTCCGTGGACGTCAGGCCGCCCGGCTTGGTATACAACACGTCGCACGCCGCCATGTACTCCCAGACGTTGTTGACAAACGCCAGCACATGCACGTTCGGCAACGACGCAAGCTCCTTGGACAAAAAGCGGTGCAGCCGGCGGTTGTTGCCGCAGATGATGACCACCTGATCCTCCTCGCGCTTCATGCGGCACAGCGCATAGGCAAACGCCTGGATCTTGCCAAACCCCATGCTGCCGCCCATGATGAGGTACATCGGCTGATCCGGCCTGAATCCCAGCCGCCTTCGCGCCTCACGCGCATCCTCGCGCCGCGCAAACTCCATCGCCACCGGAATGCCGCACGGGTACAGCCGGCGCTCGTCCATGCCGCGCGCGACGTACTCTGGGAGCAGATCCCGATGCGGAGAGATGTACCAGTCGCAGTCGGTCTCCTCCCAGAACGGAATGCAGGTGTAGTCGGTCGCAATGGCCAGCACCTTCTGCCGAAGCTCGCCGCGCCGCTTGAGATAGGTCAGCGCCTCGGCGGGATAGAGGTGCGTGATGATGATCGCGTCGAACTCGTTTTCCGCCAGATAGGCGCGCAGGTACTTGCCCATGAACCGGTTGGCCCAGTAGACGGGCGACTTCCGCTTCGGCGAGCTGAGCTTCAGCGCCGCCGAATAGGCCGCGCCAAACAGCCGCGGAGTGTACTTCGCGGTATTGATGTATCCGTTGCTGACAATGCGCGAGGCGCGCTCGCTCTTGAGCAGCATGTAGTCCAGCACTACGGCCTCGTGTCCCTCATATTCGATGCGCTGCTTCATCGCGCGCGCCGCCGCATTGTGTCCCTCTCCCGTATTGCAGGATAAGATCAGTATTCGCACACAATCCTCCCAAAATCATGAATATACACATATTATATGCAAAATCAGAGCATATTTCAACCATTTCCAGGGAAAAAACGCCGCGCGGGAGCGACCCGTGCGGCGCAAAGGAGCTAACTCTGCGCGCTCTGCCTGCGCAGGCGGGAATAAGTGACGCAGTAAGTCGCGACGAGGATCACGTCTGCCCCCGCCCATGCGAGCACCTCTGCGTAGAACACGCCCCAGTAGCCGATCAGCCCGGGCAGGATCAGCGCCGCGCCCGTGCGCATGACGAACTCCGCCAGACCAGATACCATCGGCATGATGGCGTTGCCCATGCCCTGAAGCGTCGAGCGCACGACGTGCAAAATGTACAACACCGGCAAAAACGCGCTCATCACATACAGGAATTCGCACGCGATGCGCGTCGCCTCGGCGGCGTTTGCCTCGGCGGTGTCAATGAACAGGCCGACGATCTGTTCGCCGAACAGGAACATCAGCCCGGCGATCACAATGGCGGTCAGCACGCCGGTCACCAGTCCCGCGCGCACGCCTCTTCCAATGCGGTCGATTTTGCGCGCGCCGAGATTCTGGCCGGAATAGGTGGACATCGCATAGCCATAGGAGATCGCCGCAACCTCGAGCACGCCGTAGAGCTTGTTGGTCGCCGTGTAGCCCGCGATGAACGTCACGCCCAGCGGGTTGACCACGCGCTGCACGATCATGCCGCCGACGGCGATGATCGCATTCTGCAGCGAAACCGGCAGGCCCATCCGGATCAGCCGGCCGCAGCGCGCCGCGGCGAGCCTGAAGTCCTCGCGCCGAAGCCGCAGAAAATCGATCTGCCGGAGGCGGAACAGGCAGAAGATGCACGAGCAGACCTGCGCGATCACCGTCGCCGCCGCCGCGCTCGCCACGCCCCAGCCAAAGCCCATCACGAACAGCACATCCAGCGCGATGTTCACCGCCGCGGCGACGATCATCGCGTAGAGCGGCGACCTCCCGTCGCCCAGCGCGCGCAGGATGCCCGCCAGCAGGTTGTACGCCATGACCACGGGCAGGCCGATGAACAGGGCCGTCAGGTAGGACACGCTCATCGGGCGGATGTCCTGAGGCGTCTGCAAAAGTTCCAGCACGGGGCGGATCAGCGAAAGCGCGAGCACCGTCATGATCGCGCTCGCAATCGCCGCGAGCACCACGGCGCTGGCCACGCATTTGCGAAGCTCGGGATAGTCCCCGGCGCCAAACGCCTGCGCCATCGGGATGGTGAACCCCTGCGCCATGCCCTGCGCCATGCTGATGAACAGCCAGTTGAACCAGTCCGACGCCCCCAGCGCCGCCAGCGCCGACATGCCGATGCCAATGCCGACGACGCTCGCGTCCACGACGGTGTACAGCTGCTGGCAGATGTTTCCGAGCATCAGCGGCAGCGCAATTCCGAAGATCAGCCTGGCCGGCCGGCCCTCGGTCATGTTTTTGACCCTCACATCGTTCCCCTCCAGTCGGTTGATTTCAACATAATACCACAGTTTTCGCCCCTTGTAAATGCGCGCAGGGTTAATTGCACGAATCCGACACGCCGTCGCAAGTCAGCACAAATTGCGCGCAAAGCTGCACAATTTTTTAGAAAAACTGGAAAATTCGGGCTACAAAAGCCGGCACATTTGTGTTATAATAGGGAAGGATATGGATTTTTGAAAGGAGCGTTTGCCATGGCAGACACCGTACTGAGCAACTTCACCCCGGGCATTGAGGCGAAGGAAATCGATACCTCCCGCATCCTGAAGGTCGGCATCATCGGCACCGGCTGGATCGCCGAATCGCACATCGAGAGCTATCTGCAGATGCCCGACGTCAAGATCGTCGCCGCTGCGGACCTGATTGACGGCAAGGCCGAAAAGTTCATGAAGCGCTACGGCGTGGAAGGCGTGCACTTCTATCATGACCACAAGGAGCTGATCGACAACGAGCCGGATCTCGACGCCGTCAGCGTGTGCACCTACAACACCCAACACGCCGCTCCGGCGATCTACGCGCTCGAGCACGGCGTGAACGTGCTGCTCGAAAAGCCCTTCACCGTGACGCTGGACGAGGCCGTCGAGGTCATGCGCGCCGAGAAGAAGAGCGGCAAGCTGCTCTCCATCGGCTTCCAGCCGCGCGGCGATGAAAACATGAAGATGATCAAGAAGATCGTCGAGTCCGGCGCGCTGGGCGACATCTATTACATCCAGACCGGCGGCGGCCGCCGCCGCGGCATCCCGAACAGCACGTTCATCGAGAAGTCCACCGCCGGCATCGGCGCGCTGGGCGACATCGGCTGCTATTCGCTGGACATGGTGCTCAACGCCATCGGCTATCCGAAGCCGCTGACTGTCACCGGCTATACCTCGAACTTCTTCGGCACGAACCCGATGTATCAGTACGCCGATGCGCAGCACACGGCGGAGGAAAACGCCAAGCGCTTTAACGTCGACGATTTCGCCGCGGCGTTCATCCGCCTCGAGGGCGGCATCGTGCTCGACTTCCGCATCGCGTGGGCCATGCACGTCGACACCCCCGGCGACACGATCCTCTTCGGCAAGAAGGGCGCGCTGCGCATCCCGTCCACGGAATGCTGGAACGGCACCGTCGGCGGCGAGATGACGCTGTACACCGACGTCGCGGGCGCGCAGGTCGAGACGAAGATCCCGATCATCAAGTCGGACGACGACGTATTCAGCGGCCTGTTCTACAAGAAGATCCGCTCCTTCCTGGATGCGATCAAGGAGGGCAAGCCGGCGCCGGTTCCGTCCAGCCAGATCCTGTACAACCAGGCGATCATCGACGGCATCTGCAAGTCCGCCGAGCTTGGCCGCGAAATCGAGATCAAGATCCCCGAAATCTAAGCAGAAACATCCAAAATACAACGGAGAGCGCGCAGGAATCGAAACTCTTGCCCGCTCTCCGGTTTTATAGCAGCCCATTGCAGGTTGAATCTTGACTGGCGGTCACACTGCATCGCAAATTCTCCTGATTCCTTCGACAATTTCATCCACGTCATGGCTTTGCAGATCCGCGCGGATTTCGCAGGTATACTCGTCAAAATCAATCGCCATCGTCATGTCAGACATGCCGTTTGAAACCATGTATTTGGGAGAAAGCTTATGAATGTTATGACAACACGCCGGCCATTGCTCAGCATCTTTCAGATTAAACATGAATATGCTTCCAATCTTCCATTCCAGCGTCATCTGGACGATGACGCCTTTGCAGTCACAGGGAAACAAAGCCAGCAAAGCACGTCGATGCTTATTTGAATAAAAGAAATGCTGTATCCCATGTTCGTTCAACAGCTTTAATGCCAAATCTCCTTCGGGAATCTCGTCGATGAGCGCAGCAATCGCTTGCGTCGACAGCATACCCACCAGGGATGTCATTCGCCGAGGCGTATAAGAAAATCCTCTTATATAAATATCCGCAACGCCTCGATATACATATCGTTCAATTCGCATAGGCACACCCAAATTTGCTGGAATCTCAGAATGCTCCTTCGCCCCGAGCGCTTCTGGCGCCCGGGGCGATCTGTTTACTCCGGCGAATCGGGCGGCATTTCCGAATCCCCGTTCTTCCGCTTGCCGGCCAGCGCGGTCATCGCGAGGCCTGCAATCATCAGCAGGTAATAGGTAAAGAAGCGCCAGCAGAGCATCGCCGCCGCGAGATTTCCTTCGGGAAACACCCCGCGAAAGAACACGACGAACCCGCTCTCCTGCGCCCCTGCCGCGCCGGGCAGCGGCACAAACGCCGCGGCGATGAACAGAAGCGTCTGAAGCGTCAGGATCCACAGGTCGCTCGCGCCGGACAGCCCAAAGGCGTGGTACAGGCAGACCGTCACGCCCATATAGGCGACCACCTGCGCAAGCGACAGTCCAAACATCACCAGCGCGTCCGACGGGGTTTTGAGCAGCGACAGGAGCGCCGTGCGGTAGTCGGCAAACGAGGCCTCAAACCGCTCCAGCGCCTGCCGCGGCCGCTTGACCAGGTGGAGCTTCGCGCCCAGCCGGACCAGCCATCCGCCCAGCCATCTGACGATGCCCGCGCGCGGCAGGGTCAGCATCACCAGCACGATCAGCCCGCCATTGACGGCGTATCCAGCCACGACCAGCCATCGGAGGCCATAGATCTGTTCGGACACCGCCGCCCAGTTCGTCAGCCCGAGCACGCCGCCCAAAATCAGAAACGCCGTCTGAAATCCCAGAAACTTCGCCGACACGCACGCCGTACCCAGGCTCGCGGGGACGCCGCGCCGGCGCAGCCAGAGCACCTGCATCGGCTGGCCGCCGCTGGCGGACGGCGTGATCGCGGAATAGAACTGCCCCACGCCGGTCGCGCCCATCGCCGTGCGCCACGAGATGCGCACGCCGTGCCTTGCCAGGTAGTGCCGCAGCGCCGCCATGCGCAGGAACAGGTAGGCCGCGATACAGCCGAGCGCAGCAAACACCCATCGCCCGTCCAGCGAGCCCATCGCCGTCCACACCTGGCCCAATTCGTCCGTGCACGACAGCACGATGAGCACCGCAGCGGACATCAGCGCGATGTAGATGACGCCCGCATACTTCCGAATCGCCTTCTTCATTCCCAGAAACCCCTTCTTGCGGCGCGGCCGACTCCCTTCAAGCCCTGTTTTCCGACCGCGCCGCGAGCCTCATTCGCGAATCATCTGCTCCAGATCGCCCATCGGGCGCACGCCGATCGACGTCGCAACCGGCTTGCCGTTCCGGAAGAGAATCAACGTCGGAATGCTCATCACCTGAAACTGGCTCGCCAGATCCGGCTGCTCGTCGACGTTGACCTTGCCCACGCGGATCTCCGGATGCGCATCCGCCAGCTGGTCCAGTATCGGCGCCATCATCCGGCACGGGCCGCACCAGCTCGCCCAGAAATCCACCAGCACCGGTTCCTTGGAGGAAAGCACCTCCTGAGCAAAATTGTCCTGCGTGATTGTCAAAATGGACATTCCTCTCACCTCTTTCAACAGTATGCCCACCGGGGCGCTCAATA